>NZ_JCAFUS010000031.1:0-6311 GCF_059371555.1 Stenotrophomonas sp. YJH_SMC_10 | reverse complement strand
GCGGTTCAGGGAGAATCCGGCGTGGGGACCCAAGCTACTTCTCGGTCGCAAGACCTGGATCCACACGGTCGCCCACGCCGGGCTCTCGGCACCCAAGGTGCCAGATCGGCAAGAGATAAGATCCACGCCATGCGTGGATGCCCCCACCCTCCCAGGTAGATCCACGCCATGCGTGGATGCCCTCCCACTCTCCCAGGTAGATCCACGCCATGCGTGGATGCCCTTCCCCCGGCACCTAAAGTCCCCCCCAGCGGCGCCGATATCGAGCCTGACACCGGGATTTCCGGCTGAACCAGGACCCCTCGATGAACGACAAGACCCGCTCCGCCGCCAGCGCCGGTGGCGAATTCCTCAGCTTCACCCTTGGCGCCGAGCACTACGGCGTGGACATCCTCAAGGTGCAGGAGATCCGTGGCTACGACGCCGTCACCCGCGTACCGGACGCTCCGGACTACATCAAGGGCGTGATCAACCTGCGTGGCACCATCGTCCCGGTCATCGACCTGCGCCTGAAGCTGCGCCTGGACAACGCCCGCTATGACGCGTTCACCGTGATGATCGTGCTGAACGTGGAAGACCGCGTGGTCGGCATCGTCGTCGACAGCGTCTCCGACGTGATCCCGCTGTCGGCCGAGCAGATCCGCCCGACCCCGGAATTCGGCGCGGCCGTCGACACCCGTTTCATCTCCGGCATCGGCACCCACGACGATCGCATGCTGATCCTGCTGGACATCGAGACCCTGCTCGACAGCGCCGACATGGGCCAGGCCAGCCTTGCCGAAGACGTCGCTGCCTGAGTAAACGGAACTGCTTCACGTTCCAGTCACAAAACCCTTCAGTTCCCTTCGGCGGTGCCGATAGGGGGACAGAAGCCGGTCGCGCAGGAGCGCGCAGGACCGGCCCGATCGTTACCATCCCCGGAGATACCCTCGATGAAGTCCCTGTTTGCGTTCGTCTCGGCCGCTGTCCTGGCCACCACCGCCGCCTCCGCTTTCGCCCAGTCGGCCGACATGATCCCGCCGGAAATGGCGCCGCGTTCGGTCGGCAAGGACGGCATGGTCTGTGGCAAGGTCGAAAAGGCCCGTTACGCAGAAGGCTCCGAAGGCCAGCCGACCTTCCTGTACATGGGCGGCGCCTTCCCGCGCCACACCTTCTCGGCGCGCATCGCCGGCGAGAACCGCGGCAAGTTCTCCTTCCCGCTGGAAACCCTGGAAGGCAAGACCGTCTGCGTGATCGGCAAGATCCAGCGCGACGCCTCGCGCGCGGAAATCGAAGTCAGCTCGCCGGCTGGGCTGAAGCTGGCCAACATCAAGTAATCCGCTGTTCGTCGGACCACGCCGGGCCTGGTCCTGGCGTGGTTTCTGCTGCAACCGGGCCCGATGCCCGGGCGCGTCTGCCTTAGGAGCTCGCAACGCCCATGCCGTGGATCAACAACCTGAAACTGATGCCGAAACTGCTGCTGACTTTCGGCGTCCTCCTGCTGGTGATGCTGCTGCAGGGCATCGTCGCCTATCGCGGCCTGCATTCGCTGAACAACGTGACCACCGAGCTGGCCGGTTCGCGCATGGAGAGCATCCGCATGGCCGGCGAGATGCGCGGCATGCTGGGCGAGTACCGCAATGCCGCTTACCAGCAGCTGATCCGCGCCAGCGATGACGTCAAGTCCGATGCGCGCAAGCAGGGTGTCGACCTGCGCGCCAGCATGGACAAGTCGATCAAGGAGTATCCGAAGCTGGTCGACAATCCGCAGCAGAAGAAGCTGTTCGACGCCTTCGCCAAGGAATGGAAGGACGCGCTGGCGTCCTATGACAGCGTCACCGAGATGCTGGAACTGGACCTGCCGGACGACGCCATCGATACCTTCGTCGGCGAGACCCGCACCAAGCACCGCAAGGCCGCCTCGGCGCTGGAGGCGCTGATCGCCGAAGACAACCGCCTCGCCCGCGCGTCGCGCGATGAGGCTGCATCCACCTACTCCGCCTCGGCCGTGCTGACCGTGATCGCCCTGCTGGGCGGCGCCGCGCTCGGCCTGGTGCTGGTGTGGCTGTTTGCCCGTGCCCTGGTGGGCAGCGTGCGTGGCGCCGTGTCGGTCGCCAACGACGTGGCCGGTGGCAAGCTCGACGGCCACATCGATGTCAGCCGCCAGGATGAAGTGGGCGAACTGATGCAGGCCATGCAGCGCATGCAGCGCGACCTGCGCGAGCGCATCGAGACCGACCAGGCCATCGCCCGCGAGAACCTGCGCATCCGTACCGCGCTGGACTACAGCTCGACCGGCGTCTACCTGACCGACACCAGCAACACCATCGTCTACAGCAACCGCGCCCTGCAGCAGACCCTGAGCCAGTACCAGGACGAACTGCGCCGTGACCTGCCGGACTTCGACGCCCAGGCCCCGCTGATCGGCAAGCCGGTCACCGTGCTTGAGCACCGCGGCGAGATGGACCAGACCCTGCTGAACAACCTGAAGGCACACGGTGTCGCCCGTCGCCCGATGCAGTACGGCGATGCCCAGTTCGCCCAGGTGGTCTCGACCATCCGCAACGAAGGCGGCGACACCGTCGGCTACGTGGTGGAGTGGCGTGACCGCACCCAGGAAGCGCAGGTTGAAGCCGAAGTCGCCCGCGTGATTGCCCAGGCCGCCGCCGGCGACCTGTCCGGCCGCATCGACGCCTCCGACAAGGAGGGTTTCTTCCTGCAGCTGGCCCAGCAGATCAACGGCCTGCTGGACGCCAACGCCGGCAGCATCGAGCAGGTCTCGGGCCTGCTGGCCGCACTGTCGCAGGGTGACCTGACCGTGCGCATGCAGGGCGATTACCAGGGCGTGTTCGCACGGATGCGCGACGACGCCAACGCCACCGCCGCACAGCTCAGCGAGATCGTCACCCGCATCAAGCAGTCCAGCCGCGCGATCAGCTCCGCCGCCGGTGAAATCGCCTCGGGCAACAGCGACCTGTCGCGCCGTACCGAGCAGCAGGCCGCCAACCTGGAAGAAACCGCCGCCTCGATGGAGGAACTGACCTCCACCGTGCGCCAGAACGCCGAGCACGCCCGCCAGGCCAACCAGCTCGCCATCGGCGCGCACGGCGTCGCCTCGCAGGGCGGTGAAGTGGTCGGCCAGGTGGTCACCACCATGTCGGCCATCGAAGCCTCGTCGAAGAAGATCGCCGAGATCATCAGCGTCATCGATGGCATCGCCTTCCAGACCAACATCCTGGCGCTGAACGCCGCGGTGGAAGCCGCGCGTGCCGGTGAGCAGGGCCGCGGTTTCGCCGTGGTCGCCAGCGAAGTGCGTACCCTCGCCCAGCGCTCGGCCGCGGCCGCCAAGGAGATCAAGGGCCTGATCGACGACTCCGTCGGCAAGGTCAACGACGGCTCGGCGCTGGTGCACAAGGCCGGCGCGACCATGGGCGAGATCGTCGCCTCGGTGCAGCGCGTGACCGACATCATGGCCGAGATCTCCGCCGCTTCGCAGGAACAGAGCGCCGGCATCGAGCAGGTCAACCAGACCGTGGTGCAGATGGACGAAACCACCCAGCAGAATGCCGCGCTGGTGGAAGAAGCCACTGCCGCCGCACGGGCGATGGAAGAACAGGCTGGCCACCTCAGCGAAGCGGTGTCGATCTTCGTGGTCGACGAAGCCGACGTGGTGACCGCCCCGCGCGTCACCGCACCGGCCCCGCGCGCCGCTGCACCGGCTGCCCCGGCCCCGGCTGCCCCGCCGGCCCGCCGCACGGCGGGTGGTCGCCCGATGGCCACCGAACTGGCCGACGGAGACTGGCAGGAGTTCTGATGCCTGCCTGACCTGATCCACGAACACGCCCTGGCCCCGCGCCGGGGCGTTTTCGTTTACGGGGCATCTGGATATCAGCCAACGGCGAAGCCCCTCGGGGTGGTCGCGGAGAGCGCTTGGCTACTGCGGGCTGGCCGGGAGGGTGGGCTGCGCAGGGGACGCTGCAAGTACGTCCCTGTAAGCTCGGTCGCCGCTTGCTCGTGTGCACTGTCCTGCGCACACGGCAAGACCGGGGTTGGGCGTCCTGCCCAACCCGCCCGAGGCATGCCTCGAGCCCATGCGGCTCACGCCCCTGCGCAACCCATCCTCCCGGCCACGGACACTTCCCGTGCGCGTCCACCCCGGATTGAAGAAAGAAGAGCAAGAGCAACAGCCGCGTTGCTTCCGGGGTCAGATCCGTTTCCGCAGGAAAACGGATCTGACCCCTCTTTCCACTTGGAAACCCAATGCCGCCATGAGCTGCCGTTGCCGTTGCCGTTGCTTCAAAAGCCTGCCGCAGGCAGCGCCGCAACCGCCGCTGCAAGGAAACCTGAATACGTTCCGACAGCACGCCTCAATCCCCCGCCGCAACGGCCGATAACGGGGTTGTCACGGCGTGTACCGCCGATGACCGGCTCGGCGCCGCCCGCCCGCTTCGACCTGGTCCTGCTCGATGAATCTCCTGCATCGCTGGCAACACTACTTCAGCAATCTTTCCGTCCGGCGCAAGCTCAACCTGCTGACGCTGCTCATCGCGCTCGGCGTGATCGCGCTCTCGGTGATCGCCGCCCGCATGCAGTACCTGGACCTCACCGAGACCCGCAAGACTGCGCTGAAGACCCAGGTCGAACTGAGCTACGGCATCCTGCAGCACTACCATCGCCTGGCCGGCACTGGCGAGCTCAGCGAAGCGGCGGCCAAGGCCGCTGCGCTGCAGGCGCTGGAGGTGATGCGCGCCGAGAACGATACCTACTACTTCAACGTCTACGACACCGGCTACACGCTGCTGATGCACCCGTTCCGCAAGGACCTGGTCGGCAAGGACATGAGGGACTTCCGCACCGAAGACGGCGTGCGCATCTACTACGACCAGGTCCAGGCCGCCCGCGCCGGCGGCGGCTTCGTCAACTACCGCTGGGCCAAGCCGGGAAGCAAGGGCGACGTCGAAAAGGTCGCCTACGCCGGCCTGTTCGCGCCCTGGAACTGGGTGGTCAGCAGCGGCGTCTACATGGACGACGTGCAGAAGCAGGCACTGGTGTTCACCGCCATCATGGCGCTCTCCGGTGGCCTGCTCGTGCTGATCGTTCTCGCCCTGAGCTGGGTCATCGGCAACCGCATCGCACGACCGCTCAAGCAGGCCACCGCCGTGGCCGAAGGCATCGCCAGCGGTCGCCTGGACAGCCACATCGGCCCGCAGCCGCACGACGAACCGGGCCGCCTGCTGGAGGCCATGTCAGGCATGCAGCAGCAGCTGCACGCGGTGATCAGCGGCCAGCGCGAGATGGCCCGCCGCCACGATGCAGGCGAACTGAGCTATCGCATCGATGCCAGTGCCTTCCCGGGCGAGTACGGCTTGATGGTGCAGGAAACCAACGCGCTGGTCGGCAGCCACGTGCAGACCCTGCACGACGTGCTGGACGTGGTGCAGCAGTACGCGGTCGGTGATCTCAGCCGCGACATCGCGCGCTATCCCGGCGAAAAGGCCGCGATGACCCGCACCGTCGACACGGTCAAGGCCAACCTCGGCCGCATCAATGCCGAAATCAAGCAGCTGGCCAGTGCCGCCGCGGCGGGCGACTTCAGCCGCCGTGGCGACGCGCAGCGTTTCGATCACGATTTCCGCCTGATGCTGGAGAACCTCAACGCGATGATGGCGGTCAGCGATGACAACCTCGGCAAGCTCTCGCAGCTGCTGTCGGCGATCGCCGAGGGTGACCTGACCGCACGCATGCACGGCGACTACCAGGGCGTGTTCGCACGGATGCGCGACGATGCCAACACCACCGTCACCCAGCTGACCCAGATCGTTGGCCAGATCCAGGCCAGCGCCTCCAGCATCACCCTGGCCGCCGGCGAGATCGCCTCCGGCAACAGCGACCTGTCGCGCCGTACCGAGCAGCAGGCCGCCAACCTGGAAGAAACCGCCGCCTCGATGGAGGAACTGACCTCCACCGTGCGCCAGAACGCCGAGCACGCCCGCCAGGCCAACCAGCTGGCCATCGGCGCGCACGGCGTCGCCTCGCAGGGCGGTGAGGTGGTCGGCCAGGTGGTCACCACCATGTCGGCCATCGAAGCCTCGTCGAAGAAGATCGCCGAGATCATCAGCGTCATCGACGGCATTGCCTTCCAGACCAACATCCTGGCGCTGAACGCCGCAGTGGAAGCCGCGCGTGCCGGCGAACAGGGCCGCGGTTTCGCCGTGGTCGCCAGCGAAGTGCGTACCCTCGCCCAGCGCTCGGCCGCGGCCGCCAAGGAGATCAAGGGCCTGATCGACGATTCGGTCGGCAAGGTCGCCGAAGGCTCCAGCCTGGTCCACCAG
>NZ_JCAFUS010000030.1:0-7089 GCF_059371555.1 Stenotrophomonas sp. YJH_SMC_10 | reverse complement strand
GTTGTGCTCTTTGCGACCGGTCACCATTTTGTCGGAAAGAACTTTGTCCCCTGGTGAGCCGAAATCGCCATCGAACGGATCGAACATCAGCGTCAGGCTTTCGTCGTCAAGCTTAGCCATTGCCCACCGCCTGGCTGTCGACCTTGGCCAACCTACGATCGATGCACTCGATCCACGCCACGGCAACTGCGGCGACCTGCACCAGTTCCGCGCGAGTGGCTTTCGTGTCGCCGTCGCGGGCTTCGTCGTGCGCCTCAGCCACCTCTTCCATGAGGATGTCGAAGTAACCCAGGCGATGACCCTCCGCCCCTTTCGCCTTGTAATCCGTGATGAACTTGAAGTGGTCACCCACGCCAGCAGGCCAAGCTCCGGCAAGATCCGTTGCTGCCGACGTGGGGGTCCAGTCGACGTGGTTCTGCTGACCCCATTTCGCTTCCTGCTGCGCTCTCTCCTGGGCAACCTCGGCGAGTACAGATTGGGACGGACTCAGGACCACGGCCTGCGCGGTCGGGGCGGCGTAGAGCCACGCGTCGATGATGGCCACATGCTTGTCTGCCAAGCTGGACACGTTGGCTTTGGCGATGTGGGCAAGGCCAGAGATGGCGGAAAGCACCTCGGATGGGATCTCCCCCACCGGCTGGCGGGCGGCGAGAGCGCGGCGGTTCCAATTGGAGATGAAGTTCTCCTTGTAGCCGAACTCAATGGGTCCGCTGTGCTGGCAGACGGTGCAAGCAATGCACGAGCCGCCCTCGTTTTCCCCCGAGCCGATACCGAAGTCGATGCGTTCAGCGGGTGCGCCGCAGAACGGGCAGGGTAGAAGGGCATTCCCCAGCCTCACCCTCCCACCGGGCTGCACGTCCGCCAGGGTCTTGTTGTCGGTGGTCATGCGATTTTCTCCAGCAGAAAGTTGGTGTCGATGTGCCAGCCGGCCTCTCGTGCCCCGAGCAGGCGCAGCTCGTTGGTGTCGAATTCATCCAGGCCAAGCATCCTGGCGGCGAGCTCGATGTGGTTCGGCGAGATGGGCCGGTCGCGGTAGAACAGGTCGTAGACGTTGTGCTTCGAGCAGCTCCAGACCTCGGCCAAGTCCTGCATGCGCTTGCCTTCCTCCAAGAGGTGGCGCTTCAAGTGCGCGCGCACGCTGTCGACCGAGCGGGGGATGCGAATCGGACGGCCACCGGCGGCCATGCCGTTGTTGGCGTGCTGGCGTCGGATGCTCATGCGGCCTCCGCCTGCGGCAAAGCCACCGGGTCCAGGTTGGCGTCGATCAAGGCGTAGAACGGCGGTGGGCTGACGCTATTGCCGCACATGCGCACCTGGGCCGTGGTCTTCAGTACGGTGCCGTCGGCGGTGCGGTCGATGATGTAGGTCACCGGGAAGCCCTGCGCGCGGAACAGCTCATGCGGCTTGAGCATGCGCAGGCCGATATCCACGATGACGTAGGGCGTGCCCTTGATGACCACGGTGACAAGCGCCAGGCGATCCTTGGTAGTCACCGTGTCCACTGGGTCGTGCAGGTCCACGGCGATGCCGCTGCCGTAGTACTTCACCAAGAAGGCGGCGACGCGCAGGGCGCCCGCTTCCTGTTCGGGGCTCAGGGTGCATTCCACTTCGGCGAAGCGCGTTGCACCGGCGAGCACGGTCGGAAGAGGCACCCGCAGATCGTTCCCCACCACGTTCTGCGCCATCGCCGTCAGGTGTGCAGCGACCAGGCGCTGCTGGCTGCCGCTGGCAGTGATGGTGCTGATGGGGTCGCGAGCATCGTTGCCTGCGCCCTGGTAGAAGCCGCCATTGGCCTGCTCGAGGAAGGCTGTTGCCACACCAAGCGCGTGCGCAGCGCCGGCAGGGCGCACGGCACCAGCACCAGAAGTGATCGTCGGCACGGGCTCGGTGGCCGCCGTGCCGATGCTGTCGCCACGGAACTTCACCAGGTGCGGCGCGGCCACAGCGTGCTTCACACCGCCCGCGACAATCGTGCCCAGCGGCTGCTGCAGGTCGAGTGCACGCGGGGCCTGGCCTTCACGCTCGCCGTAGCCGGTCTGGACAAGAGTCGGGGATACCACCGAGAAGTGCCCACCCTTCACCCCGGCGCAGACAGTGGGAAGTGGCTCGTCCGCTGCCATCGTCCGCTGACGGCTTGCGTTGGCATGCTCGGTGAGGAACGGCGCCAGCTCCGGCGCCACCAGCATCAGCTCGCCGCGATTGGCGGCGGTGATGGTGCGCATGGGATCGCGCACGCTATGCACGCGATCGCCGCCCTGGTGCGTTGCAGGGACGATGAAGGGATCGGCCGAGTTGATGACGTGCCGCATGACGCCCTTGGCGATGCGGCGCATGGTGGCGTCGGCCAGCGGCCGGTCCCGAGTAAAGATGGACGGGCAGGGAATCGAGAAGTCCAGGCAGTCAGCAGCAGTCACGCGCGGCTTCTGTCCCGGGGCTGTGCCATGGGTCGGCTCGGGCCACACGATGGGCTGACCATCGCGGCGGCCAAGCAGGAACAGGCGTTCGCGGCTGGTGCCGGCGCCGTAATCGCTGGCCACCAGCTTGCGCCACTCCACCGCGTAGCCCAGCGCCCGCAGTGCTGCGACGAACTGCCGCCAAGTGCGTCCGCTGTGGCGCTTATGGGGGACAAGAGCCTGGCGCTCGACGGGCACCCGCTCGCCTTTGTCGGCGACTCGGTTGACCATGACCGGCTTGCCACGCCGGAACAGCGGCTTTCCCGACTCCGGATGCACGGCCTGGACCAAGTCTAGGGTGATCACCCGGCCGGTCTTGCAGCAGCGCTTTGCCACCAGCGGACCCCAGGTCAGGATCTGCCACACGTTCTCCATGGAGATGATGCGCGGCGCGGTGTTGGTCCCGTGCAGCCGATCGGCACGCAGCAGCTGGCCAACCCACTTCAGCACCACCCACGACAATGCGCGGGTCTTGCGGCTGCGCGGCTGGCCGCCCTTGGCCTGGCTGAAGTGCGTGCAGTCCGGCGAGGCATGGAACCAGCCGATGGGCCGGCCGGCCACGTCCACGCGTGGGTCTGCGTGCCAGATATCCTCGCGGTGGTGCTGGGTCAGGGGGTGATTGGCGGCGTGCAGGCCGATGGCCAGCTCGTCGTGGTTGTAGGCCAGGGCGGGATCGATGCCGATGGCCTGCTTAAGCCCTTCCGATGCGCCACCACCGCCGGCGAACAGATCCACGACGATCTCGCCGGGGCGCAGGCGGGAGACCTGTGGCGGCGGGAAGTTGAAGGAGCGGGAACCGTCAGCCATGTGCAGTCTCCTTCGCCGCCATTGCAGCGATCGCCAGAGGCCGCACGAACCACGCAGCGAGGCCGTCTTCCGTCTCGCCTAGCCACACCAGACGCCAGTCCTCTCCAGGTCCCTCCGGGTTCCAATCGTGCAGTTCCTGTGCTGCGTTGTAAGCGCCCGATCCGATGCCCTCTTCGGAAAACTCGCCCTCGACCACGACCAGGTCGAAGCCCTGAGCAAGGAAAAGAGGGCGCAGCGATGCCTCGCGACCGTCAGCCCACATGGGCACGTCCGGATGGCATAGGATCTCGCCGTCGGCGTTGCGCGCCGGGAGGCGACTGGGGTGGTACAGGCCCCGCCACGGGTCGGCCGGATCGACCACGGCGCGACTCTGACTCCTTACCAGCTCCAGCAATTCGGTCGCCTGCGCCAGCCGGGCACGGGTGGTATCGCAGAGCGGCATGTCGCCGTCCTGCATGCTGCTGCGCAGAGTCGCAACATAGGCGGCTACGGCGGCTTCGAACACGCGCAGATCCTGCAAGCGCGGCAGGCGGTTGTGCAGGTCCCGCAGTGCGGTCTGGGCCTGCGCAAGGGTGATGGCCTTCGCCTGGTTGGGCAGCCACACAGCCTCGACAGCGATCGCGCTGATCGTTTCAAATGCGTCGCGCAGAACGGGACAGTTCGTAGGAAGAAGCGTGAGGTTCGCGGTCATCGGCGGGCCTGATCGAAGAGGGTGAAGGTGTTCACGAAGGCACCAGCGAGTGGCGCGTCGCATACGGCATGTGCGTTCGCGGAGGGGCGTCCAGGAAACGGCGGCATACGGCGGTACCGGCAGTTGGGATCAGCGGCGTACTTGCCGTCGCGGAGCCGCACCGCCTGGTACTGGGGGAATGCCTCATCAGGCAATGCCTGGCGCGCCTCTTGGATTAGCGCGACAAAGCGCGCCTGCCAGTCGATGGACATGGATTGCAGGGTGCGGCGCGGCACCACCAAATAGGCGGCGCGGCTGAGACCGAAGGCATGCCACACCGGGCCATCGGAGTAGGTGCTGCCGGGCCTACCGGGCTCGGTGGTGGCCGCTGCGTGCGAATCGCTGCTCATGGCGCCTCAGTCGATGTCGTGGGCAGCCATGCGCTCGGCATAGCTGCCATGGGCGGCCGCGTGGCGGCTCATCAGCGGGCGAAGTGGGGTGTGCCCCAGCACCTCGATGTGCCCGCCCGCTGCGAGGAAAGCGCCCAGGTCGTCGGCCAGCTGCTGCCGGTCGAGTTCCCGGTGTCGGATCGTGGTCGCCGCGTCACTGACGCCTGTAAGCGGACCTGGCGTGCAGGCCGGCTGCACCCGGGCAGGTGCCGCGCGCAGCGGTGCGATCGCATGTTGGGTGTGGCTGGATACCCAACGCGACTGGCGATGGCGTCGCAGATTGACTGGGCGACCACCGACAACCTCCTCACGTACGCCATCGGCTTGGACCCAGGCAAGCACGGCAAGCCCGAGCAGATGCGGGTCGCCTCGATCATGAAGACGCTGGGCTGGGAGCAGCAGCGCAGGCGTTGGCCGGATGACGGCAGTCGGGAGCCCCGGTGGTTCAGGCCTGGCCTCGCAATCGATGACTGGCTGGCAACCGTACAGCGGTCAAGGCGGGAGGGCCCAAGTGGACCTGACTTCTGACCAGACCTCGCCAGCTTCGTCCACACCCGTCCGAACCTCTGACCAGACCTGCCGCCTACTGCGACAGCGCTGTCCTGACCGTCCACACCATTTCTCGCGCGCGTACATGTACCAACACACCGCCCCAGCTCTCAACTACTCAATTCAAAAAAATTGGTGTGGACGGTATGGACAGTGTGGACAGCCTAGTAACGGCGCGGGTTACGGGCGTCCAGACCTTGCCTTGATGGTTTGGACGGTGCGGACGGCTGGCATGTTCCACGCGAATCATCGTGCGGTTGGTAGCCCGGGAGGGGCAGGGGGGAGAGGGCGGGCCGATGGGTCCTCCCCGGCCTCAGGTTCCACGGGTATTCGGTCGCGCAGTTTTTCGCTAGTCATGACGCATTTCCAAGGGGGTTGTAGTGGTTTCTGATCTGAGCAGTCCGATGAGGCAGGGTGCTTTCGGCGATCTGGTGGGCATTTCCCAGCAGGCAGTCAGCGACCTGGTGCGTCGCGGCGTGCTGGCTGACGGTGCAGCTGGCGACGAATGGCTGCTCGCCTACGCCGATACCGCAAAGGCAGCTGTCGCCGATAGTGATGCCTGGCGCCGGAGCCAGGTGCAGTCCCAGCTGGACGTTCAGGGCGCGATCTACGACACCGGCGATTCGATGGAGCAGCTTGGGGCAAAGGGCGCCGCTGCGATGGGTCGAGTCGAGCAGGGTGCTCAGAAGGCGACTGACGCCATGCTCGACGTTAAACGCGCATCGGATGAGGCCGCGACCGGCGTTGAACGGGTCGCTGAGGGAGCTTCTGCGGCCGGAGGCAGCTTGGCGAGCGCCTCAAATGCCGCTCAGGGCTTCTCGCTGAGCATGGGTGAGATTTCGCAGAAAACGAGAGACATGTTGAGCCAGATGAGCGGCCCGAACAGCCTTCAGCAGTTCGCCAACATCTGGAATTCGCTGTACGCACAGCGACAGGAGCTTGCCAAGTACACCGAAGAGCAAAAGCAGTTGCTCGAAGGCATGGACGAACTCGCAGGCAAGCGAAAGGAGCTGGCCGAGCGCTTTGACCTGGTCGGCGCCGGCGAGCTCGATAGCGTGGTTCAGCTTGAGAACCAAATCGAAGCAAAGCGGCTGGAAAAGGAAAGGGCCGCGAAACAGGCGGCCGAGGAGCGTCGGAAAGCTGCTGTCGCTGAGGCGGAAGCACAGGCGAAGGCCGATGCCTCCCGGATCAAGGCGGGTGAGGCGAAGGAACAGGTTCTGGTCATCGACTGGAAGGCGCCTAGCAAAGAGATCGTCGCTGGCGCGACTGCAGCCGAGCAGCAGCAGGCCGAGCGCATCGCGAACATGGTTGCGCCACTAGTGCTCCGCAGGGTTCAGCAAAGCCGATCCGTGTCTGTGCGGGGGAGGCGCTGATGACGCGCATCATTCTGGGGGCTATCGACCTTCCTGCCGATCTCCAATGGTCCGACGAGTTCACGGCCTGGCGCGTCGGCCAACAGGCGCGTACGAGCCTGACCGGCGCGCTGATCGTCCAGGAGTCAGCGCGACAGGCCGGCCGCCCCATCACATTGAAAACGACCCGCGACGGGACTGCCTACGTCGGGGTGGTGTCTCTGCCCACTCTTCGGGCCCTGCAGGAGAGCGAGAGCGAGGCGCGCGCAGCGCCCATCGATCTCGTCATGCCCGCGCACAACGGCGGCGAGCGAGCGTTTCAGGTGCGCTGGCGCCGAACCGATGGCCCAGCGATTGAGGTTGAGCCCACCCGGTTTGCTGTGCCGGCCCTGGATGCCGATCTGTTCTCCATCACTCTTCGCCTCATGACGGTGTAACCCATGACCATTTCTGCAACCGACATCAAGCTGCGTCAGTCGCAACGCCTGACTGACAACCCCGACGGCGGCGGCCGTATGGTCCAGGCTGAGATTGTCGACGGGACAATGAACAACCTCTTCCCTGACATTGGTGACGAGGAGCGCACGACTGGTCGAGCCACGCTGCGCAAGATGTTCGTGCATGTCGATACCGCCAACACTGACGTGCTGAAGGATGCGATCGGTGTACTGATCGATCCGCCAGCTGACCCGCGCGTAACGGTGAGCATGTTCGCGACGGGCTCCTATGCTGACGTGCGTGCTGATGCTAAGAATCGGGTGGAGAGCTACATCACTCGCGGTACCGAGTCTCGCTTCATTCTGATGGGC
>NZ_JCAFUS010000029.1:0-7545 GCF_059371555.1 Stenotrophomonas sp. YJH_SMC_10 | reverse complement strand
CAGAACATTGGAACGTACGGCTTTGAAATGCAGTGGTCTAACACGTCCGGTCGTTATGGCGGCTGGTTCCACTGGGTGGCAGACGCGGAGATTTAATCATGTACCAACTCACTGAAGACCCCGATGTGATTCGCTGCGTCGAAACTGGTGCGTTCATTCCTCGCGGACACTACCTATGGCCGAACGAATGGCTGGAGCAGAACACACCGCTGCCGGCGTCATCGCCCGGCCTGGGCTTCGAGTTGCATACGCCCGCGCACTACCGCTACATCCGCGACCAGGCGTTCGGGTGGATGCGCGCGGAGGCGGTAGAGCGTGGCTACGACAGCATCGAGTCGTGCGCTAGCTACTACAACAGCGGCGTGGCCCGATATCGTGCGGAGGCGCGGGCGATGGTGGCCTGGCGCGATGCTGTGAACCAGGCGCTGGAGCAGCTGGTGCTGGCGCCGCCGGAAGGGATCGACACCTGGGACGAGGTGCGCGCGCTGCTACCGCAGCCGGAGACGTTCGCCTGGCCTGAGAAGGCGGAGCTGCCGCTGGATGGACTGGCCCCGGTGCCTATGGACTGATCCTCACGCGGGCTCAACGGCGCCTGCTGCCAGATTGCGCCCATGTGCTATTCCGCCCAGATCACCGCCGCCTATCAGAAGCTGGTCAGGATGACCGGCGCAACCCTGTCGCTGCAAGAGTTCGCCGCGCTCTACGCGCACGACCCGGGCAAGAAGCGGCCCAAGACGCCGAAGGCCATGGATGAAGCCTTCCGGGCCGGCGCGAGCCCGGCGGAGCTGGCGGTGTGGGCCGAGGTCGAACATTGGAACAGGGCCGAGGCCACCATCCTGGAGCAGGAGCTGTTCGCCAACCGCAAGCGGTTGGCCGACGCCGAGCGGGCGCTCCAGGTGAAGGAGACGAAGAAGGCCCGGGAGGACGTTCGGATTGCCGGCAACAAGATCGAGCGGGCCAAGGCGCGGCTGGCGGACCTGCAGCGCGTCGAGCCGAAGGATCGCGACAGCCGTATCTTCCCCGGCGTCTACGCCCCGGTGATCGTCTCCGAGGGCGGAAAGCTGGTCATCAAGCCGATGCGCTACCAGTGCCGCCTGGCCGGGAAGCCGGCCAACTACGACCAGCGCTTCCCCGGCACCTACAACGCCCGTCGCGACAGCCTGGAGAAGTTCTGGGCGCCGGCGTTCGGGCACACCCACGGCCTGATGGTGGTCGACACGTTCTACGAGAACGTCGAGGGGCCGGACGGGAAGAACCAGGTGGTGCAGTTCACCCCGCGCACGGGCGAGCCGATGCTGGTCGCGTGCTTGTGGTCGCACTGGAAGGATCCGGCCGGCAAAGAGCCGGATCTGCTGTCGTTCGCTGCCATCACCGACGACCCCGAGCCCGAGGTGGCCGCCGCCGGCCATGACCGGACCATCATCAACATCAAGCCAGAGCACGTGGATGCCTGGCTCAATCCGGATCCGGCCAACCTGGCTGCGCTCTACAGGATCTTCGACGACAAGCGGCACCCGTTCTACGAGCATCGGCTGGCGGCGTGATAGATCAGGCGGTGTGTGGCGATCTACTTCCAGCGCTGCCGATGTGACCACACTCCACCAAGCGCGGGCCGCTCGGCGTGGCATCTTCTCCGCAAACAGCTTGCGCACCGGTTATCCACAGGCTTATCCATGGCGGAATTAACCCCCGTCATGTGAACCTGTCATTGTTCCGTTTTCGCAGTCGTCTATACCGCCGCTATAACCGGTTTAGAGCTTGACTGCGCAGACGGTTCAAGCAGGTCGGAAGCCTTTAAATGCAAGGCCGATGGCATGATCCTTGCGGCACAAGGGATTGCCGAATTTCACTACATTTGGCGTTGACGCACTCAATTACCCCCACTATCTTGAGGCGTCGGTTGGGGTTGCTGAATTCCCCCAGTCCCCGATCGGCAAAAACGCAAAACCCCGAGGCCTTCTATCAGGTCAGCCCCAGGGTTGCGCGAATCTCAGTCAGTTGTACGGGTGGCATGGCCACCAAGAGAAGCAGTGATCGACTGCAATCGATCAACGCTTCCGTTCCATCGTTCAGCTACGAGTAGCTGCGCGCTAGAACGAAGTTGATCTTATCGGGTTTCCGAAATACGTCAACGCTTGGTGGTTCATGCTTCCATCAATCGGAATCATGAAAATGTTTAAAAATCAAAGTTTTATGAAGCTTCCCGGGGTTTCGGAATTTCCGAAATTGCAATGGGTTTCACTGTCCCAGCTGAGCGACACTACGAGCATTCCTGAAGCTTGCCTGCTTATCCCAGCCAATCAGGCCTTGCCCCTGGTGCCAGCGTCTGCAATGTCACCTGGCCCTGTTGCAGTCCAGGTTGATGGCATCCGGTGCTTCACTCCCACCGAATTGGGTGGCCGGATGGGTCTCTCGCCTCAGAAGTTCAACCGGCTCTTGGTAGAGCATGGCTTGCAGGAAAAGCGAGACGGCCAGTGGTGTCCTACGGAGGCTGGCGAAGCGTTCGCCGTCTTGCTGCAGGTCCACAAGAAGCAAAAGGCTGGCACGGATGTGCAGCAGCTGAAGTGGAAGGAGAATGTCCTGGGGCTGCTGTGCGGCATGCACTGACGTAAGTTCCTGCGGCCGTCGTTCGGCGGCCGCAGGCTATCTACCTACTTGCGCTCTCTTGATCCAGGCGCGTCAGCAACGCGCCGGAGGGATCTCGTGTACCGAGGTCGTGTAGTTCGGTGAGAGCATGTGTTGCCGCATGCCCCAGGCCGGCCGAGCCTGCCAACCTGACGCACCGAGTCCCGCAGTGCCCCGCCCGAACTTCTGGTTGATTCGGTCCATGGTGGCCATCAGCCGTTCGTTGCCTACCACCGTGGGCCCGAACAGATCCGCTTGCAGCTCTTCCGGCCGGGCTAGGTCGAGCAGCGCCACACCCGCCTTCTTGTACCCGATGCCCTCCCGCAGCAGGCCGCGCAGCAGCCGGCGGACGACACCCAGCACCACCATCGTGTCAGCGGTCGAGGCCGGTAGGCTTACTGACCGGGTGGCGTTGTGCTGCCGCAGCTCCGGACGGAACGTATCGGAATGCGCGAACACCCATACCCCCGCGGTGACAAGGCCGCGTGCGCGTAGCTTCTCGCAGGCCCTGACGGCGAACGTAGCGAGTGCTTGGGCAACCGCGTCATGGTCTTCCACCCGCTCCGCAAAGGATCGGCTCACCATGATCTGCTGCCGATCTGGCTCAACTTCCTCCAGTTCCATGCACGGATGTCCCTGCAGCTCACGTTGAGTGCGTGCCAACGTGACACCGAAGGTGGCCAGGATGTCGTCCGCCGGCGCGTCGCGTAGTGCTGCGGCGGTGCTGATGCCCATGGATTCCAACCGCGGCGCCAGCCGGCGGCCGACTCCCCATAGATCACCGACGGGGAATGTCTGCAGCACCGTGTCCCGGTAGGCCGCATTGCCGAGGTCGATCACACCGTCAGCACCCTTGGCCACCTTGTTGGCCAACTTGGCCAAGGTCTTCGTGGGGCCAATGCCGATGCAATTCGGTATGCCGGTCCACCGGTGCACACGTTGGCGCAGATCCCGGGCGAACCGCTCGCGGTCCCGGATTCCGTCCAGGTCGATGAAGCTCTCATCGATGCTGTAGACCTCCACCCGCGGCGCGGCCTCCCGCAGAACGCTCACGACCCGGGCGCTCATGTCTCCATAGAGCCCGAAGTTGGCCGAGCGCATCTGCAGGCCATGTCGGCGCACCAGGTGCTTCAGTTCGTGAGCGGGCTGGCCCATCTTGATGCCGAGCGCCTTGGCCTCGGCCGAGCGCGCGATCGCGCAGCCGTCGTTGTTGCTCAGCACCACCAGCGGAACGCCTCGAAGGCCTGGCTGGAACACGCGCTCGCAGCTGGCGTAGAAGTTGTTGCCGTCAACGAGCCCGAACACGGCCGCTCCGGCGTTTGATCTGGCGGACGACTCCAACGACAGCGAACACTTCCACCTCGGTGGATTGCTCCAGCACGATGGGGGGGAAGTCCGGATTGGCCGAGTGCAGCTCCACGTGCCGTTCGAAGAGCTGCAGCACCTTGCAGGTGGGCTGGTTCCCGTCCCAGATGGCGATGACCAGGTCCCCCGCCTGGGGGGTTACCGACCGGTCGACCACCAGGATGTCCCCGTCGCTGACGCCGGCGCCGCTCATGGACCAGCCATCGGCGCGGTACAGGAACGTGGCGGCGGGGTTGCGTACCAGCAGGCGATGCAGGTCGATCGCGTCGTCCATGAAGTCGTCGGCCGGCGAAGGGAAGCCAAGCCGCGCGCGCGCTGCGGCAAGGGGCACGAACTGCGCCGGGCCATCGATCATGGCCGGGCCGATTGGGCGGGCCAGCGTATGGGAGTTGGGAAGGGACTGCATGGGCGTACTCTGGGAGCGGCATGTCTCACGCGTCGAGACTGCGTTCTATTAGTATAAGTACTAATGGCCTCACCTTGGCGGAAAGCTGGCGCTGCTTGGTGGCACAGCAATTGCAGGACCACTATCTGATGCCCCTGAATCCTTAACGGGCTGAATTTCGTTCAGAATTTCTCAGGTGGTGAGACTGGCTCAGTTCCGAAAATTCGTCGAACGCGTTGTAAGATTCGCCGGCCAGGACGGCGTCACAGGGGGAAAAGGTGTCAACGTACTCAGAGGTTTTGGACATGCTTTCGGGCGAGGATCCGGAGCGCGACTACATCGTTATCGCAAGCCCGATCACCCGGGAGCTGCACTCACAGCTCAGTGACTTGCTTGCTAGCCGGCCGCTCAAGCAGAAGGCCACTGTCGTTTTGAGCACCTTTGGTGGCGACCCGGACGGTGGGTATCGAATTGCCCGCTGTCTCCGTCATCATTACAAGGACGGACTCCGAGTAGCCGTTCCGAGCTGGTGCAAGAGTGCCGGCACCTTGATCGCCATCGCTGCCAATGAGCTTGGCATCGGTGATAGGGGCGAGTTGGGTCCCCTAGACGTGCAGGTTTTCAAAGGAACCGAGCTGCAGGAGCGCAGTTCTGGGCTGGACATCACAGAAGCGCTGGGTGTCGTAGGACAGCATGTTCGCTGGGGCTACCATCAAATGCTAGGCGAAGCGAGGCGGATGGGGCTGTCGACCAAGCTGGCTGCAGAAATGGCCGCCCACATTGGCGCTGCAATGGCTGCTCCGCTCCTGAACCAAGTGGATCCTCTGCGCCTTGGTGAGCTGCAACGTGCCACTCGCATCGCCTTTGAGTACGGCGGCCGGCTGGATGGCTATTCGCAGAACCTTAAGGATGACGCCCTAAAATCACTGATCAATGACTACCCTTCCCATAGTTTCGTCATTGACCGGAAAGAAGCTTCGAACCTCTTCAAGAGGGTGTCACCGCTTACGCCCGCGGAAAACGCTTTCGTTCAGTTTGCGTGGGCAATGCTGCAATACCCCAGCGAACACCAGCAACCCAGATTCATCAATTTTCCGGTTCTCCCCAATTCACACGAAGGTACGTCCCATGAATCCGACATTCCAGCTGCAGACGCAGACCCAGGCGCAGCCCCAAGCTCCGACCAGAGCAGTGGAGAGCCAGTGGACGCCGGGAATCCAGGGGCAGGTGGTCCGCGCGTTCGAGTTCGCTCAGGACGCAATGGAGCGCCGTCGGGAAGTGGTGTGCCAGCCGATGACTCATCAGAGCCTAGTGCTGAGTAGCCTCCACGGTCGATGAATGGAAAAGGGCCCCCTCCGGGGGCCTTTTTTTTTGCCCGCTGCCGGGCGATCGGAGAGGCTCGTGACGTGTCGCGGTCTACGCGACAGTCTGGTGTCAGGCTCGGTGGATGACATATCGCAGCAATGGTGGAACCTTGTTCGAGGCTAAGGCCGCAGCCAAGCTGCAGCAGGCTACGGACCTCGAACTGGACAACTCAGGGAGCTGGCGAGCCCGTGCTCGCCGGCGTCAGAGCGCTCAGCGGCTGCGGGCTGCTGCCAGCAGTCATCAGCGCGCTGCAGGCCGCCTAGTAGGCCTGGATCTGCCCGAGGACCTGCCGTTCTAACGGCTCAGGCCCTTGCGCATCGGCACCACCGTCGCACCGGCGCCGGTAAGCAGTTCGTACAGGGCCTCCACCGCAGCGCGTTTCTCCGCGTCGTACTCGAAGAAGTTGTAGTGCCGCTTCTGGACGCCACTCAGGCCGTGAGATTGCAGGTGGCCACGGACTTCTTCCGACAGGCCCAGCGCAGCGAGCCGAGTCTCCACCGTGCGTCGTAGATCGCCCGGCGTGAACGGCGATGTCAGCTCGCCGGCGGCCACCATGCTAGCCACCACCGGATCCATGATTCCCCGGAACTCGTCATAGGTGGCCGGCGCCTTTCCGGCGGTGAGCGAGAACAGGTGCGGCCTGGCGCCGTCGCCGCCGCCTTCACTGTCATCATCGCCGCGCAAGACGGCGAGATCCGCAGCCATCAGCGGGAGCAGTGGCACCAGGTGCACGCGAGCCACGCGGCGACGCCCCTTGATGTCGAGCAAGCGGACGGATCCGGTGCCGGTGTCCGTGTCGTGATCGTGATCAGACCACTTCAGCCGCATCAGCTGTGCAATGCGCTGCCCCCCGGTCAGCAGGTGGAAGCGCACCAGAGCGCCCTCCCTCCCGGGCATCGCCTCGATCCGGCGCCAGTAGGCACGAAGCTCGGCCACCGACAAAACCCGGTCGCGCGGCTGCCCGCTGTCGAGCGTGGCCAGGTCGCGCGCCGGGTTTCTGGATACGTTGAGCACGCGCAGAGCGTCGGGGGCTGCCGCATCCTGCTTTGCTGCGATCGCTGCTGCATACGCCGCCCGCAGATACGACCGGATCTTGCCGCCCTCGCGCAGCTTCTTGGCGCGCACCAGTCGCGACAGGATCGGAAGCAGGTCATCCAGCTCAAGCTCGGACGCCGGGCGCGCCCAGAGGGCTGGCCACGGATCCTCGATGTGGCGCTTGATGGAAGCGCGCGTCGCGGCGGCAGAGACCTTGCCAGCGCCCTCCAAGCTCTCGACGTAGGCCGTCATCAGAGCGCCAAGCGATGCACCAGATCGCCGTGTCGATTCGGCCAGGGCCTCAGCCTTCGCGCGGTCCGCGGCTGCTGCCTCGGCCGCGATCGCGTCGCGCAGATCCCGTTCGCCGGCCTGATACCGCCGTGACAACGCCGCCGCCGCTTCGCGTGCCGCGGTCAGCGCCAGGCCGGTGCCGATCAGCAGGCGGTCGCGCTGCCCGTTGGACTTCGTGTACCTGTAGTAGAACCGCAGCTGCCCGCCGGCCAGCTTGCGCACGTCAAGGCAGCCCGCGCCGCGCGGCGCCGGATCTGAGGCCCATTCGCCGGCCGGCAGTGCGGCCAGTCCCTTCGCTGTAAGCATTCCCTTTGATGCGCCCATTGGTGACCGCTCGGTGACCGTTTGTCCATGGAAAGAGGTGGACGATGATGGGCGCAGGTGGTCGCACAACCTGAGAAAATCAACGACTTAGCTTAAAGCCGGGGCGCCTGTGGAAGGTTGTGGAAGCCCTATAGAGGCCTCATAATCCCTTGGTT
>NZ_JCAFUS010000028.1:0-9453 GCF_059371555.1 Stenotrophomonas sp. YJH_SMC_10 | reverse complement strand
GCCCATCAGAATGAAGCGAGACTCGGTACCGCGAGTGATGTAGCTCTCCACCCGATTCTTAGCATCAGCACGCACGTCAGCATAGGAGCCCGTCGCGAACATGCTCACCGTTACGCGCGGGTCAGCTGGCGGATCGATCAGCACACCGATCGCATCCTTCAGCACGTCAGTGTTGGCGGTATCGACATGTACGAACATCTTGCGCAGCGTGGCTCGACCAGTCGTGCGCTCCTCATCACCGATGTCAGGGAAGAGGTTGTTCATTGTCCCGTCGACAATCTCAGCCTGAACCATACGGCCGCCGCCGTCGGGGTTGTCAGTCAGGCGTTGCGACTGACGCAGCTTGATGTCGGTTGCAGAAATGGTCATGGGTTACACCGTCATGAGGCGAAGAGTGATGGAGAACAGATCAGCATCCAGAGCCGGCACAGCAAACCGGGTGGGCTCAACCTCAATCGCTGGACCATCGGTTCGGCGCCAGCGCACCTGAAACGCGCGGTCGCCGCCGTTGTGCGCGGGCAAGATGAGATCGATGGGCGTTGCGCGCGCCTCGCCTTCGCTCTCCTGCAGGGCCCGAAGAGTGGGCAGAGACACCACGCCGACGTAGGCGGTCCCGTCGCGGGTAGTTTTCAAGGTGATTGGGCGTCCAGCCTGTCGCGCCGATTCCTGAACGATCAACGCACCGGTCAAGCTCGTGCGCGCTTGCTGACCGATACGCCAAGCGGTGAACTCATCGGTCCACTGGAGATCGGCAGGAAGGTCGATGCCTCCCAGAATGATGCGCGTCATCAGCGCCTCCCCCGCACAGACACGGACCGGCTCTGCTGAACCTTGCGGAGCACCAGCGGTGCAACCATGTTCGCGATGCGTTCGGCTTGTTGCTGTTCGGCTGCGGTACTTGCTCGGCTCCATCCGAAGGTCGAGCCACTGCTCGACTCGCCCCTCCCAGCTGTCGCCCACATACCTGCTGGCCTGTTCTTCCTTCGCGTCCGCTGGCAGCTCCCACCACTCGAACCCAGCGTTGAACATGGTCACAGCCTCCGCCCACAGCTGGTCGCGCAACGTCGCGATCTCGGCGATCTGCACGTCGCCATCAGTCCGCACAGGGAGAAAGCGCCGCCCACCGGTCGGGTCGCGCAGGTACTGATGCTCGTTCGTGGTGCCCGCGAACACGCATTCGCGGCGATAGGACCGAGGCACGCGCTCGTAGGGTGCACGGAACTTGTCCACGCGCCTGGTGATGGCGGTCTTTACGCTTGTCACGTCGGCCTTCGAAAAGGAGTCCATCTCACCGATCTCGACGCCCCACGCCCCTTGGATGACCTGGTAGAAGTCCTTACCGCTTGGGGATTCGCTGGTCTCGACAAACCATTCGCTGCCGAAGATCGCGCGCAGGGCGCTCGACTTCCGCTTGCCCTGTTCCCCCTCCAGCACCAGCATGAAGTCCACCTGTGCGCCGACGCTGGGCTGCTTGGCGTCTACCCACAAGATGCGAGCCACGGCACTCACCATGAAACACTGCGCTGCGCGCAGGCTGTAGGCATTGTCCGCTGCACCAAATAGCTCAACGAGCATGCGCTCGACACGGGGGACTCCATCCCATTGCAAGGTACCGAGGTAGTCCTTGATGGGATGACGGCGGTGCCGGCGCGCGACAGCGATGACAGCCTTCAACACAAGGTCATCGCTGCACTTCATCCAATAGCGCTCCGGGTGCTGTAGCCAAGCCGCCAGCTCGTAGGCATCCGAGTCGATGAACTCGTCCCTGCTTCCACCTGTCCACGGTGGATCTCTGTGCAGCTTTACCTGGTTACTGGAGTCGTTGAGCCACCACAACCCCTTCAAGCGATCATCGTTCTCCATGATCAAAATCAGGTTGTGCAGCGTGCCTTCGACATTGCCATCGCGATTTCTGGTGAGGTGCTCCTTCCAGGCGTTGGGATCTACCCCGCCACCGCCTGGCGGTGGCGCACCGCCACCATCGATCACTGTCATCCTGCGCCTTGTCCCCACGCTCATTGCCGCATTGCCTTTTCGTAGCCCCGCGCCAGGCGCAGGTATTCTCTTGCCCGCTCCCGGCGCAAGCGCCGAGAGTGCTCATATGGGTTGTCCAGGGCGGCCTGCGCCGCGATCCGGTAGGCGCTGGCGAGCTTCGCATTGGAGTGCAGCACTCGCTCCTCCAGCCTCCTGTCATGCGCCATTGGCAGCCACCACGTCGACTTCAACCACCCGATTTGCGGCCCACGCCGCAAGCTGTCGAGGCGTCCAGCCATCGCGCTCCAACGCATCTGCAATGTCCCAACCATCGGGCTGGCCCGTCACATCCACAAAGCGGATCGATCTCGCCCCTGCACGCTTGAGCAGCTGGGTGTCGCCAGCCTCCGCCTGGAAGCCTGCTCGCGCGACATGTCTGCGGAGGTGCGGGCATGAGCGCTGCCGAAACCGCGCTGGCAACCCTGGAACGCATTGCAGGGACAAACGCCGAGTTCGGGGCCGTGGCAGCTACCACCCCCGACTTCATGATTCGCGTCGGCGAATCCATGTTGAAGAAGCAATCCACTGATCTGCGCACGGCCCATGCCCTGCTATCGGATCTGGTCGAACAGGGCGACCGCCTGACCGCTGCGTTCCGTGCGCTGGGCCTCGACAACAGCCTGATAAATCGCTCGCGGCTCGCCCGAGAGTGCGAAGAGTCGATGGTTGCCTTCGACGCCGCACTCGCCCGCGCCAAAGGAGGCGCTGCATGAGCCGCCACCTCCGCCTCGCTTGGGCAGCTGTCGCGCTGGTGGCTGCGGTTGTCGTGCCGCTGCGCATCACTGAGATCCACCAGGCGAATACAGACCGCGATGCGGCAAAGGCGCGCTGGGCGCTCAGCAGCTCGGTGAGGGGCTGACTATGCGCCAGACATCTCGCCCGCTCCCCGACTCCGTGCCGCTGTGTGGGCCCGGCCATCGGCCTCACGTCGTGGTGACTGAAGGCGCCCCGACCGGCCATCGCCTGGGCGCCCCCTGCCCGCCGCTGCTGCACATCGAATGCCACCGGTGCGGCCTCGCCACGCGTCCGGTACCGATGGAAAAGGCCGCGCTAGCCGAGCTGCGCTGGACCGATCCGAGCCTTGCCCGCCTGCGCATCCCGATCTCCCTGCTCGCCCGCCATCGGGGCGAGGTCCTAGCCGAGATCGCTGCCGCTTCCCTTTCCACGCCCATCGCCGCCTGACTAGGAGAACTGCCCATGGCCGCTCCACTGAAGCCGAAGGAAAAAGCCGCGTTGCTCGCAGCGCATGGCGCTTCCGACCTCACCCTCCACCGCACCGCCAACGGATTCGCACCCCGTAATCGTCCCGAGAAGCTGTTCACGCGCCGCGTCATGAACTGGCTGGATGAGCGCGTGCTGATCAGGTACGACGATCCGCAGCTGCCGCGCAAGGCGACCTTGACCGCCAGTGGCATTGCCGCCGCCGAGGCCGAGATCGTCAAGGCACGCGACCTGGCGCTGACGGCATGAGCGCGCAGCCCATCCTGCCAGTGGAGCAGCAATTCGCCACCGGCCATCAGGGCGAATCGCTCGTCCTGATGGTGTGCCAGGGCTGGCTCTGGGCCGGCCTTTACACCGCCGCGCCGCGCGAGTCGCTCCTGAAGGTCGCCGCCAGCGCCAGCCGGAGCGTGGGGGTATCGCACCACTCGCTCACCCTCGGCGGCGTCTCGTTTTCCCTCAACCGACTTGCCGCACAGGCCGCGCACCGCTGGCTCGACCGCCAGGGCGTGCGTGTTCGTTCGATCTCCCCCAACAACCGCGCTACGCGCCGCACGCGAGGAATCGCCGCATGAACCGCTCTGTTGTCATCTACGGGCCGCAACGCTGCGGCAAGACCTCCAACGCGCAGGAGCTGCGCGCACACTTCGGCCTGCAGGAGGTACTGGACGACTGGGATGGCCACACCGCGTATCCACTGGAGGACACGCTCGTCCTGACCAACAATCCGGATGCCGTTGCTCACCACTCGTCGCGTGTCCTGCACCACGGCTGCGCAATGCGCGATCTACTCGCGGCGGCCCACGCATGAGCGCCCGCCCTCAGCAGACCGGACGCGCTGCCGAAGTGCGCAGGGTCCTGTCCATGTTTCCCCAAGGAGCCACGGTCGAGCAGATCAAGACCGCTGGCCGCATCAACGGCACCCACCAGGCCATCGGCTACACATTGAAGGGACTGGCGCGCAGCGGCCAGGCCATCTGCCACCGCTCCGGCGTGCGTGGGATCTGGCGCCTATCCAGCCACATGCAACATGCGATCGCCCCGCTGCGCGCGGCACCTGCCCGGGTGCAGCCGACCTGCACGCCAGGTCCGCTTACTGGCGTCAGTGACGCGGCGACCACGATCCGACACCGGGAACTCGACCGGCAGCAGCTGGCCGACGACCTGGACGCTTTCCTCGCAGCCGGCGGGCACATCGAAGTGCTGGGGCACACACCACTCCGCCCGCTAATGAGCCGCCACGCGGCCAACCACGGCAGCTATGCAGAGCGCATTGCCGCCCATGACAACGACTGAGGTAAGCATGAGCAGCGAATCGCACGCAGCTAGCGTCACTGAGCGCGGCAGGCCAGGTAGCACCTATTCCGATGGCCCGGCATGGCATGCCTTCGGCCTCAGTCGCGCCGCCTATCACGTGGTGCCGCGACGCACCCTGCAGTCGATGCCGGTCGAGTGGCAGGCGCGCTTTGTCGCGCTGATGGAAGAGGCACGCGAAGCGCTGCCGGATGAGGCGTTCCCGGAGTACCAGGTGATCCGCATCGAAGCCGGCAAGTTCGCATCGGACCCCAACCGCCGCTATCGCCATGCCCCGCCCTTCCCCCTTCGCCCCGCTGGCGCCGAGCAGGCGTCCCAGGTAGCGCCGCTCGCTGGCGCGTTCGTCAACACCGACACCCAATTCAAGCAGGCCCGCCGATGACCGAGAAACTTGCCACTCTCCCCACGAACTGCCCCGTTCTGCGCGAGGCATTCGAAACGATCAGTGCTATCGCTGTCGAGGCTGTGTGGCTGCCCAATCAAGCGAAGGCCATCACCCTCGCGCAGGCGCAGACCGCGCTGCGGGATCTGCACCACCGCCTTCCGCGCCTGCAGGATCTGCGCGTGTTCGAAGCCGCCGCAACCGCCTATGTCTCGACTCTGCGCAGCAGCATGCAGGACGGCGACACACCGCTCTGCGACACCACCCGCGCCCGGCTGGTGCAGGCGACCGAGCTGCTGGAGCTGGTCAGGAATCAGACGCGCACCGTAGTCGATCCGGCAGACCCGTGGCGAGGTCTGTACCACCCAAGTCGCCTCCCAGCGCGCAACGCCGCCGGCGAGATCCTGTGCCATCCCGACGTGCCGATGTGGGCTGACGGCCGCGAGGTATCGCTGCGACCGTTGTTCCTCGCGCAGGGCTTCGACCTGGTCGTGGTTGAGGGCGAGTTCTCCCAGGAAGGCATCGGATCGGGCGTCTACAGCACCGCGCAGGAGCTGCATGATTGGAATCCTGAGGCACCCGGCCGTGACTGGCGTCTCGCGTGGCTGGGCGAGACCGAGGACGGCCTAGCCGCGTGGTTCGTGCGTCCGCTGGCGATCGCGGCAATGGCGTCGAAGGAGGCAGTGCGTGGCTGACGGCTCCGGCGGATTCCGATTCCCCTTGCATGACCTGAAGTCACGGCTGCGCTCGGACGAGATCGTTGTTGATCTGTTCGCAGGAGGAGGCGGCGCAAGCCACGCGATGGAGACCGCGCTGGCTCGGGCGGTCGACATTGCGATCAACCACAACCCCTGGGCTGTGGGACTGCACTCCGCCAATCACCCCTTTACTCGCCACCTATGCCAGGACGTGTGGGGTCCATCAGGCTGCCTCCAACTGCGGCTGCACAGCCGCGCCTACGTTCGCTTCCAAGATGGCGACCAGCGGCGGCGGGCTCACGCTGTTACCAACCATGGCAACGGCGCGACTGTTGCTGACCTGTCGACCGTCCTGCGTGCGATCGATGATGTAGCTGGCCGGGAAGCCTTGGGCGCGGAACAGCTCGTGCGGCTTGAGCATGCGCAGCCCGATATCCACGATCACATAGGGCACGCCGCTCAGATGCACGGTGACCAGCGCGAGCCGGTCCTTCGTGGTGATGGTCGCCAGGGGGTCGCTCAGTTCGCCATGCTGTCCGCCCGTGCCGTAGTAGCGCATCAGGAACGCGGCAACACGCAGTGCGCCGGCCTCCTGTTCAGGACTCAGGACGCACTCGATCACCCCATGGTGAGTTGCACCAGCGCAGATGGTGCTGAGCGGGTCAGTCGTGGTCTGGCCGTCCAGGTTCCTGCGCAGCGTCACCAGGTGCGCGGTTGTGAGACGCTGGTGGCTGCCATTGGCGCAGATGGTCGGCATCGGCTCGTCGGCGGCGCTGCCGGCGCCCTGGTAGAACCCGCCGTTGGCCTGTTCCAGAAACGCCGCCATGACCCCCATGGCATGGGCGGCACCGGCCGGCCGCGCCGCGCCAGCGCCGCTGGTGATGGTCGGCATCGGGTGGCCGGCGTCTCCGCCATCGCTGGTGCCCCGGAACTTCACCAAGCTGGCGGCTGCGAGGGCGTGCTTGGCGCCTCCCGCGACTACCGTGCCCAGCGGCTTACTGATGTCGAGGCTGCGGGGCGCCTGCCCGGTCTTCTCGCCGTATCCGGACTGCACAAGTACGGGTGCAACCAAGGCGTGCGAACCGCCGCGCGGCCAAGCCGTGATGGTGCCCAGCGGATCGCCTCCGGAAGCGACGCCGTTGGCGGACGCGTTCGCGCACTGCACGATGGTGGGTGACACGATCATCATCTCGCCACGATTGGCAGCAGTGATCGTCGGCAGCGGCTCGCCGATCCCGTGCGGCCTGCGTTCCCCGCCGTGGGTGGCATGGACGATGAACGGCTCGGCTGCATCCAGCACGAAGCGCTTGATGCCTCGGGCGATGCGTGCCTGCGTCGCGTCCGCGAGCGGCTTCTTGCGGCCAAAGATGCTTGGGCACGGAATGGACCAGTCGATGCTGGACGCTGCCGACACGTGCGACTGTGCGCGGTCGGGACCGTGGGTCGGTTCGGGCCAGGCAATCGCCTCACCATCGCAGCGGGCGACCATGTAGAGCCGCTCCCTCGTCGTACCTGCGCCGTAATCGCAAGCCCGCAGAACACGCCACTCCACCTGATACCCGAGCGCCTGCAGTACAGCGACGAAGCGACGCCAGGTGCTGCCCTCGCGCTTCTTGTCTGGGATCAGGAACTGCTGGTCCAGCGGGACGCGCTCGCCGACAGCGGCGACTGAGCCGTCCAGCTTGATCACGCGGCCAGTCGCCTTGTCGCGCTTGGCGATCAGCGGGCCCCACTTCAGGATCTGCTTGACGTTCTCCAGTGTGATGATGCGCGGACGCACGGTGCCGGCCCAGCGGGGCACAACCCACGAAAGCGAGCGGGTTGCTCGGCTGCGCGGCTGACCGCCCTTGGCCTGGCTGAAGTGCGTGCAGTCCGGGCTGGCATGTAGTGCGCCCACAGGGCGACCGCCGCACTCGACGCGCGGGTCTGCTTCCCACGCTGAGCGATCGACACCACCGATACCGCGTCAAGGCTGGCAGAGCAAAGGCCGCGCTTTACGCCCGCGTGGTCGAGAACAAGCGCTACACGATGCGCCAGATCGCCGACGAACTGGGCGTGTCGATGACCACTGCCGACACGCGCGTCAAGCGTGGCCCTTACCCCCTCACTTGGGAATCGCTGCGCCTGGCGCGCCTTCCCGCCAACAACAAGGACATGCAGGCATGAGTAAGCACATCAAGACCCTGGCGGACGTGCAGCCCGGTGGGCCGGTGAGGCTCCCCGATCAGGACGAGCGGACCCGATTCGAGGCGTGGGTGGACAGCAGCACATGCCTGAGCCTGCGAGTAATCGATGGTTCGAGAGTCTATGCGTCCGCAACAACTGAGGCCGCGTGGGGAGCATGGCAGCAGGCCACTGCTATCGCCGCTCTTGATGCCCGCGCCTTGGGCGAAACCATCGACCAACGTGATCGCTGCGAAGAAGTGGCCGACGAACTGGCCGCCCACATCGCATCCATCACTGGCGTGGATATCGGCGAGCACAGCAGCGCCAACTGCCGGTGGCAGAACGCCATCGAGGCCGCCGAGGAGTACAAGCCCGCACAGGCTACGGCGCCAGGGCTGTGGGCTATGCATCTGGCGGGACCTGATGACCTGCACCCAGCCCCCAGCAAGGCCCACGCACTCGAAGCAGCGAACGCGATCAACTGCGAGTTCGCTACTCGTCTGTTTAAGCCGTATGCGGTCGTAGTTCCGTGGACTGGCAGGCCGGACGATCACGCCAATGGGCTGAGCGACTGGGCCAACCAGTGGGGTGCCATCAAAATCGACAGTCAGGCGGCGGGCAAATGAGCCGCGACGTGACGGAACGCGATCTTCGCCATCCGGCCTACGCTGAGGGCGAGCCAACTGACTACGAGTTCCGTGAGGACGGCCGGATCGTCCGAAAGGACCGGTGGGAGACGGCTATCCACTCGATTCGCTATCACCTCGGTGACCGCCGCCGAGAGTTTGAAGTCAGCGAAATCGTGGATGCCGTCAAAGCAATGGTCGCGAGCTATCCCAACCGAGAGGACGAAACCCATGACTGACCAGCTGCTCACCGCGCGATCGACTCTCGGGCGCCGCTACAGGTTCCTGCGTCACCAACTCGGACTCGGCCCGTTCACTGCCGCTTACGTGGCCGCGCTCAACGAGTTTTCCAACCTACCTCCCAACAAGGTTGGCGCCATACATCTGGTGTGGGACATGGACGAAGTGGAGCCAAGCACCTATGGCTAAGAAGCTGCTTCAGATCCACATCCGGGGCGACCACAAGTCGTGGAGCTTCGAATTCATGGGCGACCCGAAGCACATCCCGGAATGGAAGGCTGATGGCTTGGACGTGTGGGAAGTCTGCAACGTCGTACCGGAATGGGTCGCAGATCTCGGCCTCACCCGCCTGTGGGTGTTCGCGCAGGACCTTTTCAACTTCAAGAACCCGTGGGGGCGACATGGCTAAGCCGAAGATCATCGAGAGCGAGGCCGTTTCGGCAGCCAACGGCGAGCTCTGTGCATTCTCGTCGCGATGGGAACTCGATGGCGACTACATGCGCTGCCGGATCTGCCAGCGGCCGCAGCTGACGAGCTACGCCCGCTACCCGTTCCCGCACGTTGACGGCTGCAAGGGCGCGCAGAGCCATGAGGCACACCCGTGGATCACGCTTGTGCAGCTGCTGGCTCCGCTCAGCCAGGCGGTGGGCAATGGCTAAGCTTGACGACGAAAGCCTGACGCTGATGTTCGATCCGTTCGATGGCGATTTCGGCTCACCAGGGGACAAAGTTCTTTCCGACAAAATGGTGACCGGTCGCAAAGAGCACAACTGCT
>NZ_JCAFUS010000027.1:0-16556 GCF_059371555.1 Stenotrophomonas sp. YJH_SMC_10 | reverse complement strand
GAAATGGTGATGCCGGGTGACAACGTCAAGATGGTCGTCACCCTGATCAACCCGGTGGCCATGGACGAAGGCCTGCGCTTCGCCATCCGCGAAGGCGGCCGTACCGTCGGCGCCGGCGTGGTCTCGAAGATCATCGAGTAAGCCTGCAGTACCGGTGGTTGCATAGCGCCGCCGGTTACGCGAATGGCGGGCCGGGAACCTCGGTCCGCCTTCGCCGTCTAAGGGAAGGCAAGTTTTCAACGTACGCCAGTAGCTCAATTGGCAGAGCAGCGGTCTCCAAAACCGCAGGTTGGGGGTTCGAGTCCCTCCTGGCGTGCCATCTGCCCACCTTACCCAGCGGCCTGCGCCGCTAAAGCAGACACAGCCGGATGAATAGCAAGATCGAACACTCCAAGGACAACTCCGCCAATGGTGGAGATATCGTCAAGTATGTCGCCGCATCGTTGCTGGTGCTGGCCGGTCTGTTCGTCTGGTTCTGGTTCTCCGCCGACTCCGGTCGCGCCGCCCAGCTGGGTGCGTGGGCGGGTCAGGTGCGTGCGTTGGCGGTCGTGGTCGGTCTGGTTGGCGGTATCGGCGTGTTCATGCTGACCGGCAAGGGGCGCGACACCCGCGAATTCCTCTCCGAGTCGCGCTTCGAACTGCGCAAGGTGGTCTGGCCGACGCGCCAGGAAGCCATCCGCATGACCTGGGTCGTGATCGTCGTGGTGCTCATCCTCAGCCTGCTGCTGGGTGGCTTCGACTTCCTGATCCAGAAACTGACTCAGTGGTTCCTGAGCCGCTAAGGAGAATTGCATGAAGCGTTGGTACGTCGTTCACGCCTATTCGGGCTTCGAGAAGTCGGTGGCGCAGGCCCTGCGCGATCGCATCGTCCGTGACGGCATGGAAGAGCGCTTCGGCGACGTCCTGGTTCCGACCGAAGAAGTGGTCGAGATGCGCGCTGGCCAGAAGCGCCGCTCCGAGCGCAAGTTCTTCCCGGGCTATGTGCTGGTCCAGATCGAGACCCACGAAGAAGCCGGCATTCCGCGCATCGACAACGAAAGCTGGCATCTGGTCAAGGAAACCCCGCGCGTGATGGGCTTCATCGGCGGTACCGCTGATCGCCCGCTGCCGATCGCCGATTCCGAGGCCGAGGCCATCCTGAACCGCGTTCAGGAAGGTGTCGAGAAGCCGCGTCCCAAGGTGCTGTTCGAGCCGGGCCAGATGGTCCGTGTCACCGACGGCCCGTTCAACGATTTCAACGGCGTCGTCGAAGAGGTCAACTACGAGAAGAGCCGTCTGCGCGTCTCGGTGCTGATCTTCGGCCGTGCCACGCCGGTCGAACTCGAGTTCGGCCAGGTCGAAAAGGCCGTCTGACCTGTCTGTCGCGTCGAGCCACGCTCGACGCCGGACCAGAAACCGGGCGGCGCCCGGTTTCGTTCGTTTAGATGCCGCTTCAGGCATGTGAAGAAAAAACCTGTTATAGTGCGCGGCTCCCCGCTGGGAAGCCAGCAGGACGAGGCCGCCGAAAGGTGGCCTTCGGCATGATTTCAAAACGCGATGCCGGGACGCGTGATTCCCGGTCCGATGGGGAGCCTGTTGTCGAAAGGCGCTAGCACCCGGAGAGCACTCACATGGCAAAGAAAGTTGTCGGTTACATCAAGCTGCAGGTGAAGGCCGGTCAGGCCAACCCCTCGCCGCCGGTCGGTCCCGCGCTGGGTCAGCGTGGTCTGAACATCATGGAATTCTGCAAGGCGTTCAACGCTGCCACGCAGAAGCTCGAGCCGGGTCTGCCGGTTCCGGTGATCATCACGGCCTACTCGGACCGTACGTTCACCTTCATCACCAAGAGCACCCCGGCCACCACCCTGCTGAAGAAGGCCGCTGGCATCTCGTCGGGCTCCAAGCGCCCGAACACTGAGAAGGTCGGCAAGGTCACCCGTAAGCAGCTGGAAGAGATCGCCAAGGCGAAGGAACCGGATCTGACTGCCGCCGACCTGGACGCCGCCGTGCGTACCATCGCTGGCTCTGCCCGTTCCATGGGCCTCGTGGTGGAGGGTTAATAAGATGGCACAGACCAAGCGTGAGAAGGCCATCAAGGCCGCCGTCGTTCCGGGCAAGGCATATGCCTTCGAGGACGCGATCAACATCCTGAAGACCGCCACCAAGGCCAAGTTCGTCGAGTCGATCGACGTTGCCGTGCGCCTGGGCGTCGATGCGAAGAAGTCCGACCAGCAGGTCCGTGGCTCCACCGTGCTGCCGGCCGGTACCGGCAAGTCGGTCCGCGTCGCCGTGTTCGCTCCGGCCGGTGCCAAGGCTGACGAAGCCCTGGCCGCTGGCGCCGAAGCCGTCGGTATGGACGATCTGGCCGAGAAGATGCAGGCCGGCGATCTGAACTACGACGTCGTCATCGCGACCCCGGACGCCATGCGCGTCGTCGGCAAGCTGGGCACCGTGCTGGGCCCGCGCGGCCTGATGCCGAACCCGAAGGTCGGCACCGTTTCCCCGAACCCGGGTGAAGCCGTGAAGAACGCCAAGTCGGGCCAGGTCCGTTACCGCACCGACAAGGCCGGCATCATCCACTGCACCATCGGCAAGGCCGACTTCGCCGAAGACGCGCTGAAGTCGAACCTGACCGCGCTGCTGCTGGACCTGATCAAGGCCAAGCCGGCCACCTCGAAGGGCACCTACCTGCAGAAGGTTTCGGTCAGCTCGACGATGGGCCCGGGCGTCACCGTCGACCAGTCGTCGCTGACCCTGAAGTAATCGTTTCGAGCGGTCACGGCATTTCGGTGCCGTGACCGTGACATTTGAAGGCATCGCTGGCAGTGCATCGCCTGCGGTAGCCGTCAAAGACCGCAGGCGCGGTCGTGGCAATACCGGCGACGGGCAGGGAGGCTCGATCTGGCAAGGAGTCGCCGCCGGAGCAGTCATGAACGCTTAATCGATTCCCCGGAATCACCCTGCGTAGATGGTGCCCTTCTGGAGTTTTTCTGGTTCACGCACGTCTGGGTTTCCCAGGTTGGCCCACTCCAGGTCTAGAACGGCCCACCCCCGGAACATCATCCCGATGTTCCCGGCGTCCAGGACGGATGCCGCACAGGACCGCACACGGCAGGAGCCGTAAGCGGAGTTCAATAGGAGGAGTGCAATGGCTCTCAATCTGTCCCAGAAGCAAGAAGTAGTCGCCGAGCTGGCAGACGTCGCCGCCAAGGCCCACTCCTTGATCGCAGCCGAATACGCTGGCACCACGGTCGCCCAGATGACCGCGATGCGCAAGCAGGCTCGTGAAACCGGTGTTTTCTTGAAGGTTGTCAAGAACACCCTGGCTTCGCGCGCCGTTGAAGGCACCGAGTTCGCAGTCGCCCAGGACCAGATGGTTGGTCCGCTGCTGTACGCGTTCTCGCTCGAGGAGCCCGGCGCTGCCGGTCGCCTGATCAAGGAAGCCGCCAAGGGCAACGACAAGCTGAAGGCTAAGGTCGTCGCCATCGGTGGCGAAGTGTTCCCGGCAAGCCACGTCGAAGTGCTGGCCTCGCTGCCGACCCGCGACCAGGCCCTGGCCATGCTGGCCCGCGTCCTGACCGAGCCGGTCACGATGTTCGCCCGCGCCATCAAGGCCGTTGGCGAGAAGCAGGGTGGTGGCGACGTCGCCGCCGACGCTGCCGAGCCGGCCGCCGAGACCGCCTGAGTTTCGACTTACCGTGGTTCCTGACGGAACCTCAACCCAGAAAATCATCCAAAGGTATTTATCATGTCCCTTACCAACGAACAGATCGTCGACGCCATCGCCGAGAAGTCCCTGATGGAAGTGATGGAGCTGGTCAAGGCCATCGAAGAGAAGTTCGGCGTCTCCGCCGCTGCTCCGGTTGCCGTGGCTGCTGCCGCTGGCCCGGCTGCTGCTGTTGAAGAGCAGACCGAATTCACCGTCACCCTGAAGACCGCCGGCGAGAAGAAGGTCGAGGTCATCAAGGCCGTCCGCGCCATCACCGGCCTGGGCCTGAAGGAAGCGAAGGACCTGGCCGAAGCCGGTGGCGTCCTGAAGGAAGGCGCTTCGAAGGAAGACGCCGAGAAGATGAAGAAGGACCTGGAAGCTGCTGGCGCGACTGTCGAAGTCAAGTAAGCAGTTCCCTTGCATCGTCATCGATTCGCGGCGATGCAGCCAAGGCTGGGGGCGTAAGCCCCCGGCCTTTGGTCGTTGTTGCGGTGGTGTAGAGTCGACGGTTGGTCGACTGCTGTGAAGGAAGTCGACCAACAGTCGACTCTACCGTTTCAAAAGCAGGAAAAAAGCCCAACACGGGCTGCAGTCAAACCCCGGCAGGCCAGCGCACGGCGCGGCAGCGGGGGCGTGGTAGCAGACGAGTTGGCAGTTGGAAGTAGCGGGAGAAGGCGTGCTGGTGCCGGCAATACCAGCGACTTCCAACTGACAATTTCAAGTTCCCTTCAGGGTCGTGGACGCACGGCCCGCACAACAAGGTGGAAGACCTCATGACGTCCTATTCGTTCACCGAAAAAAAGCGTATCCGCAAGGATTTCGGCAAGCAGCGCTCGATTCTCGAAGTGCCGTTCCTGCTCGCCATCCAGGTGGATTCCTATCGTGAATTCCTGCAGGAAAACGTCGATCCGGCCAAGCGCACGGACCACGGCCTGCATGCCGCGCTGAAGTCGGTCTTCCCGATCGCCAGCTACAGCGGCAATGCTGCCCTGGAATACGTCGGCTACAAGCTGGGCGAACCGGTCTTCGACGAGCGTGAGTGCCGCCAGCGCGGCATGAGCTACGGCGCCCCGCTGCGCGTCACCGTGCGCCTGGTGATCTACGACCGCGAGTCGTCGACCAAGGCCATCAAGTACGTGAAGGAGCAGGAGGTCTATCTGGGCGAAATCCCGCTGATGACCGAGAACGGCACCTTCATCGTCAACGGCACCGAGCGCGTCATCGTCTCCCAGCTGCACCGCTCGCCGGGCGTGTTCTTCGACCACGACCGTGGCAAGACCCACAGCTCGGGCAAGCTGCTGTACAGCGCCCGCATCATTCCTTACCGCGGCTCCTGGCTGGACTTCGAGTTCGACCCGAAGGACGCGCTGTTCACCCGTATCGACCGCCGCCGCAAGCTGCCGGTGTCGATCCTGCTGCGCGCGCTTGGCTACAGCAACGAAGAGATGCTGGCCGAGTTCTTCGAGATCAACACCTTCCACATCAACCCGGATGAAGGCGTCCAGCTGGAGCTGGTGCCCGAGCGCCTGCGTGGCGAAACCCTGGGCTTCGACCTCGCCGACGGCGACAAGGTCATCGTGGAAGCCGGCAAGCGCATCACCGCACGCCACATCAAGCAGCTGGAAGCCTCGGGCATCGCCGCCCTGGCCGTGCCGGACGACTACATCGTCGGCCGCATCCTGTCGCACGACGTGGTCGATGCCTCGACCGGCGAACTGCTGGCCCAGGCCAACGACGAGATCACCGACGAACAGCTGCAGGCCTTCCGCAAGGCCGGCGTTGACGCGGTCGGCACCCTGTGGGTGAACGACCTGGATCGTGGTCCGTACCTGTCCAACACTCTGCGCATCGACCCGACCAAGACCCAGCTGGAAGCCCTGGTCGAGATCTACCGCATGATGCGTCCGGGCGAGCCGCCGACCAAGGATGCCGCGCAGAACCTGTTCCACAACCTGTTCTTCACCTTCGAGCGCTACGACCTGTCCGCGGTCGGCCGCATGAAGTTCAACCGTCGCGTGGGCCGCAAGGAAACCACCGGCGAAGCCGTGCTGTACGACAGCAAGTACTTCGGTGAGCGCAACGACGAAGAGTCCAAGCGCCTGGTCGCCGCCCACGGCGACAGCTCCGACATCCTGGACGTGATCAAGGTCCTGACCGAGATCCGCAACGGTCGCGGCGTGGTCGACGACATCGATCACCTGGGCAACCGTCGCGTGCGCTCGGTCGGTGAAATGGCCGAGAACGTGTTCCGCGTCGGCCTGGTCCGTGTCGAGCGCGCGGTCAAGGAGCGCCTGTCGATGGCCGAGTCGGAAGGCCTGACCCCGCAGGAGCTGATCAACGCCAAGCCGGTCGCCGCTGCCATCAAGGAGTTCTTCGGCTCCTCGCAGCTGTCGCAGTTCATGGACCAGAACAACCCGCTGTCGGAAGTGACGCACAAGCGTCGCGTCTCGGCGCTGGGCCCGGGCGGCCTGACCCGCGAGCGCGCCGGCTTCGAAGTGCGCGACGTGCACCCGACCCATTACGGCCGCGTCTGCACCATCGAAACCCCGGAAGGCCCGAACATCGGCCTGATCAACTCGCTGGCCGTGTACGCCCGCACCAACCAGTACGGTTTCCTCGAGACCCCGTACCGCAAGGTCGTGGACGGCAAGGTCTATGACGAAGTCGAGTTCCTGTCGGCGATCGAAGAAAACGAGTACGTCATTGCGCAGGCCAACGCGCTGACCGACGCCAAGGGCACCCTTACCGAGCAATTCGTCCCGTGCCGCTTCCAGGGCGAATCGCTGCTGAAGCCGCCGGCGGAAGTCCACTTCATGGACGTCTCGCCGATGCAGACCGTGTCGATCGCGGCCGCGCTGGTTCCGTTCCTGGAGCACGATGACGCCAACCGCGCACTGATGGGCGCCAACATGCAGCGTCAGGCCGTGCCGACCCTGCGTGCGCAGAAGCCGCTGGTGGGTACCGGCATCGAGCGCGCCGTGGCGCGCGACTCCGGCGTGACCGTGAACGCCCGCCGTGGCGGCGAGATCGTGCAGATCGACGCGGCCCGCATCGTGGTCAAGGTCAACGAGGAAGAGATCGTTGGCGCCACCGACGCAGGCGTGGACATCTACAACCTGGTCAAGTACACCCGTTCGAACCAGAACACCTGCATCAACCAGCGTCCGCTGGTCCAGGTCGGTGACGTCATCGCCCGCGGCGACGTGCTGGCCGACGGCCCGTCCACCGACATCGGCGAACTGGCCCTCGGCCAGAACATGCTGATCGCGTTCATGCCGTGGAACGGCTACAACTTCGAAGACTCCATCCTGCTCTCCGAGCGCGTGGTGGAAGAGGATCGTTACACCACGATCCACATCGAAGAGCTGACCTGCGTCGCGCGTGACACCAAGCTGGGGCCGGAGGAAATCTCCGCCGACATCCCGAACGTCTCCGAGCAGGCGCTGAACCGCCTGGACGAGAGCGGCGTGGTGTACATCGGCGCGGAAGTCCGTGCCGGCGACATCCTGGTCGGCAAGGTCACCCCGAAGGGCGAAAGCCAGCTGACCCCGGAAGAGAAGCTGCTGCGCGCGATCTTCGGCGAGAAGGCTTCGGACGTGAAGGACAGCTCGCTGCGCGTTCCGCCGGGCATGGACGGCACCGTCATCGACGTGCAGGTCTTCACCCGCGACGGCATCGAGAAGGACAAGCGCGCCCGCCAGATCGAAGAGTCTGAAATCAAGCGCGTCAAGAAGGACTTCGACGACCAGTTCCGCATCCTGGAAGCCGCCATCTACATGCGTCTGCGTTCGCAGATCGTGGGCAAGGTGGTCAACGGCGGCGCTGGCCTGAAGAAGGGCGACGTGATCACCGACGCCTTCCTGGACGGCCTGAAGAAGGCTGACTGGTTCGCGCTGCGCATGAAGGACGAAGACGCTTCGGAAGCCATCGAGCGCGCGCAGAAGCAGATCCAGGCGCACGAGAAGGAATTCGAGCGTCGCTTCGCCGACAAGCGCGGCAAGATCACCGCCGGTGACGACCTCGCTCCGGGCGTGCTGAAGATGGTCAAGGTGTTCCTGGCCGTGAAGCGCCGCATCCAGCCGGGCGACAAGATGGCAGGCCGCCACGGCAACAAGGGTGTGGTCTCCAACGTGGTGCCGGTCGAGGACATGCCGTACATGGCCTCGGGCGAAACCGTGGACATCGTGCTGAACCCGCTGGGCGTGCCGTCGCGCATGAACATCGGCCAGATCCTGGAAGTGCACCTGGGCTGGGCGGCCAAGGGCCTGGGTCGCAAGATCCAGGCGATGCTGGAAGCCCAGGCCGCGGTGGCCGACCTGCGCAAGTTCCTGGACGACATCTACAACCACGACGACACCAACGTGGCCAACCGTGTCGACCTGTCGCAGTTCAGCGACGAGGAACTGCTGCGTCTGGCCCGCAACCTGACCGACGGCGTGCCGATGGCCACCCCGGTGTTCGACGGCGCCACCGAAGCGGAAATCAAGCGCATGCTGGAACTGGCCGACCTGCCGAGCAGTGGCCAGACCCAGCTGTACGACGGCCGCACCGGTGAAGCCTTCGATCGCCACACCACCGTCGGTTACATGCACTACCTGAAGCTGAACCACCTGGTCGACGACAAGATGCACGCGCGTTCGACCGGTCCGTACTCGCTCGTCACCCAGCAGCCGCTGGGCGGCAAGGCGCAGTTCGGCGGCCAGCGCTTCGGTGAAATGGAAGTCTGGGCGCTGGAAGCCTACGGCGCGGCCTACACCCTGCAGGAAATGCTGACGGTGAAGTCCGATGACGTGCAGGGCCGCAACCAGATGTACAAGAACATCGTCGACGGTGAGCACGAGATGGTCGCGGGCATGCCGGAATCCTTCAACGTGCTCGTGAAGGAAATCCGCTCGCTGGCCATCAACATGGAACTGGAAGACAACTGATCCATGCCGGCGCGGCGGCCCCCGCCGCCGCGCCGCTGGCAGTGAACTGAAAGCCCATCGACACAGCATTCCTCCTTCTGGAGAACACCATGAAAGACCTGCTCAACCTCTTCAACCAGCAGCGCCAGACGCTGGACTTCGACGCGATCAAGATCGCGCTGGCCTCGCCGGACCTGATCCGTTCGTGGTCCTTCGGCGAAGTGAAGAAGCCGGAAACCATCAACTACCGTACCTTCAAGCCGGAACGCGACGGCCTGTTCTGCGCCGCCATCTTCGGCCCGGTGAAGGACTACGAGTGCCTGTGCGGCAAGTACAAGCGCATGAAGCACCGCGGCGTGGTCTGCGAAAAGTGCGGCACCGAAGTGACCCTGGCCAAGGTGCGTCGTGAGCGCATGGGCCACATCGACCTGGCTTCGCCGGTCGCGCACATCTGGTTCCTGAAGTCGCTGCCGTCGCGCATCGGCCTGATGCTGGACATGACCCTGCGCGACATCGAGCGCGTGCTGTACTTCGAAGCGTACGTGGTGACCGAGCCGGGCCTGACCGCCCTGGAGCGTCGCCAGCTGCTGACCGAAGAACAGTACCTGCAGGCCCGCCAGGAGCACGGTGACGACTTCGACGCCGCGATGGGCGCCGAGGCGGTGTACGAGCTGCTGCGCACGATCGACCTGCAGTCGGAGATGACCCGCCTGCGCGAGGAAATCGCTGCGACCGGTTCGGAAACCAAGCTGAAGCGACTGACCAAGCGCATCAAGCTGATCGAGGCCTTCCTGGAATCGGGCAACCGTCCGGAGTGGATGGTCATGACCGTGCTGCCGGTGCTGCCGCCGGACCTGCGCCCGCTGGTTCCGCTGGATGGCGGCCGCTTCGCGACCTCCGACCTGAACGACCTGTACCGCCGCGTCATCAACCGCAACAACCGCCTGCGCCGCCTGCTCGAACTGAGCGCGCCGGACATCATCGTGCGCAATGAAAAGCGCATGCTGCAGGAATCGGTCGATGCGCTGCTGGACAACGGCCGTCGCGGCCGTGCCATCACCGGCACCAACAAGCGCCCGCTGAAGTCGCTGGCCGACATGATCAAGGGCAAGCAGGGTCGCTTCCGCCAGAACCTGCTCGGCAAGCGCGTCGACTACTCGGGCCGTTCGGTCATCGTGGTCGGTCCGTACCTGCGCCTGCACCAGTGCGGCCTGCCGAAGAAGATGGCGCTGGAGCTGTTCAAGCCGTTCGTCTTCGCCAAGCTGCAGCGTCGTGGCCTGGCCACCACCATCAAGGCCGCCAAGAAGCTGGTCGAGCGCGAAGAAGCCGAAGTCTGGGACATCCTGGAAGAGGTCATCCGCGAGCATCCGGTGATGCTGAACCGTGCGCCGACCCTGCACCGCCTGGGCATCCAGGCGTTCGAGCCGGTGCTGATCGAAGGCAAGGCCATCCAGCTGCACCCGCTGGTCTGCACCGCGTTCAACGCCGACTTCGACGGTGACCAGATGGCCGTCCACGTGCCGCTCTCGCTGGAAGCCCAGCTGGAAGCGCGTGCGCTGATGATGTCGACCAACAACATCCTGTCGCCGGCCAACGGCGAGCCGATCATCGTGCCGTCGCAGGACGTCGTGCTGGGTCTGTACTACATGACCCGCTCGCTGGAGAACAAGAAGGGCGAGGGCATGGCCTTCGCCAACATCGCCGAAGTCAAGCGCGCCTATGACAACCGCGTGGTGGAACTGCACGCCAAGGTCAAGGTCCGCATCACCGAGGTGGTGACCGACGAAGACGGCAACAAGCAGAACAAGACCTCGATCGTGGACACCACGATCGGTCGCGCCCTGCTGGCTGAAATCCTGCCGGAAGGCCTGCCGTTCGCGCTGGCCAACACCGAGCTGACCAAGAAGAACATCAGCCGCCTGATCAACTCCAGCTACCGCCAGCTGGGCCTGAAGGACACGGTCGTGTTCGCCGACAAGCTGATGTACACCGGCTTCGCCTACGCGACCCGCGCCGGCGTCTCGATCGGCATCGACGACATGCTGATCCCGGACGAGAAGAAGGGCATCCTCACCGAGGCCGAAGCCGAAGTGCTGGAAATCCAGGAGCAGTACCAGTCGGGCCTGGTCACCGCCGGCGAGCGCTACAACAAGGTGGTCGACATCTGGTCGCGCACCAACGAGCGCATCGCCAAGGCGATGATGGACACCATCGGTACCGAGAAGGTGGTCAATGCCAAGGGTGAGACCATCGACCAGAAGTCGATGAACTCGCTGTACATCATGGCCGACTCCGGTGCGCGTGGTTCGCAGGCGCAGATCCGTCAGCTGGCCGGCATGCGCGGCCTGATGGCCCGCCCGGACGGCTCGATCATCGAGACGCCCATCAAGGCGAACTTCCGCGAAGGCCTGAACGTGCAGGAGTACTTCAACTCCACCCACGGTGCCCGTAAGGGTCTGGCCGATACCGCGCTGAAGACCGCGAACTCGGGTTACCTGACCCGTCGTCTGGTCGACGTCGCGCAGGACGTGGTGATCACCGAGGTGGATTGCGGTACCACCGAAGGCCTGATCATGACCCCGATCGTGGAAGGCGGCGACGTGGTCGAGCCGCTGAAGGACCGCGTGCTGGGCCGCGTGGTTGCCGAGGACGTGTTCCTGCCGGGCAACGACGAGGATCCGATCGTCACCCGCAACACCCTGCTCGACGAAGCCTGGGTCGCCAAGCTGGAAGATGCCGGCGTGCAGACCATCAAGGTCCGCTCGACCATCTCCTGCGAATCGGCGTTCGGTGTCTGCTCGCGCTGCTACGGCCGCGACCTGGCCCGTGGCCACCTGGTCAACATCGGTGAAGCGGTCGGCGTCATCGCCGCCCAGTCCATCGGTGAGCCGGGTACCCAGCTGACCATGCGTACGTTCCACATCGGTGGTGCGGCGTCGCGAGCTGCAGCGGTCGACAACATCACCGTCAAGACCACCGGCTCGGTCAAGTTCAGCAACCTCAAGTCGGTCGAGCATGCCAACGGCTCGCTGGTGGCAGTGTCGCGCTCGGGCGAAATCTCGGTGCTCGATGCCCACGGCCGTGAGCGTGAGCGTTACAAGCTGCCGTACGGTGCGACCATCACGTCCAAGGACGGTGATGCGATCAAGGCGGGCCAGACCGTGGCCAACTGGGATCCGCATAACCACCCGATCGTGTCGGAAGTGGCCGGCTTCATCCGCTTCATCGACTTCGTCGACGGCATCACCGTCATCGAGAAGACCGACGAGCTGACCGGCCTGGCCTCGCGCGAGATCACCGATCCGAAGCGTCGTGGTACCCAGGCCAAGGACCTGCGCCCGATCGTGCGCATCGTTGATGCCAAGGGCAACGATCTGTCGATCCCGGGCACCGACCTGCCGGCGCAGTACCTGCTGCCGCCGCGTTCGATCGTCAACCTGCAGGATGGCGCCCCGGTGGGCGTGGGCGACGTCGTCGCCAAGATCCCGCAGGAAGCGTCGAAGACCCGCGACATCACCGGTGGTCTGCCGCGCGTGGCCGACCTGTTCGAAGCGCGCAAGCCGAAGGATCCGGCGGTGCTGGCCGAGCGTTCGGGCATCATCAGCTTCGGCAAGGACACCAAGGGCAAGCAGCGCCTGATCATCAAGGACACCGATGGTTCGGAGCACGAAGAGCTGATCCCGAAGTACCGTCAGGTCATCGTGTTCGAAGGCGAGCATGTCACCAAGGGTGAAACCATCGTGGACGGCGAGCCGAGCCCGCAGGACATCCTGCGCCTGCTGGGTGTCGAGCCGCTGGCGGCCTACCTGGTGAAGGAAATCCAGGACGTGTACCGCCTGCAGGGCGTGAAGATCAACGACAAGCACATCGAGGTGATCACCCGCCAGATGCTGCGCAAGGTCGAGATCACCGACCAGGGCGGCAGCAAGTTCCTGAACGGCGAACAGGTGGAGCGTCAGCGCGTTATCGAGGAGAATGCGCGCCTGTCGACCCGCAACGAGCTGCCGGCACGTTTCGATCCGGTCCTGCTGGGCATCACCAAGGCATCGCTGGCGACCGAATCGTTCATCTCGGCCGCATCGTTCCAGGAAACCACCCGCGTGCTGACCGAAGCGGCCGTCCGCGGCACCTCGGACAACCTGCGCGGCCTGAAGGAAAACGTCATCGTGGGTCGCCTGATTCCGGCCGGTACCGGCCTGGCGTACCACAGCAACCGTCGTCGCGGCGCCTCCGGTCTCACCGAGTCGGAGATGCAGACCCTGGCCGGCACCCCGGCCGTCGCCGAGGCCGCAGTGGTTGAAACTGAAGCTGAACAGGCTTCGGGCGAAGAATGAGGCATCCGGTCCGGCCACACGGCCGGACCACCCCGTCGGTGCATTGACGGGATTGGGAAAGGGCAGGGGCGATCGTCCGCGATCGGCCCGGCCAACCTGAACGGGGTACATGGAGGCCCCCCAGTAACGTCCCGGGATCAGGGGCGGGCTTGACAGGAGGCGTTTGACTGCTTTCCTGGCAGGTTGCTACAATCGTCTGTCTCAGCAGGCCAGAATTTTGGCCTGCTTTAACATTTCCGCATCTCTGGTCGGATTTTCCGGCCACCAATCAGAAGAACCTACTGATGGCGACGATCAACCAGCTGGTCCGCAAGCCGCGGCAAGCGACCACCTACAAGAGTGCCTCGCCGGCGCTCGACAAGTGCCCGCAGCGCCGTGGCGTCTGCACCCGTGTCTACACCACCACTCCGAAGAAGCCGAACTCGGCTCTGCGCAAGGTTGCCAAGGTCCGCCTGACCAACCAGGAAGAGGTGATTTCCTACATCGGTGGTGAAGGCCACAACCTGCAGGAGCACTCCGTGGTCCTGATCCGCGGCGGTCGCGTCAAGGACCTGCCGGGTGTGCGTTACCACACCGTTCGTGGCTCGCTCGACGCCGCCGGCGTTGCCAAGCGTCGCCAGGCCCGTTCCAAGTACGGCGCCAAGCGTCCGAAGGCATAAGGAGAGAGCACTATGTCGCGTAAGGGTAATACTCCGCAGCGTTCCGTCCTGCCCGATCCGAAGCACGGAAGCGAAACCATCGCCCGCTTCATCAACATGGTCATGCAGAGCGGCAAGAAGTCCGTCGCCGAAAAGATCGTGTACGGCGCCATGGACGTGATCACCGAGAAGAACAGCAGCGCCAACGCCATTGACCTGGTGCAGAAGGCTCTGGACAACGTCGCTCCGGCGGTCGAAGTCAAGTCGCGCCGCGTCGGTGGTGCCACCTATCAGGTGCCGGTCGAAGTGCGTTCGTCGCGCAAGATGGCCCTGGCCATGCGCTGGCTGATCGACTCCGCGCGCAAGCGTGGCGAGAACACCATGCCGAAGAAGCTGGCTGCTGAACTGATCGACGCCTCGGAAAACCGTGGCGGCGCCATCAAGAAGCGCGAAGAAACCCACCGCATGGCCGAAGCCAACAAGGCCTTCGCCCACTACCGCTGGTGAGTTTGACGGCCTTGTAAAACAGGCAGGGCAGCGCCACTTAGGTGCGTGCTGCCTCGCGGTCCCAGAAGGACTGCGCCAATCCGAAGGCCGCCGAAAGGCGGCGTTCGGCCATCCGAAATCCAAGAAATCTGAGAGGCTCCCGTGGCCCGTTCCACTCCCATCGAGCGTTACCGCAACTTCGGCATCATGGCTCACATCGATGCCGGCAAGACCACCACGTCCGAGCGCATCCTGTTCTACACCGGCAAGAGCCACAAGATCGGTGAAGTGCACGACGGCGCCGCCACCATGGACTGGATGGAGCAGGAGCAGGAGCGTGGCATCACGATCCAGTCCGCTGCCACCACCGCGTTCTGGAAGGGCATGGACAAGTCCCTGCCGGAGCACCGCTTCAACATCATCGATACCCCCGGGCACGTCGACTTCACCATCGAAGTGGAGCGCTCGCTGCGCGTGCTCGACGGTGCCGTCTTCGTCCTGTGCGCCGTCGGTGGCGTGCAGCCGCAGTCGGAAACCGTGTGGCGCCAGGCCAACAAGTACCACGTGCCGCGCATCGCGTTCGTCAACAAGATGGACCGCACCGGTGCCAACTTCCAGAAGGTCGTCGGCCAGCTGAAGGCCAAGCTGGGCGCCGTTGCCGTGCCGATGCAGCTGCCGATCGGCGCTGAAGACAACTTCAAGGGCGTTGTCGACCTGCTGAAGATGAAGGCCATCCATTGGGATGAGGCTTCCCAGGGCATGAAGTTCGAGTACAGCGACATCCCGGCCGAGCTGCAGGCGGCTGCCGAAGAGGCTCGCCAGTTCATGGTCGAGACCGCTGCCGAAGCCAGCGAAGAGCTGATGGAAAAGTACCTGGGCGGCGAAGAGCTGGCCGAGGCCGAAATCATCAACGCGCTGCGTACCCGCACCCTGGCCACCGAGATCGTGCCGATGTACTGCGGCTCGGCCTTCAAGAACAAGGGCGTGCAGGCCATGCTGGACGGCGTGATCCAGCTGCTGCCGTCGCCGGTCGACGTGCCGGACGTGAAGGGCGTGGACGTTGACGACGACACCGTCGAGATGACCCGCAAGTCGGACGACAAGGCTCCGTTCTCGTCGCTGGCCTTCAAGATCATCACCGACCCGTTCGTCGGCGCGCTGACCTTCTTCCGCGTCTACTCGGGCACCCTGAACGGTGGCGACACCGTGCTGAACTCGGTGAAGGGCAAGAAGGAGCGCATCGGCCGCATCCTGCAGATGCACTCGAACAACCGCGAGGAAATCAAGGAAGTTCTGGCCGGCGACATCGCCGCGGCGGTGGGCCTGAAGGACACCACCACCGGTGACACCCTGTGCGCCGTGGACGCGCCGATCATCCTGGAGCGCATGACGTTCCCGGAGCCGGTGATCTCGATGGCCGTCGAGCCGAAGACCAAGTCGGACCAGGAAAAGATGGGTCTGGCCCTGGGCCGTCTGGCGCAGGAAGATCCGTCGTTCCGCGTCAAGACCGACGAAGAATCCGGCCAGACCATCATCTCGGGCATGGGCGAGCTGCACCTGGACATCATCGTCGACCGCCTGAAGCGCGAGTTCAACGTTGAAGCCAACGTCGGCGCGCCGCAGGTGGCCTACCGCGAAACCATCACCCTGGCTGACGTCAAGTCGGACTACAAGCACGCCAAGCAGTCCGGTGGTAAGGGTCAGTACGGTCACGTCGTGATCGAGCTGTCGCCGATCACCGCTGAAGACCGTGCCGATCCGAAGCTGGCTCCGGCCATCAAGGACGACTTCCTGTTCATCAACGACATCACCGGCGGCGTGATCCCGAAGGAATTCATTCCGTCGGTTGAAAAGGGCCTGCGCGAAACCATCACCAGCGGTCCGCTGGCTGGCTTCCCGGTCGTGGACGTCAAGGTGAAGCTGGTGTTCGGTTCGTACCACGACGTCGACTCCTCGGAAATGGCGTTCAAGCTGGCTTCGTCGATGGCCTTCAAGCAGGGCTTCGCCAAGGCCAAGCCGGTGCTGCTGGAGCCGATCATGAAGGTCGAGATCGTGACCCCGGAGGATTACCAGGGTGACGTGATGGGCGACGTCAGCCGTCGTCGCGGCGTGCTGCAGGGTTCCGACACCACCGGTGACGGTTCGGCCAGCATCATCAACGCGATGATCCCGCTGGGTGAAATGTTCGGCTACGCCACTGCGCTGCGTTCGCAGACCCAGGGCCGCGCCACCTTCACCATGGAATTCGATCACTACGAGCCGGCTCCGACCAACATCGCCGAAGCCGTCATGAAGAAGGGCTGAGCCTCGCTCAGCCTCTCTTGAAACCACTTACGAACAATCAAGGTATAGAACAATGGCAAAGGGTAAGTTCGAGCGCACCAAGCCGCACGTCAACGTCGGCACCATCGGTCACGTCGACCACGGCAAGACCACGCTGACCGCCGCACTGACCAAGATCGGTGCCGAGCGCTTCGGTGGCGAGTTCAAGGATTACTCCTCG
>NZ_JCAFUS010000026.1:0-19751 GCF_059371555.1 Stenotrophomonas sp. YJH_SMC_10 | reverse complement strand
GGTTCAGGGAGAATCCGGCGTGGGGACCCAAGCTACTTCTCGGTCGCAAGACCTGGATCCACACGGTCGCCCACGCCGGGCTCTCGGCACCCAAGGTGCCAGATCGGCAAGAGATAAGATCCACGCCGTGCGTGGATGAATCTCCATCGGAATCGAATATTTCGAATTGGAATCCCAAAGCATCCACGCATGGCGTGGATCTACCGTGTCGACCAAGGTCGACACCTACCAACAGCCGCGGGAATCTGTCAAAGGTGGGGCGGTGTCGGAGTGCGGGGTGTCAGCCGCATGGATGCGGCTGCCAAGCTTACAGGGACGTACTTGCAGCGTCCCCGCACTCCGACACCGCCCCGCCATCCCACGGAATGAGTGCTGTTGCCGTTGCTTCGGCCGTTGCCGTTGCCGTTGCGTCCGCAGGTGCAGGGCTGCAGGCCCTGCCGCAACACCCTTACCGCACCTGCTCCTGCTTGCGCACGATCGCCATCGCGATCTCCAGCGACTGCTCGTAGTTCAACCGCGGATCCACCGTCGAACGATATGCGCGCTCCAGGTCACGCTCGGTCAGCTCGCGCGCGCCGCCGGTGCACTCGGTCACGTCCTCGCCGGTCAGCTCCAGGTGCACACCGCCCAGGCGCGTGCCTGCCGCCGCATGCAGATCGAACGACATCTCCACTTCGCCGCGCACGTTGTCGAAGCGGCGCGTCTTGAAGCCATTGGCGGTGCTCTCGGTATTGCCATGCATCGCATCGCACACCCACAGCACGCGGCGACCGTCGCGCTTGACCGCATCCAGCAGCGGCGGCAGCTTCTCGGCAATCTGCGCCGCCCCCATGCGATGGATGAAGCTCAGGCGGCCAGGCTCGTCATGCGGGTTGAGCACATCGATCAGGCGCAGCAGCTGGTCCGGCGACACCGACGGGCCCACCTTGATTGCAATCGGATTGCGCACGCCACGCAGGTACTCCACGTGGGCGCCCTCCAGCGCGGCGGTACGCATGCCGATCCACGGGTAATGCGTGCTCAGGTTCAACCAGCCCTGCTGGCGCGGCACCCGCCGGGTCAGCGCCTGCTCGTAGGGCAGCAGCAATGCTTCATGCGAGGTGTAGAAGTCGATGCGGTTGAGGTTGTGCACGCGGGCCCCGGCCAGGGTTTCCATGAAGTGCACCGCATCACCGATGGACGCCACCATCTTCTGGTATTCGGCGGCCAGCGGCGAATGGCTCACCCATTCCAGGTTCCAGTACTCGGGGTGGTGCAGATCGGCGAACCCCCCATCGATCAGCGCGCGCACGAAGTTCATCGTCATCGCCGAATGCGCGTGCGCCTGCAGCATGCGCTTCGGATCGGGCAGGCGCGCCGCCTCGGTGAACGCCGGCGCATTGATCACGTCGCCGCGGTAGCTGGGCAGGGTCACGCCGTCGCGGGTTTCGGTATCGGCCGAACGCGGCTTGGCGTACTGGCCAGCGAAGCGGCCGACGCGGATCACCGGCTGGCGCAGCCCATGCACCAGGACCAGGCTCATCTGCAGCAGCACCTTCAGCCGGTTGGAAATCGTGCCGGATTCGCAGTCGCTGAAGTTCTCGGCGCAATCGCCGCCCTGCAGCAGGAACCGCTTGCCTTCCTGGGCCTCGGCCAGCTGCTGCTTCAGTGCCAGGATTTCCCACGACGTGACCAGCGGTGGCAGCCGCTTCAGCTCGTGCAGGGCAGCGTCCAAGGCCACCGGGTCGGGGTAGGTCGGCATCTGCAGCGCGGTCTTGCCACGCCAGCTCTCCGGCGACCAGGCAGCGCCGACGGCGGTCGCGGCAGGATCGGGAACAGGCGAAACGGCGGACAGGCTCATTGCAGGTTTCCGGCGGGGGGAGAAGGCGTTCATGGTCGCAGAGCCGACCGCTGCCGCAAAGGCCCGGCCGCCGCATGCACATGGCTGAACGCCGGGCAAAGGCTCTCGCGATCAGCCAGAAACCGCATGGCCGGGGGCTCCCGGACAGGCGCATGATTCGCCACGCACTGTTACGAAGTAACAATCGCCCCGCCCTCCCTTCCACAGCTCCCTCCCACAGCCCGCCTGCCATGAAGCCTTCCCTGCTCGCTACCGGCATCACCTTCGCCCTGGCCCTGGCCAGCCTGCCCGCGTTCGCGGCCGCGCCCGACGACGGCAAACCATCGGTCAAGGAGCTGGATACGGTCACCGTCAGTGCCCAGCTCGACCAGGCCCGCAATGCGCTGTCGCCGGACATCGGCAGCAGCCAGTACCAGATCACCGCCGAGGACATCCAGAAGCAGCCGCTGGGCGCCTCTGCGCCGCTGAGCCAGGTGCTGCTGCAGGCCCCGGGCGTGGTCCAGGATTCCTACGGCGGCGTGCACGTGCGCGGCGACCACGCCAATCTGCAGTACCGCATCAACGGCGTCCTGCTGCCCGAGTCGATCTCTGGCTTTGGCCAGACCCTGGATGCCCGCACGATCAAGAGCCTCCGCCTGATGGATGGCGCGCTGCCGGCACAGTTCGGCGAACGCACGGCAGCTGTGGTCGACATCACCACCCGCAGCGGCGCCGAGCTTGGCAATGGCGGCAGCGCCGGGCTGACCGCAGGCGCATTCGGCAAGATCAATCCCAATGCCTCCTGGTGGGGCAACCAGGGGCGCTGGAGCTGGTTCCTGACCGGCAACTACGACCAGAACGAGGTGGGCCTGGAGAACCCGACCAGCACGCGCAAGCCGCAGCACGACGACACCCACCAGGGCAAGGCCTTCGCCGACCTCACCTACCTGGTCAACGAGAACACCCGCCTGAGCGTGTTCGCCGGCTTTGCCAACAATCGCTTCCAGATCCCGGTCAACCCCGGGCAGACGCCGCAGTTCGGTTACCTCGATACCACCACCTTCGACTCCAGCCAGCTGGATGAAACCCAGCGCGAGGCCACCCGCTTCGGCATGCTGGTGCTGCAGGGCACGTTGGGCAGCACCGCCTATCAGCTCTCGGCCGGCCAGCGCTACAGCGATGTGGCATTCCATCCGGATGTCATCGGCGACCTGGTGTTCAGTGGCGTCGCCTCACAGGTGCAGCGCAGCAACCGCGCCAACACGCTGCAGGCCGACTTCTCCACCCCGCTGGGCAATGACCACACGCTGCGCTACGGCCTGTACGGCAACTACGAGAATGCGCGCGCCAGCAACAACAGCTGGGTGTTCCCGGTCGATGGCGCCGGCCAGCAATCCAGCACCACGCCACTGCTGATTCCAGACCGCAGCGCCTTCCACGCCAGCACGCTGGCGGTGTACGTACAGGACGAGTGGAAGATCGGCGACGACTGGACCGTCAACTACGGCCTGCGCGGCGATCGCTACAAGGCGTTTGGACGCACCGAGGGCCAGCTCAGCCCGCGCGCAGGCGTGGTCTGGAATGCCAGCGACCGCACCACCGTGCATGCGGGCTACGCGCGCTACTTCACGCCGCCGGCCAGTGAGCTGATTGCCAGCAGCGACATCGCGCTGTACGACGGCACCACCAACCAGCAGCCCAGCGGCGGCAACAACACGCCCCTGGCCGAACGCAGCGACTACTACGACATCGGCATCTCGCAGCAGCTGGGCGACCACCTGACCCTGGGCCTGGACGCCTACGACCGCCGCGTTGCGCGCCTGCAGGACGAAGGTCAGTTCGGCGCCGCCTACATCTACTCGACGTTCAACTATCGCCGTGGCCACATCCGTGGGCTGGAGTTCAGCGCCGACTACAGCAACGGCCCGTTCAGCGCCTACTTCAACGCAGCCTACAACAAGGCGATCGGCACCCAGGTCATCACCAGCCAGTACAACCTCGACCCGGACGCACTGGCCTATGTGGCCAACCACTGGATCCACCTCGACCACGACCAGAAGCTGACGTCTTCGGGCGGCTTCAGCTACGCCTTTGCCGGGCACAACCGGATCGGTGCCAACTACTTGTTCGGCAGCGGCCTGCGCTCGGACGCCGACGGCGTGCCCAACGGCGGCGAACTGCCGTCCTACCTGCAGGTGAACCTCAGCGCCGGGCATGACTTCAACGCCGACAGTGGCCATCCCCTGCACGTGCAACTCGCCCTGATCAACGCACTGGACCGCAGCTACCAGCTGCGCGATGGCGGTGGCGTCGGCGTGTTCGCCCCGCAGTGGGGTCCGCGCCGGGGCGCCTACCTGAGCCTGCAGCAGGACTTCTGAGGACGCCAGGGTGCCTGGAGTCGGATCCCTTTCCGCAGGAAAGGGCTCCGACCCCGCCTTGCTTCAGCGCTTGACCTTGCGCAGCGACGCCACCAGCGCCCACAGCGCCAGCAGCACGAACCACACGCCCGACCACATCGGCATGGTCAGGCCCAGGAACGTCCAGTCGATGTTGCCGCAGTTGCCGGTACCGGTCAGCACCGTGCGGAACACTTCCAGCGGCCCCATGGTCTCGCGCAGGAAGCTCAGCGGCGGGCCACAGGTCGCGCCCATCTCCGGCGGCAGCATCTGCACGTAGACGTGGCGCGCAGCGATGCCCACGCCGACGGCCGCCGCGATGAAGGCGAGCACGCCGTAGGTGGCGCGGCCGGGACGGTTGGACGGCCCGTGCAGCGCACCGATCAGGAACAGCAGGCCCAGCGCGGCAAAAGCCAGGCGCTGGAAGATGCACAGCGGGCACGGCTCCAGGCCCATCTTGAGCTGCAGGAAGATCGCGTAGCCGAGCAGGCCCGCGCAGATCAGGAAGCCCAGGAAGAACTGGGCGCGGAAGGGCCAGCGCAGTGGATTCATCGTCAACGCTCGAATGGATCAAGGCGCCAAGCGTAACCGAGAGCGCGCGCCATTCGAACCGCCACAGGTGACGCCTGTCGGAACGGTGCGGGTCAGATCCCGCGCCCGTGGCACGGGATCCGACCCCGGACTTCCGCTCCGGAAATGCAAAAGCCCGGCAGAGGCCGGGCTTTCGCTGTGTCGCATTGGAGCAGTCCGATTACTCGGCCACTTCCTCGGCCACGACCGGACGGTCAACCAGCTCGACGTAGGCCATCGGTGCGTTGTCGCCGGCGCGGAAACCGCACTTCAGCAGGCGCAGGTAGCCGCCCGGACGGTTCGCGTAGCGCGGGCCCAGGATGGTGAACAGGTTGCCCACGGCTTCGTTGTCGCGCAGGCGGGCGAAGGCCAGACGGCGGTTGGCGACGGAGTCGACCTTGGCCAGGGTGATCAGCGGCTCGGCAACGCGGCGCAGTTCCTTGGCCTTCGGCAGGGTGGTCTTGATCAGCTCGTGCTTGAACAGCGAGGCGGCCATGTTCTTGAACATCGCTTCGCGGTGGGCGCTGGTGCGGCTGAACTTACGGCCAGACTTCTGGTGACGCATGGTGATATTCCTTGGTTAATGATGCGGCTGTGTGGATCGTTGTCGCCATCCTGGCGTTACTGCGCGGACTGCGGTTGGTCCTGGTCACCCGTCCTGGACGACCTGCCCGCGAACCTGCGGTTCGTCGTGGCGTGGTGTGTTGCGTTGAAGGCTCCACCGCGAACGGTGGAGCCTCCAGGCATTACCGATATCAGCCCAGCATGCCATGGCTGGCGACGCCGGCCGGCGGCCAGTTCTCCAGCTTCATGCCGAGCGAAAGGCCGCGCTGAGCCAGCACTTCCTTGATCTCGGTGAGCGACTTCTTGCCCAGGTTCGGGGTCTTCAGCAGCTCCACTTCGGTCTTCTGGATCAGATCGCCGATGTAGTAGATGCTTTCAGCCTTCAGGCAGTTGGCCGAACGCACGGTCAGCTCCAGATCGTCGATCGGGCGCAGCAGCACCGGATCCACGCCGTTGTTGGCCGGCTTGGCCGCACCGCGGTCGCGGTGGGTGAAGTCACCGAATACCGACAGCTGGTCGCTGAGGATGTCGGCGGCGGTGCGCACGGCTTCCTCGGCATCGATGGTGCCGTTGGTCTCGATATCGATGACCAGCTTGTCCAGGTCGGTGCGCTGTTCGACACGCGCCGCTTCCACGGCGTAGGCGACACGGCGGACCGGCGAGAACGAGGCATCCAGGACCAGGCGGCCGATGGCACGGGTTTCTTCGTCCGGACGACGACGCGCGGCCGCCGGCTGGTAGCCGAAACCACGTTCGATCTTCAGACGCATGTTGATCGCCGTATCCTTGGTCAGGTGGCAGATCACATGGTCGCCGTTCAGGATCTCCACATTGTGGTCGACCTTGATGTCGGCAGCGGTGACAACGCCCGGGCCCTGCTTGGACAGGGACAGGGTGGCGCTGTCGCCGGAGTGCATACGGATGGCCACGTCCTTCAGGTTCAGCAGGACTTCGAGCACGTCCTCCTGCAGACCTTCGACCGTGGTGTACTCATGCAACACGCCGTCGATTTCGACTTCCGTGATGGCGAAGCCCGGGATGGACGACAGCAGCACGCGACGCAGGGCGTTGCCCAGCGTATGCCCGTAACCCCGCTCCAAAGGTTCGATGACGACCTTTGCGCGGGTGTCGGTAAGGCGTTCGATCTGCGGACCGCGAGGACGCAGAACCTGGTTGGCGGTAACCGTCATGTTGCGGGTTCTCCTAGTGAACCCCCGGCCGTCGCCGGGGGCTCTCCAATGTGAATTACTTCGAATACAGCTCGACGATCAGCGCTTCGTTGATGTCCGCAGGCAGATCCGAACGATCCGGAACAGCCTTGAAGATGCCGGTGAACTTGCCGGAATCCACTTCAACCCACGACGGGCTCAGGTCATGCTGGGCGGCGACGGTCAGGGCTTCCTGGACGCGCAGCTGCTTGGCAGCCTTTTCGGACAGAGCGATGGCGTCGCCAGCCTTGACCTGGTACGAGGCCAGGTTGACCGACTTGCCATTCACGGTGACGCCGCGGTGCGACACCAGCTGACGGGCAGCCGGACGGGTCACGGCGAAGCCCATGCGGTAGACGACGTTGTCCAGGCGGGTTTCCAGCAGCTGCAGCAGGTTCTCGCCGGTGTTGCCCTTCTTGGTCGAGGCCTTCTTGTAGTAGTTGCGGAACTGACGCTCCAGCAGGCCGTAGATACGCTTGACCTTCTGCTTTTCACGCAGCTGGGTGGCGTAGTCGGACAGCTTGCCCTTGCGGGCAGTGGCGCCGTGCTGGCCGGGCTTCTGCTCCAGCTTGCACTTGGAGTCCAGCGCACGCGCCGGGCTCTTCAGGGACAGGTCGGCGCCTTCGCGGCGGGCGAGCTTACAGGTAGGACCGATATAACGAGCCATTTCTTATCGCTCCCTTTAGACGCGACGCTTCTTCGGCGGACGGCACCCGTTGTGCGGGATGGGCGTCACGTCGATGATGTTGGTGATCTTGTAGCCGACGTTGTTCAACGAACGCACGGCCGACTCACGGCCCGGACCCGGGCCCTTGATGCGGACTTCCAGCGACTTCACGCCGTAGTCCAGCGCAGCACGACCGGCCTTTTCAGCCGCCACCTGGGCAGCGAACGGGGTCGACTTGCGCGAACCGCGGAAGCCAGCGCCACCGGAGGTTGCCCACGACAGAGCGTTGCCCTGGCGGTCGGTGATGGTGACGATGGTGTTGTTGAACGAAGCGTGGACGTGGGCGACGCCGTCGGTGACGACGCGCTTGATCTTCTTCTTGGTCTTAGCAGCGGGCTTAGCCATTTCTCAGTCCCTTACTTCTTGATCGCCTTGCGCGGACCCTTGCGGGTGCGGGCGTTGGTACGGGTGCGCTGGCCACGCAGCGGGAGACCACGACGGTGACGCAGGCCGCGGTAGCAGCCCAGGTCCATCAGGCGCTTGATCGCGATGCCGATCTCACGGCGCAGATCGCCTTCCACGATGTACTTGCCGACTTCGGCGCGCAGGCGCTCGATTTCCGGCTCCGACAGATCGCGGATCTTGGTGGTCGAAGCAACGCCTGCGACTTCGCAGACCTTCTTCGAACGGGTACGGCCGATGCCGTAAATGCTTTGCAACCCGACCCAGACATGCTTCTGGGCTGGCAGGTTGACGCCTGCAATACGCGCCATGACGCGGTTCTCCAGCTGAGTGATGGCCGACAGCGCGCCTCGGGCACGCCAATCCGGCAGGATGGATCAAAAAAGTGAACTAGCGATACTAACAAGGTTCCGGTTTACATGGAAGCCCGTGAAACCATTGGTTTCATGAACCCGGCCTGGGGAGTGTGCCCAGGCTCCGGCGCCGGATGGGGTTGGACCTGGGGTTTCCCCCGGGGCCGCCCGCGCTACTCCAGCGCGGGACCACCACATCACACCCCCACCCGGAACCGCTGCGGGGGCCGCCCTTCGTTTGTGTGGCCGAAGTCCGCGAAGCGGAGGGACCATCACGTCAGGAAGACGAAAGTATAACAGCTCAATCAGCCGCGGGCAAAACCGCCGCGGTTGCCGCCCTTCAGGTTGGCCTTCTTCAGCAGGCTCTCGTACTGGTGGGACATCAGGTGCGCCTGCACCTGGGCGATGAAGTCCATCACCACCACCACCACGATCAGCAGCGAAGTACCACCGAAGTAGAACGAGGCGTTCAGCTGCGTGCGCATCAGTTCCGGCAGCAGGCAGACGATCACCAGGTACGCCGAACCGGCGGCGGTCAGGCGGGTCAGCACGCCGTCGATGTAGTCGGCGGTGGCCTTGCCCGGACGGATGCCCGGGATCAGCGCGCCCGACTTCTTCAGGTTGTCGGCGGTTTCCTGCGAGTTGAAGACCAGCGCGGTATAGAAGAACGCGAAGCCGGTGATCAGCGCAGCGAACACGATCATGTGCAGCGGCTCGCCCGGGCCGAGCGCGTTGGCGACCTTCTGCAGCACCTGGCCGAAGCTGCTCTGGTTGGCCGCCTGGCCGGACCACATGGCCAGGGTGGCCGGGAAGGCCAGCAGGCTCGAGGCGAAGATCGCCGGGATGACGCCGGCCATGTTGAGCTTCAGCGGCAGGAACGAGGTCTGGTTCATGTACGCGTTGCGACCGCCCTGGCGGCGCGCGTAGTTCACCGTGATCCGGCGCTGGCCGCGCTCGACGAACACCACGAAGAAGGTGAAGGCAAGCACGACGATGGCGATCAGCAGCAGCTGGATGAACTGGATGTTGCCGTCGCGGTAGGCGTCGAAGGTGTGGATGACCGCACCCGGCAGGCCGGCCACGATACCGGCGAAGATGATCAGCGAGACGCCGTTGCCGATGCCGCGCTCGGTGACCTGCTCGCCCACCCACATCAGGAACATGGTGCCGGCGGTCAGCGCGACCACGGCGGTGAGCACGAAGCCCATGCCCGGCGCGTACACGACCGGAGCGCCCGACGGCGAGACCTGGCCCTGCAGGGCCAGCGCGATCGAGCCGCCCTGCACCACCGCCAGCAGCACGGCGCCGATGCGCGAATACTGGGTGATCTTGCGGCGGCCGGACTCACCTTCCTTCTGCATCGCCTTCAGCGCGGGGAAGATGTGCACCGCCAGCTGCATCACGATCGATGCCGAAATGTACGGCATCACGTTCAGCGCGAAGATGCTGAAACGGTGCAGGGCGCCGCCCGAGAACATGTTGAACATGTCCACGATGCCGCCGCCCTGCTGTTGCATCATGGCAAGCATGGCATCGGGATTGACGCCCGGCACCGGCACGTAGCAGCCGATGCGATAGACGATCAAAGCCCCGACGACGAACAGCAAACGTTGGCGAAGTTCAGTGAACTTGCCCATTCCGCCCGCGAGGTTACCGATGCCAGCTTGCGCCATGATTTTCTTACTCCGTTACGCTGCCGCCGGCAGCTTCGATTGCAGCCTTGGCACCGGCCGTGGCAGCAATACCCTTCAGGGTGAACGCCTTGGTCACTTCGCCCTTGACGACGACCTTGGCCTTCTTTGCGGTGCTCGGGACCAGCTTGGCAGCACGCAGGGCGGCGAAATCGATCTCACCGGCCGGCAGCTTGTCCAGCGCGTACAGCAGCACTTCAGCGGTGTCCTTGGCGATCGGCGAACGGAAGCCGATCTTCGGCAGACGGCGCTGCATGGGGGTCTGGCCGCCTTCGAAGCCAGCCTTGATCTTGCCGCCACCCTTACGGGCGAACGAACCCTTGTGGCCGCGGCCGGCAGTCTTGCCCAGGCCCGAGCCGATACCGCGGCCGACGCGGGTGCGCTCGGTGCGGGCGCCCGGTGCCGGGCTCAGTTCATTGAGACGCAGAGTCATGGTCGATTACTCCTCAACCTGGACGAGGTACTGAACCTTATTGATCAGGCCGCGTACCTGCGGGCTGTCCTTCAGTTCACGCACATCGTTGAGCTTGTTCAGGCCCAGAGCACGCACCGACAGGCGGTGACGCGACTGGGTACCACGCAGGCCACGCACCAGGCGGACCTTCACAGTCTTGTTGGACTCATTAGCCATGGTTGAGTTCCTCCACCTTCTTGCCGCGCTTGGCCGCGATGCGAGCCGGCGACTGCGCAGCAGACAGGCCCTTCACGGTGGCACGCACCAGGTTGATCGGGTTGCGCGAACCGGTGGCCTTGGCCAGCACGTTCTTCACGCCAACGGCTTCCAGCACGGCGCGCATGGCACCGCCGGCGATCACGCCCGTACCTTCCGAAGCCGGCTGCATGAACACGCGGGCTGCGCCGTGACCATCCTTGATGGTGTGCCACAGGGTGCCGTTGTTCAGGTCAACGCTGACCAGGTTCTTGCGGGCCTGCTCCATCGACTTCTGGATGGCGACCGGCACTTCGCGGGCCTTGCCATAACCGAAACCGACCTTGCCTTCGCCGTCGCCGACAACGGTCAGGGCGGTGAAGGTGAACTGGCGGCCACCCTTGACGGTCTTGCTGACGCGGTTGACCGCGACCAGCTTTTCGATCATGCCGTCGTCGATCTTCTCTTCGCGGTTACGGTCGCGATCGCGACCCCGCTGCTGACGCTCTTCTGCCATGTTGATTCCTTGGTTGTTTGGGTATGTACGGCTCGAGGCCGCTTATGGTTGTGGAGTGACGCGTTGTTCCGGTGGGCCGCTGCAGAAGAGCGGCGCCGTCCAGCCTCGCTCAGGCTGGCGAGCAGGCAGGCAGGAGGCCATCGCCCCCCTGCCCTTGTCCCTTAGAACTGCAGGCCGGCTTCGCGGGCGGCTTCTGCCAGGGCCTTGATGCGGCCGTGGTAGCGGTAGCCCGAACGATCGAAGGCAACCTTCTCGACGCCGGCGGCCTTGGCGCGCTCGGCGACGATGCGGCCAACCTTGGCAGCGGCATCGGCGTTCTTGCCGTTCTTCAGGCCTTCCTTGACGTCGGTCTGGGTGGTGTTGGCGGCAGCCAGCACCTTCGAACCGTCAGCGGTGAAGACCTGGGCGTACAGGTGCTGGCCGGTGCGCAGCACCGACAGGCGGGCGACGCCGAGCTCACGAATGTGGGCGCGGGTCGACTTGGCGCGACGCAGGCGGGCGATGTTCTTGTTCATTTTGATTGTTCCTTGAAAGCTGAAGGATGGGCTTTTCCCTGATGAGTCCGCACATGGATGTGCGGGCTCTTGCGAGGGACTCGCACTTACGCCTTCTTGGCTTCCTTACGGATGATGACTTCGTCGGAGTACTTCACGCCCTTGCCCTTGTACGGCTCCGGCTTGCGGAACGCACGGATCTTGGCGGCGACTTCACCGACGACCTGCTTGTCAGCGCCCTGGACCAGGATCTCGGTCTGGGTCGGGGTGGTGATGGTGATGCCTTCCGGCGCCACGAACACGACCGGGTGCGAGAAGCCCAGCGACAGGCTCAGGTCCTTGCCCTGCATGGCAGCGCGGTAACCCACGCCAACCAGCTCCAGCTTGCGCTCGAAGCCTTCGGACACGCCCTTGACCATGTTGGACAGGATCGCACGCACGGTGCCGGTCAGTGCGACCAGATCGGCGTTCTCGGTGCTCAGGGTGGCAACGCCATTGTCGACGTTGATGGCAATGCCGGCCGGCTTGGCCAGCGACAGGGTGCCCTTCGGGCCCTTGGCGGTGACGCTGTCCGACTGGACGTTCAGTTCAACCTTACCCAGGGTGATCGGCTTCTTGGCTACGCGGGACATAGTTCTACTCCTTTCGCCTTAGGCCACGAAGCACAGGACTTCGCCGCCGACGCCCAGCTGGCGCGCCTGCGCATCAGTCATGATGCCCTTGGAGGTGGAAATGATGGAGATGCCCAGGCCGTTCATGACCTTCGGCAGCTCGCTCTTGCCGCGGTACTGGCGCAGGCCCGAACGCGAGAAGCGCTTCAGGGTCGCGATGACCGGCTTGCCTTCGAAATACTTCAGCACGATTTCCAGCTCGGACTTGTTGTTTTCCAGCTGGGTCACGCGCAGGTCGGTGATGTAACCCTCGTCCTTCAGGACCTGGGCGATCGCAACCTTGATCTTGGACGACGGGGCTTTCACCGTCTGCTTGCCAACTGCGGCCGCATTCTTGATGCGGACCAGCAGGTCGGCGATGGGATCAGTCATGCTCATATGAGTACCTTTGAGTGCACCGATATCCGCTTTCGCGAAAATCTGTTGTCTCCTGGAAACGGGCCAGGTCCCTTGATGCAGCGGGCCAGGGCCCACTCCTACAACCCCGTCTGCACAGGGCAAGACGCGGGAGTATACGCCAAAAGAGCCCGACTTGCGTCGGGCTCTTCGGGTTTTTTCGCAGAAAGGAAGCTGAACAGCCCCCTCCCCCGGTTCAGCACCCCCGCAAGGAGGTGCTGATCGCAGGGCCGGCTGGGATTACCAGCTGGCCTTGCGCAGGCCCGGGACGTCGCCACGCATGGTGGCTTCGCGCAGCTTGTTGCGGCCGAGGCCGAACTTGCTGTACACGCCACGCGGACGACCCGACAGCTCGCAACGGTTGCGCTGACGGCTCGGCGACGAATCGCGCGGCAGCTTGGCCAGCTTGGTTGCGGCGTCGATCTTCTCTTCGTAGGTCGCGTCCACGGAGGACACGATCTTCTTCAGAGCCGCACGCTTCTCAGCGTACTTCTTGGCCAGCTTTTCCCGCTTGATGTCGCGGTTGACCATGGAGGTCTTTGCCATTTCGGTTTCCTCGACAGATCAGTTACGGAACGGGAACTTGAACGCTGCCAGCAGCGCCTTCGCTTCCGCGTCGGTCTTCGCAGTGGTGGTGATGGCGATATCCATACCGCGGATCGCGTCGACGGCGTCGAAGTCGATTTCCGGGAAGATGATCTGTTCCTTCACACCCATGTTGAAGTTGCCGCGGCCGTCGAAGGAACGACCGGAAACACCACGGAAGTCGCGCACGCGCGGCAGCGAGATGTTGATCAGGCGGTCCAGGAACTCGTACATCTTGTGGCGACGCAGCGTGGTCTTGCAGCCGATCGGCCAACCATCACGGATCTTGAACGACGCAACCGAGATACGCGACTTGGTGACAACCGGCTTCTGGCCGGAAATCTTGGTCATGTCCGCGACGGCGTTTTCCAGGATCTTCTTGTTGGTGGCAGCCTCGCCGACACCCATGTTCAGGGTGACCTTGACGAGCTTCGGTACTTCCATCGGATTGGTGTAGCCGAACTGCTTCATCAGCGCCGGCACCACTTCTTCCTTGTAGATCTTTTCGAGACGGGAAGTCATCTTCACATTCCTCAGGCGTCGAGCGCCTCACCGCTGGAGCGGAACACACGCAGTTTGCGTCCATCCTCCAGCACCTTGAAGCCAACGCGTTCGCCCTTGCCCGAAGCCGGGTTCAGCACGTTCACGTTGGAGATATGGATCGAAGCTTCGCGCTCGACCACGCCGCCGGCAACACCTGCCTGCGGGTTCGGCTTGGTGTGGCGCTTGACGATGTTCACGTTGGCGACGACCACACGGTCGCCGTCGACGCGGACGACTTCGCCCTGCTTGCCCTTGTCCTTGCCAGCGTTGACGACAACCTGGTCGCCCTTCTTGATACGGTTAGCCATGATTATCTCCTGTCGCTCACAGCACTTCGGGAGCGAGCGAGACGATCTTCATGAACTTCTCCGAACGAAGTTCACGGGTCACCGGCCCGAAGATACGGGTACCGATCGGCTCCTGCTTGTTGTTCAGCAGGACGGCAGCATTGCCGTCGAAGCGGATCAGCGAACCGTCGGCGCGACGCACACCCTTGCGGGTACGCACCACGACGGCGTCATACACTTCACCCTTCTTGACCTTGCCGCGCGGAATCGCATCCTTCACGGTGACCTTGATGATGTCGCCGATGCCGGCGTAACGGCGCTTGGAACCACCCAGCACCTTGAAGCACATCACCTGCTTGGCACCCGAATTGTCCGCGACGTCAAGGTAGCTCTGCATCTGGATCATGATTCAGACTCCTTATTCAGCCGCACGCGTGATGACTTCCACCACGCGCCAGTTCTTGGTCTTGGACATCGGAGCAATCTCGGTCACGCGGACGACATCGCCTTCCTTGCAGGCGTTGTCGGCATCGTGGGCGTGCAGCTTGGTCGAGCGCTTGATGTACTTGCCGTACAGCGCGTGCTTGACCTGACGCTCAACCAGGACGGTAACCGTCTTGTCCATCTTGTTGCTGACGACACGGCCTTCGACCGTGCGCAGCGTCTTCTTTTCAGTATTGTCGCTCATAGCGGCCATCCTTACTTCGTGCTGCCGAGCAGGGTCTTGACGCGAGCAATCTCGCGACGGACCCGGCGAATGTCGTGGGTCTTCGGCAGCTGGCCGGTGACCTGCTGCATACGGACAGAGAACTGTTCCTTACGCAGGTCGATCAGGTGGGCCTTGAGTTCGTCAGCCGACTTTTCACGGAGAGTTTTGATATCCATCAGCGCACCGTACGGGTCACGAAAGTGGTGGTGACCGAGAGCTTGGCGGCGGCCAGGCGGAACGCCTCGCGAGCCACTTCCTCGGAAACACCCTCGATTTCATAGATCATGCGGCCGGGCTGGATCTGGGCCACCCAGTATTCCACGTTACCCTTACCCGAACCCATTCGAACTTCGATGGGCTTCTTGGTGATGGGCTTGTCGGGGAACACGCGGATCCACATCTTGCCGCCGCGCTTGACGTAGCGGCTGATCGAGCGGCGGGCCGCTTCGATCTGACGCGCGGTCAGCTGACCGTGTGCGGTTGCCTTCAGGCCGTATTCGCCGAAGCTGACAGCGTTGGCGCTCCAGCTCAGGCCATCGTTACGGCCCTTGTGTACCTTGCGGTACTTGGTTCGCTTGGGTTGCAACATTGTCGTTACCTCGCTTCACGGGCCGGGCGCTGACGGTCACCACGGTCGCCGCGATCGTGACGATCGTTGCGCGACGGGGTGTCGTCCTGCTTTTCCTGGCCAACCTGGGAGAAATCGAAGACCTCGCCCTTGTAGATCCAGACCTTGATGCCGATGATGCCGTAGGTCGTCTTGGCTTCAGCGAAGCCATAGTCGATGTCGGCACGCAGGGTGTGCAGCGGCACGCGGCCTTCGCGGTACCACTCCGAACGGGCGATTTCAGCACCGTTGAGGCGGCCACCAACGTTGACCTTGATGCCCAGGGCACCCAGGCGCATCGCGTTGCCGACCGAGCGCTTCATTGCACGGCGGAACATGATGCGACGCTCCAGCTGCTGGGCGATCGACTCGGCAACGAGCTGCGCGTCCAGTTCCGGCTTGCGCACTTCGGTGACGTTGATGTGCGCCGGGACGCCCATCATCTCGCTCACTTCCTTGCGCAGCTTCTCGATGTCCTCACCGCGCTTGCCGATCACCACGCCCGGACGGGCGGTGTGGATCGTCACGCGAGCGGTCTTGGCCGGACGCTCGATCAGGATCTTGCTGATGCCGGCCTGGGCCAGCTTCTTGCGCAGCATTTCGCGCACTTTCAGGTCGGCTGCCAGGTAACCGGCGAACTCGGCCTTGTTGGCGTACCACTTGGAGTTCCAGTCCTTGGAAATGCCGAGGCGGATACCAATCGGATGAACTTTATGACCCATGGTCTTTTCCTTATCCGCTTACTTGGCGGCGCCCACAACCACAGTGATGTGGCTGGTGCGCTTGAGGATGCGGGTACCGCGGCCTTTCGCCCGCGCCATGAAACGCTTCAGGGTCGGACCTTCATCAACCATGATGGTCTGAACCTTCAGCTCGTCGACGTCGGCGCCCTGGTTGTTCTCGGCGTTGGCAATTGCCGACTCCACCACCTTCTTGATCAGGTGGGCAGCCTTCTTGTCCGAGAACTTCAGCAGGTTGACCGCACGTTCGGCCGGCAGACCGCGCACCTGGTCAGCGACCAGACGAGCCTTCTGCGGGGAGATGCGCGCAGTGCGCAGGATGGCTTTCGCTTCCATTGTCATCTCTCCTTACTTGCCCGACTTCTTGTCACCACCGTGACCCTTGAAGGTCCGGGTGATGGCAAATTCGCCGAGCTTGTGGCCGACCATGTTCTCGTTGACGAGAACCGGGATGTGGTTCTTGCCGTTATGCACGGCAATGGTGATGCCTACCATGTCAGGCAGGATCATCGAACGGCGCGACCAGGTCTTGATCGGCTTCTTGCTGCCCGCAGCGGCCTCCACCTTCTTGACGAGGTGGTGATCGACGAACGGGCCCTTCTTGAGTGAACGTGCCATGGTCGATTAGCCCCTACGATCGCGGACGATGAACTGCTGAGTGCGCTTGTTATGGCGCGTCTTGTAACCCTTGGTCGGAACACCCCACGGGGTGACCGGATGCGGGTTACCCTGGCCGGCCTTGGCCTCACCACCACCGTGCGGGTGGTCAACCGGGTTCATGGCAGCACCACGAACGGTCGGGCGGACGCCGCGCCAACGCTTGGCACCGGCCTTGCCCAGCTTTTCCAGGCTGTGCTCGTCGTTGCCGACTTCACCGATGGTGGCGCAGCACTCGACCGGAACCTTGCGCATTTCACCCGAGCGCAGGCGCAGGGTGGCGTAGATGCCTTCGCGAGCCACCAGCTGCACGGCCGCACCGGCGGCGCGAGCGATCTGAGCGCCCTTGCCCGGCTTCAGCTCGATGCAGTGGATGGTGGTGCCGACCGGGATGTTGCGCAGCGGCAGGGTGTTGCCGGCCTTGATCGGGGCGTCCGAACCAGCGATCACCTGATCACCGGCCTTCAGGCCCTTCGGGGCGATGATGTAGCGACGCTCACCATCGACGTAGCACAGCAGGGCGATGTGGGCGGTGCGGTTCGGATCGTATTCGATGCGTTCCACGCGCGCCGGGATGCCCAGCTTGTTGCGCTTGAAGTCGATGATGCGGTAGTGCTGCTTGGCACCACCACCGACGTGACGCACGGTGATGCGGCCGTGGTGGTTGCGGCCACCCGAGCGGCTCTGCGACTCGACCAGTGCGGCGTGCGGAGCACCCTTGTGCAGATCGGGCGTAACCACGCGCACGGCCGAACGGCGGCCGGGGGAAGTGGGCTTGAATTTCATCAATGGCATGGGATGTACCTCAGGCCTTGGCCGTTACATCGATCGACTGGCCGTCGGCCAGGCGAACGTACGCCTTGCGCCAATCGCCGCGGCGGCCAGCACGGTTACGGAAGGACTTGTTCTTGCCCTTGACGTTGACCACGTTGACGGCTTCGACCTTGACGTCGAACAGCTGCTCAACCGCGGCCTTTACATCGGCCTTGGTGGCTTCGTTCGAAACTTCGAAGACATACTGGTTGGAGAGTTCCTGCAGGCGCGCGGTCTTTTCGGAGACACGCGGGGCACGCAGCACGCTGAAGATTTTTTCGTTGCTGTTCATGCCAGCCACTCCTCGACCTTCTTGACCGCGTCAGCGGTGATGACGACCGTGTCGGCACCCACCAGCGAGACCGGATCCAGGCCCTGGACGTCACGCACCTGCACGTACGGCAGATTGCGGGCGGACAGGTACAGGTGCTCGGACGCTTCTTCGGTGACGATCAGCGGGCGCTTGCCCACTTCCAGGCCGGCCAGCTTGGCGACCAGACCCTTCGTGTTGGTCGCTTCGACGTCGAAGGACTCCACGATGGTCAGACGGCCCTGACGGTTCAGCTCGGACAGGATCGCGCACATGGCGGCACGGTACTGCTTACGATTGACCTTCTGCTCGAAGCTGCGCGGCTTGGCCGCGAAGGTGACACCGCCGCCGACGAAGATCGGAGCCGTCAGTGCGCCATGACGCGCGCCGCCGCCCTTCTGCTTCTTCGACTTCTTGGTGGTACCAGCCACTTCGGAGCGAGTCTTCTGTGCCTTGGTGCCGGCGCGACCGGCGTTGCGGTAGGCAACGACGACCTGGTGGACCAGATCTTCGCTGAAATCGCGACCGAACACGGCGTCGGAGACCGAGACCTTGTTGTTGCTACCCGTGATAACGAGTTCCATCGTCATCTCTCCTTATGCCTTGCTCGCCGGACGGACGATCACATCGCCACCCGCCGCGCCCGGAACGGCGCCGCGAACGGCGATCAGACCGCGCTCGACGTCGACCTTGACCACTTCCAGGTTCTGGGTGCTCTGCTGCACCGCGCCCATGTGGCCCGACATCTTCTTGCCCGGGAAAACGCGACCCGGGGTCTGGCGCTGACCCAGCGAACCCGGCGCGCGATGCGACAGCGAGTTACCGTGGGTTGCATCGCCCATACGGAAGTTGTGGCGCTTGATGGTGCCCTGGAAGCCCTTACCCTTGGTGACACCCTGGACGTCGACGATCTGGCCGACTTCGAAGATGTCCGCCTTGACTTCGCCGCCAACGGCGAAATCGCCGAGCTGCGCGTCTTCAACGCGGAATTCCCACAGGCCACGACCCGCTTCCACCTTCGCCTTGGCGAAGTGGCCGGCTTCCGGCTTGTTGACCAGGGCAGCGCGACGCGCGCCGACGGTCACCTGCACGGCGCTGTAGCCGTCGGTTTCGACGGTCTTGATCTGCGCGATGCGGTTCGGGGTTGCTTCGATCAGGGTCACCGGGATGGAACGGCCATCTTCGGTGAACACGCGGCTCATGCCGGCCTTGCGGCCCACGAAGCCCAACGAATACTTCTTCGTCATGGTCGTAGTCCTCAGGTCAGCTTGATCTGAACGTCGACGCCGGCAGCCAGTTCGAGCTTCATCAGCGCGTCCACGGTCTTGTCATTCGGGTCAACGATATCGAGCACGCGCTTGTGCGTGCGGGTCTCGTACTGGTCACGCGCGTCCTTGTCGACGTGCGGGGAGACGAGAACGGTGTAACGCTCGATCTTGGTCGGCAGCGGGATCGGGCCACGCACTTGCGCGCCGGTCCGCTTTGCCGTTTCAACGATCTCGCTGGCCGAACGGTCGATCAGACGATGATCGAACGCTTTCAGCCGGATCCGGATCTTTTGGTCCGCCATGGCGGTAGGTTCCTTCGTTAAAAGAGCGACAGACAAAGCCTCTGGGTTGCTTTGCCCCATGAAATTCCTGAATACGGACGGCCCGCAGTCCTGCAGGCCGACAAGGTCACTCCATGGACCTCAAAAACGTAGGCAGACCAGTTTCCCGGCCTGCCCAGACGTAGAAGCATAATGGCACGCAAGGCAGCTGTCAACAGTCACCTGTTGACGCCGCCTGAATGGCATTGACCCTTCCTGGTCCGGGGAACACAAGGCACATCCTGTGCCTGCTTTCCCATTTGATACGCCCCGATGCCCTACCCAGGCAACATCGGGGCGCAGATACTACCAGATTACTCGATGATCTTCGAGACCACGCCGGCGCCGACGGTACGGCCGCCTTCGCGGATGGCGAAGCGCAGGCCTTCGTCCATGGCCACCGGGTTGATCAGGGTGACGACCATCTTGACGTTGTCACCCGGCATCACCATTTC
>NZ_JCAFUS010000025.1:0-20777 GCF_059371555.1 Stenotrophomonas sp. YJH_SMC_10 | reverse complement strand
TGCGGTGGCAACTGGCCCTTGCTCTACCTGCACGTCAGTCACGTAGATGACCCCGTTAGGCTGTTGGCCCAAACCTGCATTGCGGGAATTCCAATCGGAACCGCCAGAGAACCAGATCGTCAGCGCCAAGTTGTCCCCAGCGGCGGCCGTCTTACCTGCAGTACTCGGGACAGTGAGGGTGTGGACAATGGTCGTCCAGCCTGCACCGATCGAAAAAACCTTGCTGCCGATACCGGTAACCGCCGGTGTGCCGCTTCGAAAATTCTGCACGAACTCAATGGCAATCTGCCTGCTTGTACCGGTAGGAGCGAACACACGCATGGACACTGTTACCTGCTTCCCCTGCATCGTGTGTACGTTCTCGATGCGTTGCTCCATAACAGCGTAGTGCCCGGCGCCGCCGCTGATGGCGATTTCAGTTTTTGGCAGCGCCTTGCCGCTATTCTGAACCTGATCGTAATCAGCAGGGTTGAGCACATTTGCTGTCAGCGTTATTGATGCGCCGGCACCAGCGTTGATCAGCCAACGATCCGCCGAGTACTTGGCATCGCTGCTATTGGCTGGTGCCGTTGACGTGAACGTGTTACCCCGCTGCCAGATTCCGAAACCGCCGTTGATAAGTACGTTCTTTCCGATGAAGCGTGCACCAAGCGCAGTGTCTGCGTTCTGGCGTGCGGTCACTTCTGCAGCGATGGCCTGCGAGAGCGCAGTATCGGCATCGTCACGCAGCTGCTTCTCCTGCTGCAGTGCGACCTTCAGGTCCTCCACGTCCTGACCACCGGCCTCCAATGCCGTAAGGCGTCCCTCGGCATCTGCGAAGTTGTCGTTGCAGGTTGCAAAGGCCGTGAACGCGTCGTCGCCTAGGCGGCCGTCCGGCTGGATGGTGGTTTGATCGATGAGTTTCTGCGGCATGTGTGTTCTCTGCTGTTGATCGCCCACGGCAAAGCGGGCCGGACATGCCGGCCCGCGCCTTGTGCGGTTTCAGTTCTCGACCGAGATGATCGACAGGCTCTGCGTGATGGACTGCTGCTGGAAGGAGCCGGAGGTGTGCGACACGGTCTGCTCGGTGAAGCTGGTGATCACCGCGCGGTAGGTCATCGTCTGCGCGCTGGTGCTGGTGTCGTTCACCGTGAACGATCCGCCCCAGTCGGAAATCGCATTGTCCGGGCCATCCGTCTCATTGAGGATGTTCACCCCGCCGCTGGCGTTGAGGACTTGCCACAACGATTCAGCGCCCTCACCCACTCGCCGATAGATTTCCACGCGCGCCGTGTTCTGGCCCCCGCCAGCGACGAATCCGTCAGTGCCATAGGTCGTCTTCGTGCGCACATGTCGACGGGAGAAGCTGACAGTGACGCTCCGCACCCGACCGTTGGTGGCGAACGGCCCGTTGACCAGCTCCACACCGACTGTCTGCGTGGTCGTCGTCTGGACCGCGTTGCGCAGGATGCCCGCCGACAGCTGGCCACCGAAGTAGGCACTGCCGTTGGCGTCCATCCACATGACCGCGTTGGACTTCGCCGCGGCCCCAGCGCCGACGTTCGGCCCGAAGTAGTCAACAAGGTTGTCGCCGGCAGCGCCGAAGTTGGTGCCGATGATGCGTTGGGCGGCCCCCTTCCAGACGCGCAGGAAGCCGTCGCGCCACTCCATGCCCTCGCTGGCCCCGGGCGAGATGACCTCGAACGTGTTGCTGGCGAAACGGGTGTTGATGACCTGGCCATTGTTGTCAATGACCATGCCACCGATCAGCGGTCCGCCGCCGCTGTTGGCGATGACGTTCAGGAACGCCCGCGCCAACACCTGGGTCAGCCCGTTCTCGTTCTGCACGACGCGGGCCTCCATGCCCTGGACCACTTCGGCGCTGGCCTTGCCGGACACCTCCGCCTTCACCGACGCAAGCTGGCCCGTGACGGCCTCTATGCCGTTCTCGGTGATGGCCACGCGGGCGTCAATGCGCTCCACGTAGTCGGATGATGCCTTGCCCTCCAGCTCTGCGCCCACGTGCTCGATCTGTTCGGCTTGGCTGGCCTGCTCGGTAGCGATCAGCTCGATGGACTTCGTGGCACTGGCCTTGAAGTCGCCCAGCTCGACGTTGAGCGAATCGACGATCTTGGCCACCGCCCGATCACCCTGGACCATGACCGACTGCCAGGTGCGCACGCCGGCGTAGACGTTCCGGTCACCCGCGTTCCAATCGCGGTCGCCGGCGTGCTTGTACGTCATCTGCGCTTCCAGCGACGACGTGCGGTCTCCGACCGCGCGCAGGCCCTCTTCGGTTTCCTCCACCCGGCCGCTGACCGCGTCGACCGCCTCAACCGACGCCACCTTGCCATCACCTGCTGGCATGCGCGCGACAATGGCGTTGATCCGGCCAGCCTCGGCCGCCAGGTCTGAAGCGTTCTGGTAGGCCATGTCGATCGACGCAGCCAACGCCTCGCCCACGCCAGAGAAGTTGCCCACCAGCTGCCAATCAACCGGGGAGGCGCCAGGCTCGGCGTCGGTGTTCTCGCGCAGCGCCCGGTACAGCTTCCCGTCGTGCCGGGTGAAGTCGCCCACCGGGTAGGTCTTCCCAGCCTCCCATTCGTCGGCCTCGGTCAGATCCGCGACGATCGCTCCGATGGCATCGGCGTGCGCAATGGCCGCTGCCATCGCGTCGTTTGCCTTCTTTGTTGCGTCGGCCGCGGCTTCACTCGCGACACGGGCATCCTCGTTGAACCGCTCGATCTTCTCCTGGTCGATGCGCTGCTGCGCGTCGATGAGCTCCTGAATGGTCTTGTCGATCACCTGGCCGAGGTTGGCGCCGAGCTTCTTGGTGATGACACGGGCCTCGGTGGACAGCTCCCCCGACGTGTTCACACTCCGGCAGGCGAAAGTCCAGTCGCCCGACTCCGGCACAACGGCTTCGAAGGGCACTGCGTGGTAGCCGCTGCCCCCGATGGGGATCATCTGCTCCCATTCCGGTCGCAGCACCGCGCCCTGCATATAGCGGATCTCGACGCCGGCAAAGTCCGGCGACTGGATGCTGTTGGCCAGGAATCCCCAGGTGTACATGCGCACGCCGCCGGACAGCTCGTCCACGTCGAAGAAGTCCACCAGCCGCGGCGGGACATCCGCACCGGCCGTGATGTAGGTCACCGACGCTGCAACGCCGGCCCGGCCGTCGGGGCTGAACGGTCGGACCACCACGGTGTACTGGTCCGCATGGCTGATGCGCCAGGTGGCCGTGCGGGTGGTGGTCTGGGCCACCTCGGAGAGCACACCGTCGCTGCCGGCGGCCAGCACCACGATGTTGCCGACCGGGCCGCTGATCTCGAAGGTGACGGTCAGCTCGGTGAACACCGTATCGCCCTGGACCACCTGCTGCTCAGTGATGGCCAGGCCGCTGGCAATCGGGCGGCTGGTGATCGGGTTGGTATTGACCGGCGGGACGTATTCGCCGGTGAGCACGTAGTTCCAGAACTCGGGTGGTTCGGGTACCACGGACACCTTGGCGCCTTTCAGGTCGCTCTCGGGCTCGATGCCAACCACACGGACCCGGTACCCCGGCGTCTGCCTGAAGTCGTAGATCCAGATGGTGTCGTGAGCCGGGTTGTCCGGTGTGTCGCCGGGCAGCGGCGCATCGCCTGGCCAGGAACCGGTCAGGCGGATGGTGTCGCTGGTGCCGGTGAACGGCTGCACGCCGAACACGCGGTACACCCGTTCGCCGGGGACGCGCAGGCCGATCCAGGCGTTGCCGTTGGTCGGCGCCTGGACCGGCTCGTCCAGCCGCAGCGTGACAACGCCGTTGGCCGCGGCGGCCGAAACGATCCGGCCGCCGGCGCCCCACTGCGTCAGGTCGTGCTGCAGGGCCAGCAGGGACAGGCGACGATAGCTCAGGTGCTCGATGTCCGTGCTGTAGGTGATGTCCTTGTACTGGTAGAGGGATTGCGCCAAGTGATAGCGCGCCATCCGCGCGGCGTGCGCCTCGTTGGTGATGCCCTCGCCCTCCACCGTGGCCGGGTTGAGCATGGTGGTCACGCCGGGCGCGGCTACGCGCAGGGTCTTGGTCGTCCAGTCGGTGGCGTCGTAATAGCTGTACTCGATCCCGTCGGCGGCGTTGGCCAGGGTGTAGTCAACCTGGAATTGCCCCTTCTTGATGGTCGCCATGTTGACCACGCCGGACAGCGGCTGCTCCGACCCGGCCCACACCACCGACAGGCGGCCGCCGGCCCATGTGATCTGGCCGAACCCGGCCAGCGCGACGGCGCCCAGCACGTCGTCGTGGTTGCGGACGTCCTTGATGTAGTTCGAGTAGCCGTAGCCGTTGGCCTGGCAGAACAGCATGAAGGCCTTCAGCGCCTCGATATCGATCTGGACGTCGTCCAGGCCGATGCCGGCGATCAGCTTGCCGTGCTCGTCCCTGAAGCCGCGGGCATAGGCCAGGATCAGTGCGCCCGGGTTGTTGGTCTCCTTCGTCGCCCACCCCGCCTCCGTCCAGACCGGTGCCGGCTCGGCGTAGGCGACGCAGCGGATCTCGTCCGGCTGGCCGTTGAGCTGCCCGGTTGCCTTGATCCGGATGCCGATTCGGGCCAGACCGGCGTAGTCGGCGGTGTCCTTCTGGATGCTGGTCAGGGTGGACCAGGTGAAGTCGCTGGTGGCGCCGCTGCCGTCGGTGTTGTGGCCCGCAATGCGGACCCGCACTTCGTACTGCCCCTCCGGTACATCCCGGGAGTAGCTGCGTCGCTGCTGCTTCTGTGACCGGCTGACGATCGAATAGGACCCGAAGAAGCTCCAGTTGGCGATGCCGACGGCGCGGTACTGGATCTCAATCGTCTCCCGGTTGTCCTTCGGCTTGCCCTTGCTGGTCGTGTCGAACAGCATGAAGTCCACGTCCACCTTCAGGCGGATCGTGTTCGGGCTGCTGGTGCGCTGCACCCACGGGCTGGCCTGGCCTTTCTCCGCCTCCAGCGCGCCGCCGTTGATCGTGTCGGCGTTGCTGTAGAGCGGGATGGCCTCGCTGGGCATCTCGGAAAAGCCGTTGTGCCACACCGTGACGCCCTCGAAGGACGACAGCAGCGCATCGCCGTTGTACAGCGCCTCCACGCGCCCCACGTTGATGCCCGCCGTCAGGGTCATGGCGAGGTACTGGTCGTCGGCCTCGTACCAGGTATAGGGGTTGCTGGCCACGTCCGGCGCGATGCGCAATGGCCCGCCCAGCAGCAGCGGCAGGGGCTGGTACGGGCGCGGCTGATTCCGGGCCGCGCCGATGGTGTACACCGGGCTGGCATCGCTTGCGCTGGGCTTGGGCCGCTTGGGCCCCAGCACTTTCTGGATCAGCAGCGCACCTGCGGCGTAGATCGCGCCCTGCGCCAGGCCGGCGACGGCTGCGCTGTAGCCGGCGGCCACGATGGCCGTACCGACACCCATGGTGAAGACGGTCAGGGCGATCAGCGCAACGATCATCAGCGCGGTTTTCTTGACCACGCCTCGAACCTCGATCACCGTTCCGTCCTTCGGGCGCACGCGGTCCATGACCTCATGCGGCACGACCACCCCATTGATGCGTACCTCCCACAGATCGCTGGTGTAGTCAGGCACCACCCGTGCCAGGAAGCCGCCCAGCCGCTCCCCCTCCTGCAACTGCGCCGCCAGGGTACGCTGGCCCTCCAGCGTCACCGGGTGCGGTGTGATGATCAGCGGCGCGTCCTTGATCAGGCCCATCTGTAGTAACCCTCAATCCTCAAGCCGAACTCCGGCAGGTCACGAACGCGGTGCAGTACGCTGCAGCCGTTCTTTTCGTTGGAATGCAGCACCCACCCCTCGTGGGCCAGGTGGAAGTAGACGCCGGCGTGGCCGGCGCGCTTCTGCCCGTGCTCGACCATCAGCACCAGGTCACCGTCCGTTGGCACGGCCACCGCGGTCCCATACGGCCTCGACAGCTCGCCGATGGCGGCTTGGCCCACCACGCCTCTCGGGCGGCCGTTGGGGAGCTGAACTGCGCGCCCGAACAGCTGCCGTTGGACCAGCACCACGAAATCGGCGCAATCGCACGTGTGCTCGCAGTACGGCACGCCCACCAAGGCTTCTACGTCTGCCAGCCGCATCAGAAGATCCCCGGTAGCGTGAACGGGTTGGCGCGCAGGCGCACGGCCTGCTGCCGCATCAGGTAGTCGACACCGCACTGAGCGGTGGCGGTGGCGCCGGCCACCGACACGCTGGTGATCGGCAGGTAGTAATCCCGCTCGTACAGGTTGGGGTCTGCACGGTCCGACACCATCAGCCGCGCCATCATCAGCTCGTTCGGCCCCAGCGCCTCCAGGTCCTCGGAGATGCCGCGCCCGACATTGTCCAGCACCAGCTGGGCACGCGGGGACTGGCCGCGGGTGTCATCGGGCAATTTGAAGCCAAAAGGCACGCCCATGTAGGGAATGCCCTGGCTTACCCAGTCCTGGTTGTCGTTGACGATGCGCAGCGGACCCGGCAGCGACGGCGAGGTGATGGACAGGAACAGCAGCGTCCCACTGGTGTCGGTCAGCCGCGTGGAGATGCGCGGCAGGTTGTTGATGTAGGCGTTCAGGGCGTCGAAGCTCAGCACGCCCAGAGCCAGAAGGGTCTGCAGATCCATGGTGATTTCTCTCTTGGAATGGGATACGAAAAGGCCCCGCGAAAGCGGGGCCAGGGGTCAGCGGGTGAAGAGGGAGCTGCTCGGCGGTCAACCGCCGGCAGCGGCTGCGATGGTGATGGTGTCGCTGATGGCTTCGCCCAGGTCGGTGGCCGTCACCTTGAGGGTGTAGTCGCCCGCGGCGCTCAGCGTCGCGGCATCCCAGGTGATGACGCCGCCCACGGCTGCCTTTGCACCGCCGCCGGCCAGGTTTCCGGTGCCGCTGGCCTTGGCCAGAGTGGCGCTGACGGTGCTGCCGGTGACCAGGGCACCAAAGACGTCCTTGACGTGTACCACGATCGGGCCCAGCGCAACCCCGGCGGTGCCGGTCAGCGGTTCGGACACGAACACCAGGTGATCGGCTGCGTTCGACGCGATCGGCTGCTGGGTCCAGCGGGTGATGATTCCCGACTCGGCCAGGCTCAGCGCGGCCAGCAACTTCTGATCGTCGGTAACGCCGTCAGCCCAGACCAGCTTTTCGCCAAAGACCTCTGCATCGCGTGCGATCGCTGCGCCCTTCACCGGCAGCTCGCCAGCGTTCGCACCGGTATCCACCGGGCCGTAGAGCACCTTCACCGCATCGGCACCGTTGGCGGCCACGGTATTGTCGGCCTTGAGCAGGGTGCCGGCGGCCAGCATGCCCTGCCCGGCCGGCAGACGGATCAGTTCGCGGCTGCGCTCGCCGCCTGCTTCGGACAGCAGGAATTCGCCGGTACGGGTGCCGGCCAGAGAGATTTCCATCGTCAGTTACCTCGGTTCTTGTAGATGTTGTTGGGGTTCAGCTGCGCCTTCATTTCGGCGGCTCGTTGATCGGCCATGGAGGCCGGGTGTGCGGTGACGACCTGAGTACTCCGGCCCTCTTCCGCCTTCATCGACAACAGCTGTGCACGCACCGTGTCGAGGTCGGTGTTCTTCTCGATGAAGCTGGCCGCGATCGTGTCATCGCCACGCAGTGCGGCCGCGCATGCATCCTGGACTGCGGTCGCGTACTCGATCGCGCTTGCCGCCTGCTCACCCTGCGGCATCGGGCGACGCAGCAATGCCACAGCGAGCGCCGGCGGTAGATCGCTGGAAGCGACCGCGGCAGCCAGCGCGGCTGTCGGGTTCTCCGAGACGGCTGCCGGCGGCGCGAGTGCGGCCTCGGGTACCAACGGCGTTGCCGCTGCCTCCGGCTCGTCGTCCGGATCCGGGCCGCCCGGCGCGGGCGGCGGTGCCGCTTCGGCCGCGCCGAGGTGCGCGATCAGGTCGTGCCAGGTGCCGAGCCGGGTAGCAAAACCCACCGCCACAGCGGCCTGGCCGCGGTAGCAGGCAGCCTCGGTGGCGCGCACCGCTTCGGCCTGCATGTCGAGGTTGCGCGCCACGGTATCGACGAACAGCGTGTACATGTCCTCCAGATCCGCCATTGCCTCTGCGTGCGCTTCCTCGCTGAGGGGGAAGTTGGGGTTGAAGTCGACCTTGCGGGCACCTGCGAAAAGCGGGGTGACCTTCAGGCCGATCTGTGCGTTGTTGCCGCTCCAGTCATGGTGGAAGCGGACCACGCCTACCGACCCGACACCGCCGGTGCGGCTGATCCAGATCTCGTCGCAGGCAGAAGCGAGGGCGAAGCCGGCGGAGTACGCATGGTCATCGACCAGCGCGTACACCGGCTTCCGGCCACGCGCCTCGAAGATGTGGTCGACCAGGTCAAAGCAGCCAGACGCCATGCCGCCCGGCGTGTCCAGTCGCAGGATGATGGAGGTCACCGCATCGTCGTTGAGCAGTTCATCGAAGGTGTCGCGCACCGCGGCATAGCTCACCGGACCTGGACCGCTGGCGCCGGGCATCGGCCGGTTGACCATTGCACCGGACAGGTTGATCACACCGATCAGTTTCTGCGCGACGCCCATCGGCTGCCCGTCGGCGCCGGACACTTCGAAGCGGTCGGCCTTCAGCACGCTGTCGTCGCTGGTGACCTTCCCTTCCAGATAGCCGCCCACCAGTGCCTCGCCGATGGTCGGCTGCACCAGCAACGGCTGATTGAGGACCGCGGCCGCGAGCGAGGCCACCACAGGCGCACGGCTGCCGCGACCCAGCATTCGGGCCAAGAGGCCAGGCTTACTCGTCATCGTCATTCCCTTCATCGTTGTTGGCGCCAGGGGCGCCGGGTTTGTCGTCCTGCCGGGCACCGGAGGCGTTCGTACGCCTCGGGTCGCTGTCGTAGCGAAGCCCGGCCGCGTCTGCGCGCTCGTTGTCCAGCGCCTGCTCAGCGTCGACCTGTTCGGGATCCTCGCCAGCGCCCAGCACCACCTTGCTGCGTGATTTGAAGCCCGCCCGCACAGCCTTGAGTTCGGACGTCACGTCCTGCACCGGGTGGCTCCACGGCCAACCCTCGGGCACCCACAGGGTTTCGGTCACGTCGTCGCGAAGGGCCGCATACCGTGGCACCTTCAACAGACCAGCCAGCACCGCCTGATCAATGAAGGCGTCGCGAACCTTCTGGCAGAACATGGGGATCATGTAGAGCCACTGGTCCTGCTCGATGACACGGCGGAACTCGTTGAGGATCAGGCGCAGCGCGCGGTCGGAGACGTTGCGCAGGTCGCCGGTGAGCACCTCGTAGGGCACGTCCTGGCTGGCGCAGATCGCCAGCAGGTGACCACGCAGGAACTCCGCATAGTCAGAGCCGGCACTGGGCGGATTGGCGAAGTCGATTTTCCGACCCGGTGGCAGCTCCTGCAGCGTGCCGGGTTCCAGGCCACCGATGGCCGTTCCATCGGCGTCCTCACCGGTGATCAGATCTCCGACGGCATCGCCCTCGTCGCCATCAACGCTGGCATCTGATGTGATGAAGCCGGCGAACAGGTTGGCCAGCGCCTGCCGTTCCAGCACCGCGTCATCGAGGCGGTCCAGGTTGAACATGCGCAGCAGAGCCGGAGCGGAGCGTGGTACGCCCCGCATTGCACCGGCGCGGCTCGGCCGGAAGAGGTGCAGCACCTGCTCCGCAGGCACACGCACCAACTCGTTGCCGTTGACGGTCTGCTGCAGATCCCCGGGATGTTCCCGGTACATCCAGTAGGCTACGCGGCGCCCGATGCGATCGACCTCAATGCCTTGTCGAATCGCGTTTCCGTTGCTGGCCACGCCGTTGTAGTGCTGCGGGCACTGCTCCGATTCGATCAGCTGCACCTGCAGCGGCACCGGCAAGCCGTCCTCGGGCCGCCGGTAGCGGAGCCGGGCGAACACCTCGCCGGCTTCGTTCCACTCGCGCCAGGACAGCGCCTGCAGGCCCTCCCAGCCCAGCACGCCGTCTGCATCAGCGTACTTGCCCCAGCGGGTCCACAGCTTGGTGAGCTTCCTCTTGTGCTCCTTCGACCCCCAAACTGGCTTTGCCTGGATGCCCGTGGCGATGCCGTTGGATACGCTCTTGTTGAGCGCGCTGACCATCCACGGGTCATTGCGGGCCAGATGCCGTGCCCGCGCCAGCAATGTGGACAGGCCCGTCAATGCGGCATTGGGCCCGAGCGAGGTCGGCCGGAAGGTGCGCAGGCGTCGGCCATTGCCGGCGGCGCGGTAAGGGCCTTCGGCGATATCAGACATTTCCGGTCCCCGACTGGTAGAGGCGCACGATGCGACGACGCCGTGGCGCGCCTGATGCTTGGCCAATCTCGTCCCGCATCTGCTTCAGCAGCCGCCGCATCGAGTCCAGGCTTTGGTAGGTCACAGTTCGGTCGGCGTAGCGGACGCTCAGGACGCCCGCCGAGATAGCTGCCTCCAGCTTCGCGACCTGTTCTTTGGTAAATGCCATATCAGCGTCCCAGGTACTTGCTTCGGATGACGCGGCGGGTTCGCGTGCGCGGCGTTGGCGCCGGCGCGACGTCGTCTGCCCTCACGTCTGGGTTGTCGTCCCACGGCGCGGCCCATGCCGGCGGCGCGGTCCAGTTGATGGCCGGAACCTTCAGCCACAGCGCCATGCCTTCGGCATAGCCGCACAGGTCGAAGGCTTCGTTGCGGCGCTTGGCCAAGTTTTCCCAGCCTCGCGCCGTCCTCGATTCGGCCGTCAGCTCTGCGTAGAACGCCTCGGGCAGCCAGTCGGGAAAGTGGTAGTAGCCCGGCCCGGGTTCGGCCCGCTTGATGTTGGCGTCCACCGTGTCCTTCAGTCGGTCCACGTTGAGCAGCAGCTGCGGCACATCGCCCTTCGACCCTGATTTGCGGTCCCGGCGCTTGCTGCTGTCCGGGAAGGTCTCCCGGAACAGCCCACCCTCGCGGCGCGCGTCGCCCTTGATCAGCCTGACCCTGGCGTGCAGCTTCCTGGCCTTGAGCGAACGCCAGAACTCCAGCGCGCGCACCGAGGTGCCCGACTTGCCGCCCCAGTCGATACCCACTGCATGCACCGGCATGCTGCGGCCGGTGGCATCGTCCAGCGGGTAGCGCCGGCAGATGACCTTCTCGACCAGGCGTTCCCAGTCTTCCAGGTACTTCGGAGGGTCCAGTGGCAGGAAGCCGCCCGAACCGTCCTCCCGCTTGGAGGTGCGCAGGGTGAAGGAATCAACCACCCAGCGCTCCAGTTGCCCGGATTCCCCGATGCCGAAGCCCAGCACCAGCACGACGAACCGGTTGGCCTGGACGTCGACCTCACCGAGCAGGAAACGCACGCCCGCCGGCACAGCACCCGCAGGCCAGACCTCGGCCCGCTCCTGCATCTCGTTCGGATCACTGGCAGAGCGCGCTGCCATCGGCACGTAGTTGATCGCGCCGTCGACGTTATGCGTCGTCTTCAGCGGCCGCTCTTCGCCGGTGGTAGCGAACGTCCGCAGCGCCTGGAAGTAGCGCTCGATCAGCGATTCCCAGGACTGGTAGGCGGCTGCAACACCACCCAGCCAGTAGCTGGCGATGCGCGCTTCCGGCCTTTCACCGGTGACCGTTCCGTCGGCGTGCACGACCTGGCCCTCCGCAGCCCACACGCCGCTGCGGTTCATCCCGTCCTTCCACCGGTGCTGCAGGCCCACACCGCAGTGCGGACAGTGCAGCAGCGAGTAGTGCCGCGCCATCTTCTGCACGTCGTCCAGCACGACTCGTTCGAGCAGTTCCTCCATCGGCGGTAACGCGAAGCCGTCATAGCCTGGCGCTGCCTGAAACCGCTCGCCGCACTCCGGGCATGGCCAGTACCAGCGTCGGCGGTCGCCGCGCGCGTACAGCGCCGCGATGCCGGCCGCCGGCGGACCTTGGTGTGGGTGCAGAGGCTTCCACGCACCGTCGGCGTAGTCGGTTGCCGGGCTCGATTCGGCCACCACCATGCCGGCGGACATGTAGGTCTGCGTGCGCTTCAGGCCAAGGCCGAAGCACTCGTCGATAGTCAGGTCGCCGGTGTAGTTGTCCACGTCCGTCATCAGGACGTCGTGGATGCCCAAGCAGAACAGCAGCAGCTGCCGCTGGTAGGCGCGGATTTCAGCCGGCTCCATGCGTGCCTCCGAAACCCAGATCCGCCGCGGCCTGCGCCATGGCGCTGCGGGCGGCGTCACGGTTGCGCACCACGTGCAGTTCTGGCTTGGGTGCAGGCAATGCAGCCATCGCCTCGGGCACGGCGCCGCCGTCCATGACGTGCTTCACCGCCCTCTCGTAGGCGTTGGCCAACATGCGCTGCTGCTGCGCGCCGTTCTCGGCCGTGGCGTAGGCGTGCAGGTCCAGATTCGACCGCACCAGCACGGTGAACCCGCTATGTGCTTGGCCGGGTCGCATCTGGCCATCAACCTCTGCCAGCGACGGCACGCCCAGGCACATGGCCCGGAACTGCCCGGGGTTCGGCGGCCACTGCAGCGCACTGCGCAGGCAGTTGCCCATACCGTCGGCCACCTGTCGCGGGGTGATGCCAACCAGCACCTGGAACCACAATTCACCGGCGGTGGTCAGGCTGCCCGCGTTGTTCACTGGGGCTGAGCCGTTCTCACGCACCCACTTCCCGGGAAACATGCCGGCCATCCGTTCCCACACCGTCCACAGCATGCTCACCGCGCGCTGGTCGGGCTCAGTGGTGGACGGGTTCGAACTCGACGTCGATGACATCGCCGCCCGTTCCGCCAAAGCCGCCAACTCCCGCGCGCTGCTCGAATTGTCGCCGCTGCTCTGTGACCTGATCGGCAGAACCTGGCTGATGGCTTGCATTGGTGCCTCCGGTGGTATTGGGGATTGCGGGCATTGCGCCTGCCGCATGGCGGTTGCGGGCGGTCTTGATTGCCCAAGGGAACGGGTTCGTGACCGGTGGCGATCGCGCCAGCCCTTCAGCGACCGTGTGCCCCAGCGTCTCCGGCGTCACGCCCTCCTTCAGGGCGGCCAGCAGGTCGGGGTGGCTCGGGTTGGTGGAATGGCAACCGGCCTTGCGCATCAGCAAGCACGCACGCCCCGCGTCGGTCACGCCTCCCAGAGATCCTTGAGTGAGATGTGATGTATCTGGAGTAGTAATGGGGTCTGGGGTCTGGGTACCCGTGTTCACACCTGTGTTCACACCACCTGTCACACGTGACTCTGCGTGACATGTCACGCGTGACAACTGATCGAATGTCACGCGCTCGTCGCCCGTGACATGCGTGACATGGAGCGCCTTCAGCTGTGCCATCGTGACCATTCCTCCCGGCACGACGCCGACGGCGCGCAGGTCTTCGAACAGCATGGTTCTGCGTGCTCGGGTGCGTGCTTGGCGCTCGGTTTCATTGCTCTTTCGGGCATCGCGTCGACCTTGGCCCTCGGCAATACGGCCTTGCGCCTTGGCGATTTGTTCATCGCAGCGCTTGCTGTGCCGCAATCCGTCTTCTGCCACGGGGAAGTAGCGCTCGGCGACCTTCTTGACCGCAGCCTTGTCCGCCGCAGTGATTGCGCCGGCGATGATGTACAGCTCGGCCAGGCTCTCTGGCAGCGCCTGCTCTTCCGAGTAGTACGCCAGCATCAGCTTGAAGTAGACGCCGTGGTCGGTCAGGGACAGTCGGGTCGTGTCCTTGAGGTAGTCGCCCGGGAACATCTCGAAGTAGATCATCAGGGATCCCCGGCACCTTGCTTGCCGCGCGCCACAGCACCGGAGCTGCCAATCCTGGTCAGCTCATGCTCGTTGGGCGGCAGCGTCTCCAGCCGGTATGTCTCACCCAGACTGTTGCGCCAGCGATACGCCGTGGCGCGGCTCACGCCGAAGTGCCGGACAATGGCCTCAACGGTTGGGAAATCGCTGAGCTCGACTGCCCAGCGCATGAACTCCATGACGATCCTGGTGGTGTTGTAGCCGGCAAGAGCGTGCTGCGGCGCGCTGCGCCGCGGCTTCTTTTCAGACATCGCGGTGGCTACCGGAGCTACGGCCGGCTCTCGCTCGGCCGGAGCGGCGCGGAGCGCAGGGCCACAGCGCAGACCGAGGGTCGGACTGATGTTCATCCTGTCGCCCCCGCATGACCCGATACGGGAACTTCACGCCCCATCGCGGTGCTCAGCTGCCGCAGGCTGGGAAGCCGCCGCCTGGCGGCCGCCGGGTCGTTGAGGTCCTGCAGCGCTAGCTGCCAGCGATATGCCGTCGCGCGCGACAGGCCGAATTGCTTCTGGAGCACATCAACGCGCACCGGCTGCGGCTGCTCTTTGGCCCAGAGGACTACATCCACCATGGGCAGAAGCGGCACCACACTCTCAGGGATGCGACGGCCGGCACTGTCGAATTCACTGACCACGGCGATTGCCCAGCTCACCATTGCACCGCCGCTCATCGCTGCGCACCCTGCACCGCTCTCGGCGCCAGATCCTGCAGGTGACCCGACACGTAGCGCTTGGCCGTCACCAGTTCCGCCTCGAGCTGACCGATCTCGTCCAGCGCGCGGCGCAGCTCAGGTATGTCCTTCGGGCAGATGCGGCCGTCGGCCAGGACGTTGGTGATCGCTTCGAGCGTGTGACCGAACTCCACCGACAGGCGGGCCACAGCCAGCACGCCGGCATGCGGCTCCATCATCGGAATTCGGGCACCGAGAAAGCCATAGCGCTGGGCCAGCTCGCGCGAGCAGGCGTCGCGCCAGTGCGGCGGCAGCGCACGAACCCACGACTCTTCCAGGTCAACAGGCATCTTGACTGTGCCATTGCGGATGCGGGCAATGAGCTGGCCGTTGGACTTCAGCGCTTTTTCGGTGCTGTCGGCGTCTACACCGACATGGAAGTGCAGGATGCGCTCGGCTGGCGCTACGTCCGCCATGTACTGCTCGGCGATCGCCTGGGCCAGACTGCTGTCGGTGTGGCCGCTGTTGCGGATGGCGTCGGTCGTGTGGCGGAACACCACCGCAGAGCGCGGCTCGTGGTACTGAGGATCAGGCTTCATTTACGCACCTCGGGAGGCGATGCAAAGTGGTCGCCATGGACAGGACGACCGAAATTCATGGATTTGGTGGCTTGCGGATCGCAGCTCAGCGCTCAGGTGAGAACGCGATTACGCCGCGTCGACCGGCACGATCCGGTCAGCGTCTGGGTCGGTCTCCGAGCAGGGGAGTTCGCCGAAGATGTCAGGCCGCAATTCATGCCTCGAGACTTGGGTCATCGCCTCGATCGACAGGATGTGGTGCGCGGCAACCGGCCGACGGCCTGTGCGCCATTGCGAAACCAACGCGGGGTGAACCTTGAGCAGGCGCGCTAGTGCGCCCTGCCCTCCTACCGCGTCGATGGCCTTTTGGATCGGTACCACGGGGTGGTTGGGCTCGTTCATGCGCCAAACATAGCAGTGCTATTTACCCATGTAAATAGCATCGCTGTTCGTTTTCCTGAACACCTTCAAATAGCATCGCTATATGCCTAGGCCAGCCAACCCCAAGACCGCTGAAGGCCGCGCTATCGCGGAGGCCATCACCCGCGCCGGCCTGACCCAGGCGCTGGTTGCCGAGCGACTGGAGGTCACCCCCAGCTTCATTTCTCAGTTTTCGACTGGCTTGCGACCAGTGCCCTGGGACAAGGCAGAGGCTTTGGCCGATGTTCTCGGGCTACAGCCCCAGGAAGTAAGCGCTGAGTACGCTCGCCTCATGGACAGTTTCGGCACGTCTCAGGTTGCGAGACTTAACGCCGATATCGTCGTGGCCGCCATCGCTGTGGTGCGCAAGGCTCTAGATCTGGCCACAGGCGAGACATTCGATGTCGAGCAATCGCCCGATCTGTTTGCCCAGGCGCTGCGCGTTGCACTTGCTGCGGATTTGAGGAAACAGGGGAAGCGTACAGATGGATCTCGATCAGGAGATGGACAAGCTGGCTCAGCTGATCGCGCTGCGCGCGCAGCGGAAGATGGGCGACAAGCCCAAGCTCACGGTGGTCGGAAGCGTAAAGCCGGCTGAGCTGCCGGCTACAGCACCTGATGGAGTCAGCAGGAAGATCACGCACTCGGCGGTCCGCATGGACGTCGTACTTCGTGAGTCCCACTGCCGGATGATCCGGCACTTTCAGAGACGTTGGGGCTCTCCCATGCAGCTCCTGATCGACCAGGCTTGTTTCGGTTACATGGGCATCGAACAGCTTCCGGATGATGACCTGATCCAGCTGCATAAGGACTTGGAGCGCGCCGAAGATTGCCTGCGGGACGGCGTCAGCTTTGAAGATGCCGGCTTACTCCGCAGCCGCTATGGTTAAGAGGCATGACCAATGAGGAAGTATTTTTCTGCCGCTGGGATCGTGGTGCTCGCCCTTTGTGGGTGCGTCAACGCAAGCAACCCTAGCAACGATCCTGCGCGCGCCGCGGCTGCCCGTGCTTCTGCATCGGCAGCCGAGGCTGCGACAAAAGCTCAAGAGGCCATCGACACGCTCAAGGGATCAACGGCCGAACTGTGCGAAGGCGAATCTACTGCTGCCGAGCGCATCATGAAGGCAAGGCAGATGGGCACACCGATGGCTACCGTCATGGCTACTGCAACGAAGTATGGTGAGCCGTACGTGGGCTTCGTCCACAAGGCCTATGACCTTCCTCGCTTGACCAGTGAGGCCGCCAAAGACGTGGTCACGGGGGAGTTTAGAGACGCTGCATACAGCGACTGCCTCAAGCGTTGGGAATTCTGATTTCTTAACGGATTCAGAAATTCATTGAGACAAACACGACTCGTAAACAGCATCGCTATTGTAAAGGTTAGATAGCAGCGCTATTGTTCCGTCATCGGCAGCCGCCGGAACGGAGACCTAGCAATGCCCCTGACCCTCAACACCATGCGCACCGCCCGCGTCGGCCTGGCCGCCTTGGCGTGCTTCACCGCCCTAGGCGTGGTTGCTTGGGCCACCCCCACCGATGCACCCGCCGCGGCTACAGACGACGCGCCGAACGGGCTGGTGATCACCAGCCCCCGCATCTGCGCCGCTCTGGCTGTGTATGAGCTGGCCGCCGGGGACGATTGGGCACTGCGTGCCACCGTCGCCAACACGACCCTCAACGCTTTCCGCGATGCAGACCGGGTGCCCGACTGCGCAGCCGGCGTCACTGCGGCGCTGACGCAGAACTTCGAGCCGGCGCGCTGGCAGCTTTCCCTCGACGCGGCAGATGCCGTCCTGAGCGGCTCCTATGAGATTTCCCCGGCGGCATGCGTCCGGGCCAATGCGGTTGTCCCCCTGTCGACCGCAGACGGCAAAGAGCCGAGCACCTCCCCGGTGCTGGCCCGGGCGCAGTGCGTCATGCACGAACTGGCCTTCGTGGAGGTGGCGCCGTGATCACCGGCCTCCTTACCGAACCGCGCGCCGCGATGATCGGCACACAGCGCCTGCCCCTGAGCCCCACTGAATCTAGGGTGCTGCAGCTGATCATCAACGCAGGTGACACCCCGATCAGCCGCTTCCAGATCGAGCGGGAGATCTACGGCGCCTCTGGCCGCAAGTCGAACACCGTCGAGGTGACCATCTGCCGCCTGCGCCAGAAGCTGGCCCAGCACGGCTACCGCATCAATGCCACCCGCAGCCGTGGCTACACGATCAGCCAGGCCGGTGCAGCATGATCGCCGCCATCACCTACCCCCTCGCACAGCGCGCGGCCGTCGCCGCCAAGGCAGCCGCTACGGCCGCCACTGGTATGGGCTTCGCCCCGAACCTGGTCGCCGCGGCCGCTGACGTTGCCGCGCGCGCAGTGCTGGAGCGTCGCGCCAGTGCCGGCCGAGCCGTCGCCGACGTGCGCAAGAACCTTCGCCGCATGATGCGGGCACAAGGCGGTGCTGCATGAGGGCGCCTGCGATCAAGCTCCCAGCACCCGATCTGACGCCCGACCAGCGCGCGGCCTTGGAGCGCGCGAAGCGCCCCCGCCGCCATCCCTACCGTGTGTATTGCACGCACCAGGCGAGCGCGCAGCGTCAGCGCGAGGCGGAAGAGCAACGCCAGCGCGTCGCGCCGAACCTGCACAGGTTGGTGCGCTGATGGACGGCCTGCATCCGATCGGCGGCGGCTTGGACGCGGTGATCGTCAGCACGGCCACGCCGACGCCCGAAGAACGGCTGCAGCGGTATGCGGCGGCCGTTGCTGCCCACCCGTGCCGCTGGTTCTCGCTGCGCGTGCAGTTCGGCCAGATCCTGCAGCGCTCGCTCAAGAACGGCACACGGGTGGGCTACGCAGCGTGGCAACGGCAGATGCCGGCTCTCTGGCCCCGTGTACACATCAACTGACTGGAGAAGCTTCGTATGCCGACCATCACTGTCGACGTCGACCTTGACGATTTCGATGACCAGGACCTCGTGGAGGAGTGCAGGGTTCGCGGTCTCAATGTGCTGCCCACTGCCCCTGCCGATGTGCCTGTTGCGGAGCTGGTTGTAGAGCGCGCCTATCTCGCGGCTCGCGCCATGACCGAACTTCCGCAGGAACTGAAAGACCTGTTCTGGGTCGTGCATGGCCGCGCAATCGCATGACGTCGAAGGGCCGCCCGGGATGGACCTCCGCAACCAGCTCGACATCTTCGACCACGACCCAGCTCGCCTGGCCAAGGCCAACCGCGTTGCGGCCGAGAACGCCCTGACCGATCCGTTCTTCTCCGCGAAGGTCCGACAGGACCGTCACGACTACTACATCGCCGAAGCCGAACGCCTTGAGCGCTTGGCAGCCATGGCCGAGAAGCCGGCCACCACCGCAGCCTGAGATCTCCCGAATGAAACAGCCTCAGCCCAGCGAAGCCAAATCTTCAACTCCGATCCCCGACAGCGCGATTGAAGCGTTCCGTGCTGCCTACGCTATCCACGGCGCCCAGAAGGGCTACGCCGAGGCCATCCGCGCCGGCCTGGCCGCCGCGGTCCCCCTGATCAGCCAGGACGCCATGCTATCGCTCGAACAGGATGCGCAGGCCTATCTGGTGCGCCAGCTGGACATCGCCCTGAATGGTGAGGCCGCCGCAGCGCGCGAGCCGGTGCTGGCTGATCTTCTGAGCCAGTGCCAAGACGAGGTTCGCCGCCGCAGCGGCCCAGTTTTGACCACGCTTCCGATCTGCGCGCAGCACCACCTACTGCAGGTGTTCAGCGATATGGCGGATCGCGCGCGCCTACTGACCGACGCCGCCGTGCGTGAAGTAGTGCTGATGGGTACTACGGAGGTGCGCTGTGGCTGATCACTCAGTCCAGGTCCAACGGATGAGCACGCGCGTAGTCAGCCCCCAGGCCTTCGGCGATTCTCTCGGCCTCATCCTGGCTTGCGTGGTGCGCCATCGTGTGATCACGGAACGCAGGCGCGTCATCACCCTCGCGCCAGACCTCAACTTCCGCGCGCCAGAACGGCAGCGGTTGGCCCTCTGCGATGTACTGGGAGTCGATGTCCAGATGCCATCCGGAAACCAATCGGGTGAAAGGCATGGCTAAGCGTCCGATCCTGACGAATGGAACCATCGTACGCGCTTCCCTGGCGGACGGGCAGCCCGGTGGGATGGTGAGGCTCCCCGATAAGGCCGAGCGCGCGCGGTTTGAGGCATTCCTGAGTGGGAATCCGCTCATTGCCTTGTCCGCTGGTACGGCATGGCAGGTTTGGCAAGCCGCCCTCTCCGCCCAACCCTCCCCGGCAACGTGTAAGGAAGGCTTACAGGTTCATCCCTCCCCGGGTGGTCAGGATGCGCTGGCCGCCGAACTGCTGGCACATGCCGAAGGGCTGGAACGCATGGCAGCAGACGACCGCGAAACCGGCCTGAGCATTGAACAGGCCATCGAGGATGGCGAGGGCTACACCCCGGACGAGGCAACGGATATTGCTGCCGGGCTGCAGCACGATGCCGAACGTGGAGAGGAAACCGCAGTCCTGTTGCGCAAAGCGGCCAGCGCACTCGCCGCCCGCCAGCCGGTGGGGGAGCATGGCGAAGGCGACGAGTTCTTAGCCGGGGTCTGCGTGGCGCTTCAATGCGTCACTGCCCAGGATAGTGGTGTTCTTTGGGCGGAGATCGTGCGCGCGGTTGGGGTTGACGACCTGTTGCAGTACGCTGCGTTCATCGAGCCAGAGGAATGGGATCTGGCTGGATTCAGCAAGTACGCCTCGACCGAGCTGCATCGACGGAAGCCCCGGAGCAAGGCTTCGAAGCAAGCCAAGCGCCCGCCCGCGCAGGCCGTGGACCTGCCCTACTCGCTCGATGCCGACCCAGCTGGTATCCGCGCCCGCGTGTGCGACGTGATCATCGGCACGTTGATGGTTGGAGCGCAGGGCCACACGCCGCCGCCGGCCGGTCACTGGGTAGAGCCGTTCTGGAAAGCAGCGCGTGCCGATGCGGTCACGCAGGCCGTGGACATGGGGCAGCTGCCGCTCGGTATCCGCCTGGTCGAGATCCCCCGTCGCAATGGGCTCGATCCGATCAACGTTTTCGTGCAGGACTACGAGCTGGGGCGTGGCCGAATCGTGGTGACCTGCTACGGGCAGGCATGGTGCGGGTTCTGGGGCGCTATGGGCGACCGCACGGTGATGCAGTTCGTCGCCGCGTGCGACGCCGACTACGTGGCCGGCAACATGCTCAGCGGTCGGCACGAGCATGTAAAGAAGCATGAGCGCGCCTACGTGGGGCGCATCGCCAACGAGGTGATCGCCGAGTTTTGCGCCCTGATCGACAGCCAGGCGGTGGGCAATGGCTAAGCTTGACGACGAAAGCCTGACGCTGATGTTCGATCCGTTCGATGGCGATTTCGGCTCACCAGGGGACAAAGTTCTTTCCGACAAAATGGTGACCGGTCGCAAAGAGCACAAC
>NZ_JCAFUS010000024.1:0-29612 GCF_059371555.1 Stenotrophomonas sp. YJH_SMC_10 | reverse complement strand
TCGACTGACAGTCGACTCTACCGCGGACAGGGCGGAGCCAGGATTACGACCTGTTGGTGTACAGCCGCAAGCAGATCATCAACGACATCATCAGCCAGTACGAACGGCACCTGCAGTTCCTGCACCTGAGCCGGTGATGCACGTTGATGGTAGTGCCGGCCGCTGGCCGGCAACGCGAACGGGGCGGCGCATCACCGCCGCCCCGTTGGTGCATCAGAACCGGTAGCGCGCGCCCAGCGAAACGAACTGCCCGCGCAGGTTGTACTGGCTGATGTCGAAACCGTTGGAGCCACCGGCCGGATCGAACGGCGGGTCCTTGTCGGTCAGGTTCAGCATCGACAGCGACAACGTGGTGTTGGCGATGCCTTCATACGCCACGTACAGGTCCAGCTGGTGGTACGGCTTGACGCGGTCGCGCAGGCCCGGATTGCTGGTGGCCGTCGCCACGCGCTGGTCGTAACCGCTCACGTACTGCAGGCTCAGCGTGCTGCTCCAGTCGCCCACCGCCCAGTTCAGCGACGTGGTGCCGCGGGTGCGCGGCAGCGCGCCGTGGCGGTTGTTGCCGGCCCCGTCATAGGGCGCCTGGCCGGCCACCAGCGGCTGCTTGAAACTGAGCAGGTGGGTCCAGCTGCCGGCGACGGTGAAGGTGCCCCAGCCCTCGGTGCGGAAGCTGCGGTTGGCCTCCAGGTCCAGTCCGGAGGTGGTCAGCTCGCCCTGGTTGGCGTACTGGTTGGTGATGAACTGGATGCGCCCCTGTGCATCACGCTGCACGCGGCCGGGGAACAGCGCCGGATTGTCGACGATGAACTGCGCGCTGTCCGGCTTGACCAGGTTGTCCTGCTCGATGCGGTACCAGTCCAGGCCGATGCTGGTATCGCCATCCGGCGACCACACCGCGCCCACGTTGAAGTTGCGCGAGCGCTCGGCCTTCAGGTCCGGATTGCCGGTGCGGATGTTGGTCACACCACGGCTGCCGCCGGGCTGCAGCGGGTCCAGCGGATCGATTACCGAGCCGTAGCTGATGGTCTGGCCCGGTGCGATTTCCGGCAGCGACGGTGCGCGGAAGCCGCGCGAGAACGAGCCGCGCAGCAGCAGGCTGTCCAGCGGCTGCCAGCGCAGCGCCACCTTCGGCGAGAACGCGTTGCCGAAATCGTCGTAGTGGTCGCCGCGACCGGCCACCTGCAGTTCCAGCGTGCGGTGCAGCGGCACGCTCAGTTCGGCATAGGCGGCGCTGACCTGGCGCTCGCCGTTGACCACGTTGATCGCCGGGCGCAGTTCGGTGCCCGACAGCACCTGCGCACTGGTACGCGCGTCCAGCGACTCCTTGCGGAACTCGGCGCCCCAGGCGAAGCCGACCGCACCAGCCGGCAGCTCCCACAGCGAGGTCGAGGCCTTCACGTTCAAGGAGTGCAGCCTGTACCAGCCCGGGCGCTTGGTCTGCAGGCGCAGCGCATCCAGCGCACCCGGCGTGCTGGACGGGTTGAGGAAGTTGTAGCTGCCATCGCGCAGGATCTGCTCGAACGCATAGCGGTTGACGAAATTGTCGACGTATTCGCGCTGCGCGCTCTGCGAGGTCAGCGCCGCCACTTCCCAGTCCCAGCGTTCGCCACTGCCGCGCACGCCGGCCAGGGCGCGGTAGAACACCTGCGTGTTGTCCTTCAGGCGCGGGCCCAGATCGAAGAAGGTGTACTCGAACGGCAGCGGCGTGCTGCCGGGGTTGTTCGGGTGGCCGACCGGCAGCACCGCCGGCACGTCGATCAGCGTGCCGGTAGCCGGGTTGTACGCGCGCAGGCCCGGGCCCACGGTCAGCGGCGCGCTGAAGATCTGGTCGGCCTTGTTGTGGCTGTACAGCACATCGGCGAAGGCTTCGACGCTGTCGTTGAAGCGGTAGGTCGCGCTCAACGACGCCTGCAGGCGCTCGGCGCCGGGCTGCAGGGTCTTGAACGGCTGCGCGTTGAATGCGCAGGCCTGGCCGGGCAGGGTGCTGCCGAAATCGCTGTAGGGGCGCAACTGGCTGCCGTCCGGGCAGCTGGCGAACGGCTGCGGTGCGCGCGGGTTGGACAGCCAGTTGCCACCGGCGGTGGACCAGCCGGCCAGGCGGCCACCGGGCCTGTCGCGGAAATCGCCGCTGCGGGTATAGGCGCGCTGGTCTGCATCAAGCCGATCACGCTTGAGCAGGTCCAGCCCGAACAACACGTTCCAACCCTGCTGTTCAAGATCACCGAAGCCGGCCAGCAGGTTAGCCTTGCGTTCGTCCAGGCCGCCCTGGGTGGCGGTACCGAAACCACCGCCGACTTCCACGCCCTGGAAGTTCCTGCGCAGGATGATGTTGATGACGCCGGCAATGGCATCGGAACCGTACACCGCCGAGGCACCATCCTTCAGCACTTCGATGCGTTCAACCGCACTGATCGGCAGCGCGTTGAGGTCGACGAAGGTGTCCTGCGTGTTGAGCGCGAAGCCGAAGTTGGACACGCGATAGCCGTTGACCAGCACCAGCGTGTTCTTCGGCGACAGGCCACGCAGGCCGATCGAAGCCGAGCCGGCGGCGAAGCTGCCGGTGTACTGCTCGTCGAAACTGTTGCCGGCATTGGCCGACAGGTTGCGCAGCACGTCGGTGAGAGTGGAGCGACCGGTCTGCTCGATCTGTTCGCGGCTGACGATCTGCACCGGATTCGGCCCGGCGGTGTCGCTGCGCTTGATGTTGGAGCCGGTCACCAGCACGGTGCCCAGGGTGGTGCTGTCCTTGCCGGAGTCGGCGGTTTCAGCGGCGCCGGCAGCGCCGGCGGTGAGGCCCAGCGCGATCGCGCCGGCAAGCAGGTTCAGGGTGGTGCGGTACATGGAAGCGACAACGCCGAACGGGGGAGGAGCCGTCAGTACCGCATGCAGGCAAGTACGCCTTCCAATGACGAAAGCGCATTCAGTTATACATCACAGGTTCTTAACGAACGGTGCGAGGGCCGCGGAGCTCTGGCGCGCACCCGCTCGTGCGGGTCAGATCCCTTTGCGACGAAAAGGGATCTGACCCCGGTTGTCCGATCCTCAAGGCCGCAGCAGCACCTTGCCGTTGCGGCCCGAACCGGCGCCGGCCTTCGCCGCCTGGGCGATGTCGTCCAGTGCGAAGATCTTCTCCACCGGCAAGGTCAGTTCGCCGCTGGCCGCACGCTTCAGCAGCTCACCCACCAGCCGGCGCTTGTCTTCCACCGCCATCGCCTGGCTGACCTTGCTGCCCCAGAAACCCTTCACCGTGGCCTCCTTGTAGATCAGGCCGCCGGCCGGGATGCGCATCGGTTCGCCGCTCATCACACCGAACGAGACCAGCGTGCCGTGGTGGCCCAGCAGGTCGACCAGGTCACCGCTGGCGTCGCCACCGATGGAATCCACCGCGGCCGCCGCCTGCGCTTCGCCGGTCGCTGCACGCACACGATCCTTCCAGCCGTCCACCGAGGTGTCGAACACATGATCGATGCCCAGCGCCTGCAGCTGCGCGACCGCATCGGCATTGCGCACCAGGTTGGCCACGTGCACGCCGCGCGCCCGCGCCAGCATCGCCAGCGACTTGCCCACCGCGCCGTTGGCGGTGTTCTGCACGATCCACTGGCCCGGCTCGACGTGCAGGAACTCCAGCAGCATCAATGCGCTCAGTGGCATGGCGATCAGCTGTGCAGCGGTTTCGTCCGGGATTGCTTCCGGCATCGGGATCACCATGCGGGCCGGTGCGACGAACGCCTCGGCCCAGGTGCCGTGCACCGATGCGGCGGCGACGCGTTGGCCGATCTGCAGGCCGTCGACGCCGTCGCCCAGTGCGTCGACCACGCCCAGTGCTTCGCTGCCGCCAATCGCCGGCAGCGTCGGCTTGTAGCCATACAGCCCGCGCACGGTCAGCAGGTCGTGGTTGTGGATCGAGGCCAGCACAGTGCGGATGCGCACCTCGCCGGGGCCGGGCTCGGGCAGGGCGGCGTCGGCGATGGCAAGGACGTCGGCCGGATCGCCGAAGGAGGGGTACTGGGCAGCGCGCATGAGCGAGGTTCCGGAGAAAATGATGTTGTACCGAACTGGGGACATACGCCGCGTCGACAAGGTGCTGCAGGTGCAACACGGCATCCTGCGACGGATCGTCGCGGCATGTCGCGATTACCGCATCTTGTGTTGACGGTTGGAATTATCCCCACTATGTTGTGGCCGTCACTCCCGGTCAGCCGCCGCCGCCGGACATGCAGCAAACGTCCCGCGGCCCGCCCCTGAAGGCTTGCCGTGTCGACGCGGCCGCCATCGCGCGGACACAGGTCGCCCCCACGGCCCGGATACCGGCCGCAGGCGCAGGCACTTGCCGACGACCTGGTGTTCCCGCGCTTTGGCATCCCACCCCGATCGCCCCGAGCGCCGGTATCGCGTGCAGGGCTGCCACGGCATCGACGCCGCAGTGCGTGCGAGCCTGGAGACGCAGGACCATGACCGACAACACCTACCGCGCGGCCGATCTGGCCGGCGCCGGCGACGCCATGCGCGCTGGCGGCGAGCGCGTGCCGACCTGGATCACCAAGGAGGCCGGCAATCGCCGCCTGCCGTTCGACGCCGCGCGCCTGCAGCGCAGCATCGATGCCGTGCATGCCGAGTTCCCGCAGCTGGATGTGAGCGACTACCGCCGCGTGGTGCAGGCGATGGTCGAGCGCAAGCCGAGCATCACTGCCGATGATCTGGTCGATCTGCTGATCCGTGAGGCTGAATCGCGGGTGGACCTGGTCGCGCCGGAGTGGGAGCAGTTCGCCGCGCGCATCTACCTGCGCCGCCTGTACAAGCGTGCCAGCCGCAATCGCTTCTACGATGTCAGCCTGAAGTACGGCTCCTACGTGGGCCTGCAGGAAAGCCTGGCTGACCGCGGCATCTACAGCAACGACATCCTGCGCTGCTATTCGAAGGAAGAGCTGCAGCAGGCCGGCGAGATGATCGACCCGGAGCGCGACCGCCTGTTCGCCTACAACGGCCTGTACCTGTTGGCCACGCGCTACCTGGCCAGCGACCGCAGCCGCGAAGTCTACGAACTGCCGCAGGAGCGTTGGCTGACCATCGCGCTGTATCTCATGCAGGAAGAAAAGCCGCGCGAGCGGCGCATGCAGCTGGTCGGCGAGGCGTACTGGGCATTGTCCAACCTGTACATGACGGTGGCCACGCCGACCCTGGCCAACGCCGGCAAAGTGGGCGGCCAACTGTCCAGCTGCTTCATCGATACGGTGGACGACAGCCTGCAGGGCATCTATGACTCCAACACCGATATCGCCCGCGTGTCCAAGCACGGCGGCGGCGTAGGTGCCTACCTGGGCTACGTGCGCAGCAGCGGCGCACCGATCCGCGGCGTGCCCAATTCTTCCGGCGGCGTGGTGCCGTGGATCAAGCAGCTCAACAACACCGCGGTGTCGGTTGATCAGCTCGGCCAGCGCAAGGGCGCGGTGGCGGTGTACCTGGACATCTGGCACCGCGACATCGAAGCGTTCCTGGACCTGCGACTGAACAACGGTGACCAGCGCCTGCGCGCGCACGATGTGTTCACCTCGGTGTGCGTGCCCGACCTGTTCATGGAGGCGGTCGAGCGCCGTGCCGACTGGTACCTGTTCGACCCGCACGAAGTGAAGCAGGCCAAGGGTTGGTACCTGCAGGACGTCTATGACGAGAAGCGCGGTTCGGGCAGCTTCCGCGACCGCTACGCCGAACTGGTGGCCGATGAGCGCATCAGCCGACGTACGGTGAAGGCCATCGATCTGTTCAAGCGGATCATGCTCAGCCAGCTGGAAACCGGCAACCCGTTCCTGTTCTACCGCGACGAGGTCAACCGCCGCAACCCGAACAAGCACGCGGGCATGATCCATTCCAGCAACCTGTGCACCGAGATCCTGCAGAACATGAGCCCGACGCGGATGATCCAGGAGATCGTCAGCGGCGACCAGATCGTCACGACCCGGCGTGCCGGCGACTTCGTGGTCTGCAACCTGTCTTCGATCAACCTCGGCCGCGCGATCCGTGCGCCGGATGACCTGCTGGCCACCGATGTGCTGGAGCGCCTGATCCCGATCCAGGTGCGCATGCTCGACAACGTGATCGACCTCAACGCGCTTCCGGTGCCCCAGGCCACGATCACCAACCGCAAGTACCGCGCGATCGGACTGGGCACGTTCGGTTGGCACCACCTGCTGGCGCAGCAGGCGATCCAGTGGGATTCACCGGAGGCCGAACAACTGGCCGACCGCCTGTATGAGCGCATCAATTTCCTGACCGTCCAGGCCAGTGCGCAACTGGCGAAGGAGAAGGGCAGCTACCCGATGTTCGCCGGCAGCGACTGGCACAACGGCCGCTACTTCCGCGACCGCGACTACAGCGGCGCCGCGTGGGACAGCCTGGCCCACCAGGTGGCCACGCACGGCCTGCGCAACGGCTGGCTGCTGGCGGTGGCGCCGAACATGAGCACCGCGCAGATCGCCGGTTCCACCGCCTCGATCGACCCGATCTACAGCGCGTTCTACTACGAGGAGAAGAAGGACTTCCGGCGGCCGGTGGCGGCGCCGGGGCTGTCGTTGGAGACCTGGCCGTACTACGAGAAGGGCGCCTACAAGGTCGACCAGTTCGCCAGCGTGCGCCAGAACGCGCGCCGCCAGCGCCATGTCGACCAGTCGATCAGCTTCAACCTGTACGTGCCCAGCACGATCCGCGCCAGCACGCTGCTGGAGCTGCACCTCAGCGCCTGGCGCCAAGGCCTGAAAACCACCTATTACGTGCGCTCCAACGACATCGACATCAGCGAATGCGAGTGGTGCGCCAGCTGACCGCCGGCAACCCACGATAGTGCCGGCCGCCGGCCGGCAACCCCGCAACCCACGGTAGTGCCGGCCGCTGGCCGGCAACACGATGGAAAGAGAACGAAGGCAGAAACCCATGGCAACCCCCCTCGACCGCATCAAGATCCTCGAACCGCGCCATCCCAACCGCAGCACCGGCATCATCAACGGCCGCACCAGCGGCATCCTGAACTGGAATGACATCCCGTACCCGTCGTTCTATCGGGCCTACAAGGAGCTGTCGACCAACTTCTGGATCCCCGACGAAGTCGACATGAAGGCCGACGCGCGCCAGTACGGCGAGCTGTCCGGCCGCGAGAAGAATGCCTACGACGCGATCATCGGCCTGCTGGCCACGCTCGATTCACCGCAGACGCGCTTCATCTACAACGTGGCCGAGTACATCACCGACCCGGCCGCGCATGCCAACGCCGCGATCATCGGCCAGCAGGAAGTGATCCACAACGAGAGCTACAGCTACGTGCTGGCCTCGATCACCGACCTGCCGAACCAGAACCGCATTTTCGAGATCGCCCGTACCCACCCGACCATCATCAAGCGCAACGCGCCGATCATGGGTGCGTATGACGATTTCATGCGCGAGAAGACTGCCGAGACGCTGCTCAGGTCGTTGATCCAGTCCTCGATCCTGGAAGGCATCAACTTCTATTCCGGCTTCGCCTACTTCTACAACCTGGTGCGGCAGAACCGCATGACCGGCACCGGCAAGATCATCAGCTTCATCAACCGCGACGAGCTGGCCCATACCAAGTTCATCAGCGAGCTGATCCGCGCCATCATCGGCGAGAACCCGGCGCTGCAGACCCACGAGCTGACCGACTATGTGCACCAGGCGTTCGAACACGCCATCGAACTGGAAACCCAGTGGTCGTCGGAAGTACTGGACGGCATCGACGGCATCGATGTGGAGGAAATGACGCGCTACGTGAAGTACCGCGCCAACAAGATGGCCGGCATGCTCGGCATCGAACGGCTGTACAGCGAGACCACCGACAACGTGATGCCGTGGATCAAGGCCTACGCCGACAACTTCACCGAGACCAAGACCGACTTCTTCGAGATGCGCAATGCAAGTTACAAGAAGACCAACGTCGACAACGGCTTCGACGACCTCTGAGTCCGGCGCGGCACTCAGCATCCTGATGGTGGTCGCCTCGTTGAGCGGCAACACCCGCGAGCTGGGCCGGCAGATTGCCGAGCGCTGCCGCGCCGCCGGGCATGCAGTGCACTGGCACGAGGCCGACGACCTGCGGCAGGCACCGCCACTGGCTGCCGACGAGGCCGATCTGGTGCTGCTCGGCTGCTGGACCGACAACGCCGGCCGCACGCCGGCGGAGATGAAGGCGTGGGTGGCTGGCATTGCCGAGCGTGGCGAACGACCTCGGCAGCTGGCGGTGTTCGGTACCGGCGAAACCCAGTGGGGGCAGGAGTACTACTGCGGCGCCGTGCATCGCCTGATCCGCTATTTCCGCAGCGACTACCCGCCGCTGGAGATCGAACAGATGCCGCATGGCGCGCGCCATGCCGCAGCCATCGATGCCTGGACCGATGCGGTCCTGGCCCATTACCGGAGCAACAACGATGCAGATCATCGACGCCACCACGCCTGAACAGTTCCAGCAGTTGCTGGCCGAGCACCCGCGGGTGCTCGTGGACTTCCACAAGGACCAGTGCCCGGGCTGCCGGATGCTGGAAATGTCGTTGCACCGGGTGGCCAACAGCACAGCGGGGCAGGGCACGACCCTGCTGCGCGTACAGCTGGAAGTGCTGGGCGAGGCGTTTTTCAGGGAGTTGGGGCTGCGGCAGACGCCGACGCTGTCGCTGTTCCGTGATGGCGACGAACGCACGCGCTTGGCCGGGTTCCAGTCGCCGCAGCAGATCGAGGCCGCGATCGCGTTGCATCTGTAGCGCGGACCGGGCGGGGTCAGAGCCCTTGCCAGAGGCAAGGGCTCTGACCCCCACACCGTGTAAAGGCATCCACGCATGGCGTGGATCCACTGGGGCAGGACCGACCCCGGCAATTGGCGTCAGGCGCCGGTGAACGTGTCGACCAGCAGCTTCACGTTCAACGCCACGATCACCAGCGCGATCACCCAGGCGACCGCACCCAGCCAGCGTGGCGCCACCAGCGCGCCCATCGTCACTTTGTCGGTCACGATCCGTACCAGCGGGATGATCGCGAAGGGCAGCTGCATCGACAGCACCACCTGGCTCAGCACCAGCAGCTTCACCGCGCCCTGGTCGCCGAACAGCACGATCACCACCACCACCGGGATGATCGCCAGTGCGCGCGTGATCAGCCGACGCAGCCACGGCGGCATTCGCAGGTGCAGGAAGCCTTCCATCACGATCTGGCCGGCCAGCGTCGCGGTGACTGTCGAATTCAGGCCCGACGCCAGCAGCGCCACCGCGAACAAGGTTGCCGCCGCGCCCACGCCCAGCATCGGCGCCAGCAACTGGTGCGCCTGCTCGATGTCTTCCACGTCGAAACGACCATTGGCATGGAACACGGCCGCGGCCAGGATCAGGATGCTGGCGTTGATGAACAATGCCAGGGTCAGCGCAATCGTGCTGTCAGTCACCGCCCAGCGCAGCGCGCTGCGGCGACCTTCATCCGTACGCGGGTAGGCGCGGGTCTGTACGATCGACGAATGCAGGTACAGGTTGTGCGGCATCACCGTGGCACCGATGATGCCGATGGCGATGTACAGCGCGTGCGGATCGGTCACCACCTGCGCGCGCGGAATGAAGCCGCCCAGTACCGCCATCACCGGTGGCGCGGCCATCGCGATCTGCACCACGAAGCAGGCGAAGATCACCATCAGCAGCGTGATCACGAACGCTTCCAGCGCACGGAAGCCGCGGTTCATCAGCAGCAGCACCAGCAGCGTATCGAGCGCAGTGATCACCGCGCCCCACAGCAGTGGCAGATCGAACAGCAGCTTCAACGCGATCGCGGTGCCGATCACCTCGGCCAGGTCGCAGGCGATGATCGCCGCCTCGCACAGCGCCCACAGCGCCAGGTTCACCGGCTTGGGGTAACGGGCGCGGCAGGCCTGCGCCAGGTCCATGCCGGTGGCGATGCCGAGCCGCGCCGACAGCGCCTGCAGGATCACCGCCATCAGGTTGGAGATCAGGATGACCGACAGCAGCAGGTAGCCGAAGCGCGAACCGCCGGCGAGGTCGGTGGCCCAGTTGCCCGGGTCCATGTAGCCGACCGAGATCATGTAGCCCGGGCCAAGGAAGGCCAGCAGGCGGAACCACCAGTGGCCCTTGTCGGGCACTGCGACCGAGGCGTTGAGTGCGCCCAGGCTGGCCGCGGTGGTGGCCGAAGGGTCGCGGGGCGCCAGGGTATCCATGAGCTTAATATAGCTCCGGCTATAGTCATTAGCAATGTGAAACAATCGTCTTTAAGGTGTGACTGGTCCAGAATTCAGCTTCAACCCTGGATCACACCGGAAGGACAGGCGCACGCGTGGGCAAGACCGATGATTCGACATCGCTGAAGAGCACCCCCTTGATCGAGGCCGAGCGCCAGGTCGAGAGCTTCCGGCAAGTACGCGAGGCGCACCGGATGGAGCTGGTGGAGGACTATGTCGAGCTGATTTCGGACCTGCTGGCCGACGGCGGCGAGGCCCGCCAGGTCGACATCGCCACCCGCCTGGGGGTGGCCCAGCCCACTGTGGCGAAGATGCTGCGGCGGCTGGCCCGCGACGGCTGGGTGGTGCAGCGGCCGTACCGTGGCGTGTTCCTGACCCCGGAAGGCGAGGCGCTGGCCCATGCCAGCCGCCAGCGCCACCAGACCGTGGAGCGTTTCCTGCTGGCGCTGGGCGTGGACGCCGATACCGCACGCCGCGATGCCGAGGGCATCGAGCATCACGTGAGCGAGCAGACGCTGGCGTTGTTCGAGGCGTTCGTACGCAAGGCCGAGGGCGGCTGAGCAGTCCGCTGACGCCGGGCCACGCATGGCCGGCGGTTGGAAGTGCGGTGTGGGCAGGGAAGTCGGGTTCAGAGCCCTTTCCCTTGGAAAGGGATCCGGCCCCGGCGGCCGATTGTCAGCCGCGGCGGAATGCGGCGGGCGTGCGGGCGCCAACGATGATCATGCGGATCATCGTGGAGATCTGTTCGATCAGCTCCGGGTCCTTCTCCGGCGGCAGGTCCATGGCGGTGGCCCCCATCGCGAACACCAGCCGGGTGATGGCCTTGGCCACCAGTTCGGGGGCATGCAGCACGGCACCGTCCAGCGCGGCCAGGCGCACCAGGTCGTGCTGCAGCTCTTCTTCGAAATAGTGCAGTTCGCGTTCGACGGCGTGCTTGAAGTCGTCCGAGCCGACCGCGCCTTCGCGCAGCAGCACGTGCAGCAGCTTGTCGTCGGCGCGCAGCTGCTCCATGAAGGTCTCCACCGAGACCCGCACCACGCTGGTGGCGGTGGAGGTGGCGCGCTGGCGGGCTTCGCCGATGATGGTGCGCAGCGAGCGGCCGGCGGCGTCGATCAGCGCCACGGCCAGTTCGTCCATGTCGCGGAACTGCCGGTAGAAGCTGTTTGGCGCGATGCCGGCCTCACGTGCCACTTCGCGCAGGCTGAGCGTGGACAGGCTGCGGTGCGGGCCGATCAGTTTCAGGGCGGCGGCCAGCAGATCTTCGCGGCTCACCGTACGGCGGGCCGGGCTGTTGGCATCTTCATGCGTCGACAAGGCGGTGGCGGCGGCCATGGGGGTTCCGGTGGGGCGAGGCTGAATCATACCCAATCCGGTTCAATATACACGTGTATACACAGGTGTATGTGCGCCCGTATAGTTCGCCCATGAGCGCTGTCGTCCGTCCGTCCCTGTTTTCTCCATACCGCTGGGTCTCGCCGTCGCTGTTCGATTTCTGGGCGGGCCAGCTCAATCCCCTGTGGACCCTGCGCGAGCCGGTGGCCCGCCTGGTCCGGCGCGAGCCGGCCGGTGAGGGCGCGGCGACGCTGGTCCTGCGCACCAACCGGCACTGGGCCGGCATGCGCGCCGGCCAGCACGTCACCCTGGGCGTGGAGCTTGACGGACGCCAGTGGCAGCGCAGCTACAGTCCCACCGTCCTGGGGCCGCGCGAGCTGGCGATCACCGTCAAGGCCGTCGATGGCGGTCGGGTCAGCCAGCATCTGGTCAAGCATGCGCGACCGGGCGAGCTGTTCCGGCTGGAGGCTGCGTTCGGTGAATTCCAGTTGCCGACGGCGGCGCCGGTGCTGCTGCTGGCCGCCGGCAGTGGCATCACGCCGATGCGCAGCCTGCTGCGCGAGGCCTGCCAGCGCCCGCTGGCCGCGCCGGTGGACCTGTTCTATTGGGAGCGCCGTGTCGCCCACCTGCAGTTCCGTGATGAGCTGGAGGCACTGGCCGCGCGCCAGCCGAACCTGCGCGTGCACCTGCTGACCACCCGCGAAGGCGATGTACCTGCCGCGCGCATTGATCGCCACGACCTGCAGGTGGCCGGCGATGACACGCCGCTGGCGCAGCGCCATGTGCTGGCGTGCGGTCCGGACGGCTTCGTCGCCGCCGCGCGCCAACGCCTGGCGCACCAGGTGGCCGGTTTCCAGGCCGAGGCCTTTACCCCGCCAGCGCCGCTGCGTGACGCCAGCAGCGAGGGCGAGGTGTCGCTGACGCTGGCGCGCAGTGGCCGCCAGCTGAGCGTGCCGCGTGGCCGTTCGCTGCTGGAAAGCCTGGAAGCCCATGGCATCAAGCCCAGGCATGGCTGCCGCATGGGCATCTGCAATACCTGCAGTTGTGATCGCGTCAGTGGCGCCACCCGCCACCTGCGCACCGGCGACCTGCAGTCCGAATCGGCACAGCCGGTGCGGATCTGCGTGAGCGCACCGACCACCGACCTGACCCTGGATCTCTGAGGACGCCTGCCATGACCCGCGCTACCGACCGTGCCCTGAGTACTGCCGAGATGCATGCCTTCGGCGAGGAACTCGACGCGATCCGCGACCGTGTGATCGGCAGCCTCGGCGCCTCCGATACCCGCTACATCCGCCGCGTGGCTGCCGCCGTGCGCTGGTTCGGCGTGGGTGGCCGTGGCCTGCTGTTCCTGGCGGCGTTCTCGCCGCTGTTCTGGATGCCGCTGCTGTGGCCGGCCGCGATCACCGGCACGCTGCTGCTGGCTCTGTCGAAGATCCTGGAGAACATGGAGCTGGGCCACAACGTGATGCACGGCCAGTTCGACTGGACCGGTGACCCCAAGCTCAACGGCAATACCTATGAGTGGGACATCGTGGCCACCGCCGACAACTGGCGCAAGACCCACAATTTCCGCCACCACACCTACACCAACGTGCGTGGCATGGACGATGACATCGGTTATGGCCTGCTGCGCATCTTCCCGGAGCAGCGCTGGAAGCCGTTCTACCTGCTGCAGCCGATCATCGCGCCGATCTTCGCACTGCTGTTCCAGTGGGGCGTGGCCGCGCAGGACCTGCGCCTGGGCCGCTGGTTCAAGGGCCGCATGAGCGCCCGTGCGATGTGGCTGCAGACGCGACCGGTGGCGCGCAAGATGCTGCGCCAGGTGCTGAAGGACTACGTTTTCTTCCCGCTGCTGGCGGGCCCGTTCTTCCTCACCGTGATGCTGGGCAACCTGGTGGCCAACGGCCTGCGCAACATCTGGACCTACGTGATCATCTTCTGCGGCCACTTCACCGCCGAATCGGAGACCTTCCCGAAGGAATGCCTGCGCAATGAGTCGCGCGGGCACTGGTACCTTCGCCAGCTGCGCGGTTCGTCCAACATCAGCGGTGGCTTCCTGATCAACGTGCTGTCCGGCAACCTCAGCCATCAGATCGAGCACCACTTCTACCCGGACCTGCCAGCCAACCGCTACGCGGCCATCGCCAAGGAAGTGAAGGACATCTGCCGCCGCTACGGCCAGCACTACAACAACGGCTCGCTGCCGCGCCAGTTCGGCCAGGTGGTCTGGCGCATCCTGCGCCACGCGTTCCCGAGCAAGCCGCGCCGCCTGCCGATGGCCGACATCATGTCGGCACCGGCACCGGCACCGGCATCGGCCAACGCGGGCTGATCGGCTCAGCCCGCGTTCGCCAGGTCCGCCTGCTCGCGGTCCAGGCGTCGCAGGAACACCTGCATTTCCCTGCGTGCCTGCTGGTCGCCCTTGCTGCCGGCCACGCTCAGCCCCCGTTGCCACGCTTCGCGCGCCGCCTGCGGCTGGCCACTGGCCAGCCACGCCTTGCCGAGCAGCTTCCACGCCGCCGAGTACTGCGAATCAAGCACCACGCAGCGACCCAGATGGGTGGCCGCGCGCACCGGGTTGCCGGCATCCAGCCAGCCCTTGCCCAGGCCGAAGCGCAGCAGCGCGCCGTCCTTGCCGGCGGCGAGCATGCATTCCAATGCTTCGATGTCCATCAGCGGACCTCCACCATCAGTTCGGTCGGTCCCGGCTGGAAGCGGCCACGATGGAACAGCAGTGGAGCACCGCCGTTCTCGTGCACGTCAATGATGCGGCCGGCCAGCAGCAGGTGATCGCCCACCGGCCACTGTGCGTGGCGGGTACAGGTCAGATGCGCCACCGCACCGGCGATGCGGGGTGGGGCGTCGTCGTCGTCATCCAGCAATGCCAGGCCGTCGAAGCGGTTACGTACCTTTGGATCGGCGAAGCGCCGGGCCAGTGCTTCCTGGTCGGCCGCCAGCACGCTGATCGCAAAGCGGCGGGCACGCTGGAAGGTGGACAGGCTCTGTGCATGCAACGCCAGGTTCCACAGCACCAGGGGCGGTTGCAGCGAGACCGGTACGAACGAATTGATGGTCAGGCCGATGGGCTTGCCCTGCGCATCGCGCGTGCAGACGATGGCCACGCCGGTCGGAAAGTGACCGAGCAGCCGCCGCAGGGCGCGCGGCGGCATCTCGACCGACGGCACCGGGGCCGGGGCGGGGAACACCCCCGCCCGCGGCCCGGCGTACGGCAGTGTCTCGCCGCTCATGAGGCCCTGGCCTGGCGGTAGCGCCGGCCGACCTCGGCCCAGTTGATGATGTTGAAGAACGCGCCGATGTAGTCCGGGCGACGGTTCTGGTAGTGCAGGTAATAGGCGTGTTCCCAGACGTCCAGTGCGAGGATCGGGGTGTTGCCGGACAGGCCGACGGCTGCACCCATCAGCGGGCTGTCCTGGTTGGCGCTGCTTTCGACCTGCAGGCGGCCATCGCGATCGCTGGTCAGCCAGGCCCAGCCGCTGCCGAAGCGGGTCTGCGCGGCCTTGCTGAAGGCGTCCTTGAAGGCAGCGAAGCCACCAAGATCACGGTCGATGGCCGCGGCCAGTTCCTCATCGGGTGCACCACCGTGGGCGCTGAGTACGGTCCAGAACAGGCTGTGGTTGGCGTGGCCACCGCCGTTGTTGCGGACCGCGCCACGCTGCGGCTCGGGCACGGCGTCGAGGTTGGCGATCAGCACGTCGACCGGCTGCTCGGCGATGCCGGCCTGCTCGATGGCGGCATTGAGGTTGTTGACGTAGGTCTGGTGGTGCTTGCCGTGATGGATCTCCATCGCGCGCGCATCGAAATGTGGCTCAAGGGCGTCGTAGGCGTAGGGGAGCGGGGGAAGCGAGTACGACATCGAAACAATCTCCATGGGAAAGGCCAGGGGCTGGCCGCGCGGAGATCGTTATCGCACCTCAACAATGGTTGAGGTCAAGAGCAGAAGCGATGAACATCGAGGCGTGATAGTGCCGGCCGCTGGCCGGCAACCCGACTCACCCCGATTGCCGGCCAGCGGCCGGCACTACCTTTCACTACTTCAACTCAGCCAATCCCTGCATCCGCCGTCGGCCTGATCGCCGCATGCCTGCTGCATCCGCTGCTGCAACCGTGCCAGCGTCTCCGTGCCCTGGTGCTTGCCGCTCCAGGCCTTCAACTGCCCGGCCAGGCGCTCGAAGCGCTGGCGGGTGCGCTGGTGATAGCCCGATGGCTGCGCCTCCAGTTCGGCGATCAGCGAGGCGGTGGCCTGCTCGATGCGCGGTGCGTCGTCCGGTGCCAGCTTCAGCAACCCTTCCACATACAGCACGCCCCACTGCACGCGGGTGGCCGGGCCCTGTGCACCGTCGTAGGCGCGCTTCAACCACTCCAGCGCACCGGCGGTATCGCCGCGCTGTTCGGCCAGTTCGGCCAGTTCGGGCATGTAGTAGTACGGCTGCTCGCTGCGCTTCAGCTCGGCCAGCAACAGCGCCTCGGCGCCCGCGTCGTCGCCGACCTGGCGCAATGCGTACGCCGCGCTGCTGATGGTCGCCTGGCGTGCGTGCGCATCGGTGGCGGCCGCATCGGCAGCGGCCACCCGCTGCTTGACCCGCTCAACCAGCGCCGCGGGCAGTGCGCCCTTCGGCTGCTGCTGGCGGGCCAGCGATACTTCTGTCAGTGCGCGCGATAATGCGTCGTCGGCGCGGTCGCCGCGTTCGGCATCAGCGCGCTCCAGCGCGACCAGCAGCTGCTGCCCCAGCGTGTTGCTGGTGGCCGGGCCGGCGCTGGCCTGCTTGACCAGCGTCGCGCCCGCGTAGCCCAGCAGTTCGCGGTTACGACGGACTTCGGCAGGTTGCGCCAGCACGGCCTGCAGCAGCTCACGCACCTCGGTGGGCGAGCTGGCAGGCGTGTCGGCGGTAGCCAGCGCCAGCAGGGCGAAGCGGCGTTGCAGTGCCGCGTCGGGCGCGGCCTTGGACAGCTGGCGCAGCACGTCCTGGCTCTTGCGCTCGCCGGCCAGGCGCTTGGCGTCGACTTCCCAGCCGTAGTCGCCCAGCACCTGCCAGTCTTCGGCGGCCAGCTTGTCCGGCGTGGCCAGTGCCGTTGCCAGGGTGGCGGCGATGGCGCTGCGGCGCCCGGCCGCGACGGTCAGCGCACGGGTCAATTCGGCCGCGTCGTTGCCGCCGGCCACGCGGGTCAGTTCATTGCGCTGTGGGTCCAGCACGATCAGGGTCGGATAGCCGCGCACCCCGAAGCGTTCGCCCCAGGCCTGCGCACCTTCCTCGTCGCCATCCAGGTAGACCGGCACGAACTTGCCGGTCAACGCGATGAACGCCGGGTCCTTGAACAGGCCGGCCTTGAGCTGGTTGCACGGCGGGCACCAGACCGCGCCCCAGTACAGCAGCACCGGCTTGCCGCTGTCGGCGGCCTCGGCGAAGGCATCGTCCACATCGCCCTGGCGCCAGGCGATGGCGGACGCCGGCGCGGGCGCGGGCGCCTCGGCGGAGCTGGCGGTGGACACCGGGGCCGGGGTGCAGGCGCTCAGCGCCGAAGCCAGCAGCAACACGGAAAGCGCGACGCGCATCGGCGGCATCTCGAAGGGGGGACAGGCCATTGTAGGAATGGCCGGGGAGTGTGCTGATTCAGTTTGCTTATATCGGCCGTGCAGCGGGGCATGACACCCGCTGCCCTCAGGCGGCTGCCCGCACCATCTGCTGGTACACCAACCCGTTGAACTCGCCGACATCACCGTCCAGCTCGAAGCCATAGCGCAGGTAGGTAGGCACTGCGTTGAGCGAGGCGCGCACGGTCAGCAGCGGGGTGCGCAGGTGCGGCAGCACGGCTTCGAACAGGGCATGGCCGATGCCCTGGCCCTGGCAGCCGGGATCGACGAACAGCATCGCCAGGTGGCGGCCTTCCTTCAGCTCGACCACGCCGACGATGCGGTCGTCCTGCTCGGCCACCAGGATGTGGTTGTCGCCCTGCAGGCGTGCAGCGAACGCGTCGGCGGCGGCGACACTGCCGAAGGTGGCGATGCCGGCCGCGCTGAGCGAAGGCGCGACGGCCGCAGTGAATGCGGCCAGGCATACCGCGCTGATCGCGGGCAGGTCATCAATGTGGGCGGGGCGGATCCTCGGCATGCAGCGTTCTTCCTGTGGTGCGTGGCGTGTCATCGTCGCCCGGTGCCTGCACGCTAAGCTGGTCGCATGAGTGAATTCAATGCCGCCTACGCTTCGTTGTTTCCGCAACAGGGATTGAGCCTGGGCCTGATGACGCCCGTTGCGGCGCATGGGCTGGCCGATCCGGGCGCGGCGCGGCGCATTGCGCGGCTGGCCGACGATCTTGGTTTCGCCGCGTTGTGGACGCGCGATGTGCCGCTGATGGTGCCTCAGGGACCAGACGCGACAGCAAGTGCGCTGGACGACCCGTTCCTGTGGCTGGGCATGCTGGCGGCCGCGACCGGGCGCATCGTGGTCGGTACCGCCGCGATCGTGCTGCCGTTGCGCCAGCCGTTGCAGGTGGCGAAGTCTGCACTGAGCCTGGACCGGATCAGCGACGGGCGCTTCGTGCTGGGCCTGGGTTCGGGTGACCGCCCGGAGGAGTTCGCCGCGTTCGGCGAGGACCTGGAGGGCAGGGCGGCGACGTTCCGTGATCGTTGGTCGTTGCTGCGCGCGGCGCTGTCACCGGAGGCCGATGAGCGGACCGCCGTACTGCAGGCCACGGGTGGCTACGACGTGCTGCCCGCGCCGGCCACGCGCATCCCGATGCTGGTGGTGGGCACGGCGCGGCAGAGCCTGCAGTGGATCGCGCGCGAAGCCGAGGGCTGGGCCACCTATCACCGCGAGGAAGCTGCGCAGGAGGGGCGGATCGGCCTGTGGCAGCAGGCGCTGGTGCAGCACGGTGGGCCAGCCAAGCCGTTCGTGCAGTCGATGCTGCTGGACCTGCAGGCGGATCCGCAGGCGCCGGCCGAGCCGCTGCCGCTGGGCCTGAAGGTCGGCCGCGATGGCCTGCGTGACTATCTGCTGCGCGTGCATGCGCAGGGCGTTGCGCACGTGATGTTCAATCTGGTCGACAACGGGCGGTCGATGGACGCGGTGCTGCGCGAGATCGGGGAGCAGGTGCTGCCGCATATGCTCCGGTAGGTGTCCACCTTGGTGGAGACGCTCGCACCGCTGCGCTCGCCGGTGTGCTGGATGTTCGCATCTGCGTATCATTTGCATTTGATACCCCGCTGCCGGAGCCCCGTGTGACCCAACGTTCCCCCATGCACCCGACTGGACGCCTGTTCGCGGCGGTCGCCTTCATCGAGGCCGTGACCTGGGCCGGCCTGCTCATCGGCATGTGGATGAAATACGGCCCGATCGCCAACGTGGCGCTGGTGAAGCTGTTCGGCCCGCTGCACGGCGTGGCCTTCCTGGTCTATGTGGCGGTGACGCTGTTCGCGACGCTGCGTCTGCGCTGGCCGTGGTGGGCCAGTGCGTTGGCGCTGCTGGCAGCCATCCCGCCGCTGGTGACGCTGCCGCTGGAGTGGTGGTTCAAGCGCCGTGGCCTGCTGGACCTACGCTCCGGCCACTGAAGCCCGCGTTGCACGCCCGTTCAAGAGAATGGGTATCAAATGCAAATACGAGCCGTTATCATTTAAGGGTGGCATCCGGACCTGAGCAGGGCCGGTGCCGGGCGGGGCGCAGGTGCGCCCGGCGATCCCTTCCTGTTACGGCTGGTGTTCCATGCACGCACGTCCCGTCGTTCCCGGCTTGCCGGCGCTGGTAGTGGCTGCCCTGATCGGCACCATGGCGATGATGTCCTTCGTCGCCGTGATCGGTCCGGTGGTCCGCCTACTCGGCTTGTCCGAGTGGCATGCCGGACTGTCGGTCACCGCCGCGGGCGTGTTGTGGATGCTGGCCGCGCGCCCCTGGGGCCAGCTCAGCGACCGCATCGGCCGCAAGCGCGTGCTGACACTGGCGATGAGCGCCTACACCGTGGTCTACATCGCGCTGGCGGTGTTCATCGATGTTGCCCTGCAGGCGGTGCCGCCGGTACTGGTATCGGTGCTGGTGCTGGTCGGTGCGCGAGGCCTGATCGGCCTGTTCTACGCGGCGGTGCCGCCTACCGCAGCGGCACTGATTGCCGACAAGGCACCGACCGGCCAGCGTGCGAAATTCCTCGCCCGCCTGGGCAGCGCCAATGCACTGGGCATGGTGCTCGGCCCGGCTGCCGCGGGCTGGTTGGCCTACACCAACTTGGCGCTGGCGCTGTATGTGGCCGCGCTGCTGCCGTTGCTGGCACTGGCATTGCTGGCCTGGCGGCTGCCAGCGACGCCGCCGGTGGTAGGTGCTTCCCTGCAGCGCCGCGCGCCGATGAGCCGCCTCGACCCGCGCCTGCGCCTGCCGCAGCTGGCGGCGTTCATCGCCATGGTCTCGGTCACCATCGCGCAGGTCACCGTCGGCTTCTTTGCGATTGATCGGCTGGGACTGGATGCGGCTGCGGGCGCACGCATGGCCGGCATTGCACTTACCGCCGTTGGCGTCGGCCTGATCCTGGCGCAGGCGCTGGTGATGAAGCTGGAGGTTCACCCACGCCGCTGGATCGTCCTCGGCGCGCTGATTTCCGGCATTGGCTTTGCCTCGGTGGCGGGCGTGCAGCAGGGCTGGCAGTTGCCGGCGGCGTACGCGCTGGCCGCGTTCGGCATGGGCTTCGTGTTCCCCTCGTTCCAGGCGCTGGCCGCCGACGCGGTGGAAGCGCATGAGCAGGGCGCTGCGGCAGGCACGGTCGCTGCCGCGCAGGGGCTGGGCATGGTGGCCGGGCCGATGCTCGGCACGCTGTTGTATCGCGGCGGGCCCAGCCTGCCATATCTGCTGGTCGGCGCGTTGCTGCTGTTGCTGTGCGCGCTGGCTGCAGTGCATCGGATGAAGGAGACCCCATGAACGATTCCCTGATCCAGGGCACGTGGCCGGAGGCTGCGCCCGCGCCGCAGGAAGGCACCGACGACGCGTCGCTGTTCCTGCTGCAGCACGCCGGCCAGCACGTGCACGCACGCGGTTGCCGCGCCACGCTGCCGGCCGGTGCACTGGCGACGCTCGCAGAGCGCGTTTCGGCCTTCTTCGCGCAGCAGCGTGGCGGCCCGGGCCTGCTGGTCGGCGCGGTGCCATTCGAACCGCGTGCCGACGACGCGCTGTACCAGCCCGAGCGCCTGCTGCCAGCCCTGCCGTTGCCGCCGCAGGCCGCGCCGGCGCTGGAGCGTGCCCTGCAGGCCGAGCCCGCGCCCGAGGCGTACGCGGCGTCGGTGGCGGCTGCGGTGCAGGTACTGCGCGCGCCCGGACTGGACCTGCAGAAGGTGGTGCTGGCGCGCAGCCTGCTGGCACGCACGCGGCAGTCACTTTCCCCCGAGGTGCTGCTGGCACGCCTGGGCGCGGATCCTTCGGTGGCGACCTACGCGGTGCCGTTGCCGGTGGCGCCGGGGCAGGCGCCCGCCTGGCTGGTGGGCGCGACGCCGGAACTGCTGCTGCGCAAGCGTGGCGCCGAGCTGTTGTCGCACCCGCTGGCGGGCTCCGCGCGGCGCAGCATCGATGCCGCCGAGGACGAGCGGGCCGCGCAGGCGTTGCTGGCCTCGACCAAGGACCACGACGAGCACCGCCATGTGGTCGAGGCCATCGTCGACGGCCTGGCGCCGTACTGCAGCCACATCGATGCGCAGCCGCGCCCAGCGCTGCATGCCACCGCCAGCATGTGGCATCTGGGTACCCGCATCCATGCCACCCTGAAGGATCCGCAGACATCGGCGGCCGCGCTGCTGGCGCAGCTGCATCCCACGCCGGCCGTCTGCGGTACGCCGCGATTGGCGGCGCTGCAGCGCATCGGCGAACTGGAACCGGTACCGCGCGGCTTCTATGCCGGCGCCGTGGGCTGGTTGGACGCGCAGGGTGACGGCGACTGGTACGTGGCGATCCGCTGCGCGCGCCTGCAGGGCACGCAGCTGCGCCTGTTTGCCGGCGCTGGCATCGTCGCTGAGTCGCAACCCGAGGCCGAGGTGGCCGAAACCGCAGCGAAGTTCGCTGCCCTGTTGAACGCGCTGGGTGTCCATGCATCCGCGCCCACCAACGAGCCTGCCGCATGAATAGCTCCGCTGACTTTTCCCGCCTGCCACTGCAGCAGGTGTGGCCCGACGCGCTGGTGGCGCGCTATCGCGAAGCCGGTCACTGGCGTGGCGAGACGTTCCCGGCGTTCCTGCGCGAACGTGCAGAACGCTATGCCGACGACATCGCGGTGGTCGCCGGTGATGTTCGCCTGAGCTACGCGCAGCTGTGGCACGAGGCCGGGCGCATCGGTGCCGGCCTGCTCGCGCTCGGCCTGCAGCCTGGCGAACGGGTGCTGGTGCAGCTGGGCAACACCGCAGGCTTCATCACCACGGTCTGCGGCCTGTTCCGGGCCGGCCTGGTGCCGGTGTACGCGCTGCCGGCGCACCGCATCACCGAGCTGGCGCACTTCGCCAACAAGGCCGAAGCCAGTGCCTACATCACCACAGCACTGCACGATGGCTTCGATCATCGCGGGCTGGCGCGGGCACTACAGGCCGAGGTCCCGGCAGTGCGCCATGTGGTGATCGACGGCGATGCGGCGGAGTTCTTCGGGCTGGAGGCGCTGCAGGGTGACCGCAGCCAGCTGCCGCCCGACCCGGACCCGCAGTCGGTGGCGTTCCTGCAGATTTCCGGTGGTAGTACCGGGCTGTCCAAGCTGATTCCGCGTACCCACGACGACTACATCTACTCGTTCCGTGCCAGCAATGACCTCTGCGGCATCAACCGCGACAGCGTCTATCTGGTCGCGCTGCCGGCCGCGCACAATTTCCCGATGAGCTCGCCCGGCTTCTTCGGCGCGCTGTATGCCGGCGCCCGCGTGGTGCTCAGTCCCGGCTCCGGTCCGGATGCGGCCTTCCCGTTGATCGCCCGCGAGAAAGTGACCTGCTGTGGGCTGGTGCCGCCGCTGGCGTTGCTGTGGGCACAGGCCGCCGCCAGCAGCAGGCATGACCTGTCCAGTCTGCAGGTACTGCAGGTAGGCGGGGCCAAACTGGTCCCGGAAGCCGCACGCCGGGTGATCGACGGCCTTGGCTGCACGCTGCAGCAGGTGTTCGGCATGGCCGAAGGGCTGGTCAACTACACGCGGCTGGATGATCCGGAAGAACTGATCGTGGCCTGCCAGGGCCGGCCGATCAGCCCGGATGACGAAGTGCGCGTGGTCGATGACCATGACCAGCCGGTGGCCGAAGGCGAGGTGGGGCATCTGCTCACCCGTGGCCCGTACACCATCCGTGGCTACCACAACGATGTGGTGGCCAATGCCCGCTCGTTCACCGACGACGGCTTCTATCGCACCGGCGACCGCGTGCAGCAGCTGCCCGGGGGCTACCTGGTGGTGCAGGGCCGCGCTGGTGACCACATCAACCGCGCGGGCGAGAAGATCTCCGCCGAAGAGATCGAAGACCACCTGTTGGCCCACCCCGGCGTGTTCGACGCCGCCGTGGTCTCCATTCCCGATGAGTACCTGGGCGAGCGCAGCTGTGCCTTCGTGATTCCGCAGGGCGAGCCATTCAAGGCGCCGGCGCTGAAGGCGTGGATGCGCGGGCGCGGTCTGGCTGCGTTCAAGGTGCCCGACCAGATCGTGTTCGTCGACAGTTTCAATACCACGGCGGTCGGCAAGATCAGCCGCCGCGAACTGCGCGCGCAACTGCGTGCGCGTCATCTGCAACAGACAGGAGGAACGCGCTGATGGCGCTGCCCCGTATCACCGACTATCCCTTGCCGACCGCCGCCGAACTACCGCAGGCGCGTGGCCCGTGGCGCCCGCAGCGCGATCGTGTGGCTTTGCTGGTGCACGACATGCAACGCTACTTCCTGGCGGCATTCGACGCCGGCAGCACGCCCTTGCGGCCGGCGGTGGACAACATCGTGCGCGTGCTGGCGCACTGCCGCGCGCAGGGCATTCCGGTGTTCTACACCGCCCAGCATGGCGACCAGGACCGGCGTGACCGTGGCCTGCAGGCCGACCTGTGGGGACCGGGCATGCGTCGCAGCGCCGATCATGAGCCGATCATCGAGGCGCTGGCGCCACAGCCGGGCGAGCATGTGCTGGTCAAGCATCGCTATAGCGCCTTCCAGCGCAGCAACCTGGAGACGCTGATGCGGGTACGTGGGCGTGACCAGCTGCTGGTGACCGGCGTGTACGCCCATATCGGCTGTACCGCGACCGTGGTCGAGGCCTTCCAGCGTGACATCGAGGCCTTCATCGCCGCCGATGCGGTGGCGGACTTCTCGCGCGCCGACCACGATCAGGCGCTGCACTGGATCGCGCGCACCTGCGGTGTGCCGATGACCACCGATCAGCTGCTGGAGGTGCTGTGATGACGGCCACCAGTGAGGTGCTGGATCTGGAGCGGATGCGCGCCGACGTCGCGCGCGTGCTGGAGTGCACGCCGGCCGAGATCGGTGACGACGACAACCTGATCGACCTGGACCTCGACTCGATGCGCATGCTCGGCCTGGTCCTGGCCTGGGGCAACACCGGCCTGCCGCTGGAATTCTCGCAGTTGGCCGAGCACACCACGCTGCGCCAGTGGTGGGGCGTGGTGCAGCACCTGCAGGCCGCGCAGCACGCATGAACGCCGTCGCGCTGGCCACGCCGGTGGCGCTGACCGAGGCCCAGGCCGGACTGTGGTTCGCACAGCGGCTGGCACCGGGCAATCCGTCGTTCAATACCGCGCACGCGGTGTGGATCGACGGCCCGCTCGACGTGGCCGCATTCGTTGCAGCGGCAGACCAGGCTGCCGTCGAGGCCCAGGCCTTCGCGCTGCGCTTTGCCGAGGGCGCCGATGGCCAGCCGCTGCAGTGGCATGATCCGGCACACGTGCCGTTGCTTTCGGTGCGCGATGTGTCCACCGAGGCGGATCCCGCCGCTGCGGCACGCAACCTGATGCACGCCGACCGGCTGAGCCCGGTCGATCCCACCCGGGACCGGATCAGCCAGCAGGTACTGTTCGATCTGGGTGGCCTGCGCTGGGTCTGGTACCTGCGCGTGCATCATCTGGCGGCCGATGGTTACGGCATGGCGCTGTTTACTGATCAGGTGTGCGCGCTGTATGCCGGTCGTACCGGTGAGTCACTGCCGGGGCTGGCGGGCGTGCTGGCCGATGATGCCGCGTATCGTGCCGACCCACGCCGCGCGCAGGCCGGACAGTGGTGGCGTGCGCACATGCAGGGCGCACCGGCAGGCGTAGGCCTGGCCGGCACGCTCGCGGCCAGTGACGACGCGCTGCGCTGGGTGCAGCCGCTCGATGCGGCCTTCCGTGAGCCGTTGCTGCAGGCGTCGGCACGTTGGCTGCAGCCCTGGCCGGATGTGCTGGCCGCGCTGGCGGCCGAGTACCTGCGGCGGATGAGCGCTGCCGATGAAGTGGTACTGGGCGTGCCCTACATGGGGCGGCTCGGCAACGCGTCGGCGCGGGTGCCGGCGATGGTGATGAATGTCTTGCCGCTGCGCGTAGCGGCCGGCGAGGGCAGCGTCGAGGCCTTCACCCGCGGCCTGGGCCGGCAGCTCAACCAGGGTCGCAAGCACGGCCGTTACCGCGGTGAGCAGCTGCGCCGGGACCTGGGCCTGGTCGGCGCGCAGCAGCGCCTGCACGGTCCGTTGGTGAATGTGCAGCCGTTCTACAAGCCGCTGGCGCTGACCGGCGTGCAGGCGACGCTGGAGGTGCTGTGCACCGGGCCGGTGGATGATCTGACACTTGGTTTCCGTGGCGATGGTCAGCACCTTCTCGATCTGGAGATCGAGGCCAATCCCGCGCTGTACAGTCGTGAGGATGTCGAGGCGCACGCGGCGCGGCTGCTGCATTTCCTGTCGGCGGCATTGCAGGCTGACGATATCGCCGCCGTGCCCCTGGCGACCCCCGCGGAGGCGCAGCAGGTGCTGCACGGTTTCAATGCCACCGCGCACGCGCTGCCGGAGACCACCCTGGTCGAGCTGCTGCAACAGGGCATGGACCGCGACCCGCACGCGCCTGCGCTGGTGTTCGGCGATACGACGCTGGATTACGCGACGCTGGAAGCGCGCAGTTTCGCGCTGGCGGCACAGCTGCGGGCAATGGATGTCGGCCCGGGCAGCGTAGTGGCGGTGGCATTGCCGCGCTCGCTGGAGCTGGTGATCGCGCTGGTCGCGGTGCTGCGCGCAGGCGCGGCCTATCTTCCGCTGGACCTTGCCCATCCCGATGAGCGGCTGGCACGTATTCTTGCGTCGGCACAGCCGGGATGTGTACTGGCTGCGGCGGACGTAGCGACGCGCGTGGCCGGCGTGCCAGTGCTTGCGCCGGAGCAGTGGACGGCGCTGAGCTTCGCCGCGCCGTGGGCCGATCCGGCGCCCAGCGATGCGGCCTATGTGATCTACACCTCCGGTTCGACCGGCGAGCCCAAGGGCGTGGTCGTCGAACATCGCGCGATCGTCAACCGCCTGCTGTGGATGCGCGAGCACTACGGCATCGGCGCCGATGACCGCGTGCTGCAGAAGACCCCGGCGACCTTCGATGTCTCGGTCTGGGAGTTCTTCCTGCCGTTGCTGTGCGGTGCCACGCTGGTGGTTGCCGGGTCCGATGCGCACCGCGATCCCACTGAACTGGCACGCTTGATCCGTGGCCATGGCATCACCACAGCGCATTTCGTGCCGTCGATGCTCGACGCTTTCCTCGCTGCGCCCGCTTCGGAAGGGCTGCAGTTGCGCCGGGTATTCACCAGTGGCGAAGCGCTGGACGCTGCGTTGCGCGACCGCTTCCATGCGCGCGTGCACGCTGAACTGCACAACCTGTATGGCCCGACCGAGGCCGCAGTGGATGTCAGCTACTGGCCGGCGTCGGCGCAGGATCGCTCGCGGCCGGTGCCGATCGGGTTCCCGGTCTGGAACACCCGCCTTTACGTGCTGGACGCCCGGATGCAGCCGGTGCCGGTCGGTGTGGCCGGCGACCTGTACCTGGGCGGCGTGCAGTTGGCACGCGGCTATCTTGGTCGCGACGATCTGACCGCCGAGCGCTTCCTTGAAGATCCTTTCCTGGCGGGCGAGCGCATCTACCGCACCGGCGACGTCGCGCGCTGGCGCCACGATGGCGCGGTCGAGTACCTGGGCCGCAGCGACCACCAGGTGAAGCTGCGTGGCCTGCGCATCGAGCTGGGCGAGATCGAGGCGGCACTGCGCGAACTGCCGGGCATGGAGCGGGTAGAAGTGCTGCTGCGCCAGGATGCGCCCGGCGACGCGCGCCTGGTGGCCTATGTGCCCGTGGCCCTTGCCGACGCGGTAGTGCTGCGCAGCCACTTGGCCACGCGCGTGCCGGATTACATGGTGCCCTCGGCGTTTGTCGGCGTGGATCACTGGCCGGTGACCGCCAACGGCAAGCTCGACCGCAACGCGTTGCCGAAGCCCCCGCAGCATGAAGTCGCTGGACTGGCACCACGCACACCGTTGGAACAGGAACTGGCGTTGCTGTTTGCCCAGGCACTGGGGCGTGAAGCGCCGGTGGCGGTGGATGCGGATTTCTTCAGTCTCGGCGGTGACTCGCTGTCGGCGGTGCACCTGCTGCTGGCGATCGAGCAGCGCTGGCGCTGTGATCTGGGCCTGGGTGCCTTGTTTGCCCAGCCCACCGTGGCCGCGCTGGCGGTTCGTATTGCCGAGCCGCCCGCGCTGGCCGATCACGCGCTGGGGCCGGTGATCGCGCTGGCCGCAACCGACGCTGCCGGTCCCACGCCGCTGTTCGTGTTGCACCCGGCCGGTGGCATCGCCTGGAACTACCGCACCCTGGCCCGGGCACTGCAACCGGCACGCCCGGTGTATGGCCTGCAGTCGCCGGCACTGGACGCGCGGCTGCCGCTGCCGAGCAGCATCGAGGCGATGGCCAACGACTACGTACAGCGCGTGATCGCACTGCAGCCGAAGGGAGCGGTGCATCTGCTGGGCTGGTCGGTGGGCGGCATCCTCGCCCAGGCGATGGCGGTGCGACTGCATGAGATCGGGCGCGAGGTTGGCGAGCTGGTGCTGCTGGACGCCTATCCCAGCGAGTGCTGGCGGGCCGAGCCGGAACTGGATGCCATCGCCGCACTGCGGGCACTGCTCGCGATCGCCGGCCACGATCCGGATGCGCATCCGGAACTGGACAGCCGTGAACGCATCCTCGCGTTCCTGCGACGCGGCGGTAGTGCACTGGGCAGCCTGCCGGATGTGGTGCTCGATGGCGTGGTGCGCGCGGTGACCGGTACCAATCGGCTGATCCGCGAACACATCCACCAACCGTTCGACGGCACGCTGGTGCACGTCCGCGCGGGCCGGGATCACCAGGCGCGGCCACAGCTGCAGTCGGCGCTGTGGCGGACCCACGCACGCAAGGTGCATGCGCTGGAACTGCCGTTCCTGCATGCCGAGCTGACCGGCCGCGACGCGGTGGCGCAGCTGGCACCGTGGTTGTCGGCGCGGTTGCGCCACTGGGACGAGCAACAGGAGATCGCAACATGCAGTTGACCGGTTTTGAAGGTCGCGTGGCACTGGTGACCGGTGCCGCCGGGGGCATCGGTGAGGCACTGGTACGGCTGTTGGTCGAGGCCGGTTGCATCGTGGTGGCGACTGATCGCGAGGCGCCGCGCGTGGCCGATAGCCGGGTGACGTCGCTCGCACTTGATGTAACCAACAGCGCCGCAGTGGACGCCTTGGTGGATCAGGTCGAGTCCAGCATCGGGCCGATCATGCTGGCCGCCAGCGTGGCCGGCGTGCTGCACGTGGGCCGCGTCGCCGAGACCGGCGACGCCGACTGGCGCCGGGTGTTCGCGGTCAACGCCGATGGCGTGTTTCACGTAGGGCGTGCCTTGGCGCGGGTGATGTCGCCGCGCCGGCGGGGCGCGATCGTTACCGTCAGCTCGAATGCAGCCGGCGTGCCGCGGCACGGCATGGCCGCCTATGCGGCATCCAAGGCCGCCGCCACCATGTTCACCCGCTGCCTCGGGCTGGAGCTGGCGCCGCTGGGCATCCGCTGCAACATCGTCGCCCCGGGCTCGACGTTGACCCCGATGCAGACCGGCATGTGGCAGGACGAGCACGGTGCCGAGCGGGTGATCGCCGGCAGCCTGGAGACCTACAAGGCCGGCATCCCACTGCGCAAACTCGCCACCCCGGAGGATATCGCCCATTCGGTGATGTTCCTGATCTCCGAGCAAGCCGGGCACGTGGCGATGAGCGATCTGTACGTGGACGGCGGCGCCACCCTGCGCGGCTGAGGTCCGGTAGTGCCGGCCGCTGGCCGGCAACCTCATTCAACTTCAGACATCTCCCAACCCCCATTGAGGCTTGGCCTGACAGCCAACGCCCAATGATCAACCCACCATGGCGCATGAGCAGCCATCGCCTCCGCCTGGGCCGTCACTCGATCATCGGCCAGGCCTATGTCCTGACAACCACGACCCACCAGCGCCGCCGGCTCTTTGAAAGCGAAGCTGCAGCAGCATGTGTAGTCGACCAGTTCCATTACATCGAACAGCGCGGGCTCGTACGGTCACACGCATGGGTCGTCATGCCGGATCACGTCCACTGGATGTTTGAGCTGCGTGCAGCTCACCTTCCAGACGTCGCGCGCCGGATGAAATCGTCGAGTGCACTTGCCCTGAATCGCCTGGCGGGCCATCGAAGTACGGTGTGGCAGCCCGGCTACTTCGATCATGCAGTGAGGACCGAAGAGTCGCTGGCGCGGCAGGCGCTGTACATCCTGGGTAATCCGGTGCGCTCCGGTCTTGCCGGGCAGATTGGCGAGTATCCGTATGCGTGGTCGGCCTGGATGTGATGCCGGCCAGCGGCCGGCACTACCACAGCAGAACCGAAGCGCCGCGCAGAGTCCGTTCCGGCGCGCAGAGCACCCGCGATGGTAGTGCCGGCCGCTGGCCGGCAACCGCATGACCCGCGCAGAGATGCGTGATGCCGGCCAGCGGCCGGCACTACCAATCAATGTTCGGCACCGACATTCGCTGTTCAGCACCGCGTGCGCGCTTCGGCCGTG
>NZ_JCAFUS010000023.1:0-40709 GCF_059371555.1 Stenotrophomonas sp. YJH_SMC_10 | reverse complement strand
CTGGTGGACCAGGCTGGAGCCTTCGGCGACCTTGCCGACCGAATCGTCGATCAGGCCCTTGATCTCCTTGGCGGCCGCGGCCGAGCGCTGGGCGAGGGTACGCACTTCGCTGGCGACCACGGCGAAACCGCGGCCCTGTTCACCGGCACGCGCGGCTTCCACTGCGGCGTTCAGCGCCAGGATGTTGGTCTGGAAGGCGATGCCGTCGATGACGCTGATGATCTCGGCGATCTTCTTCGACGAGGCTTCGATGGCCGACATGGTGGTGACCACCTGGCCGACCACTTCACCGCCCTGCGAGGCGACGCCGTGCGCGCCGATGGCCAGCTGGTTGGCCTGGCGGGCGTGCTCGGCGTTCTGGCGCACGGTGGAGGTCAGTTCCTCCATCGAGGCGGCGGTTTCTTCCAGGTTGGCGGCCTGCTGTTCGGTACGGCGCGACAGGTCGCTGTTGCCGGAGGCGATCTCGCCGGCGGCCAGGGTGATGCTGGAGGCGCTGGCCTGGATCTGGCTCACGATCTGGGTCAGCTGGGTGACGGTGGTGTTGGCATCGTCACGCATGCGGGCGAATACGCCGTTGAACTGGCCCTCCATGCGCGTGGTCAGGTCGCCGGCGGCGATCGACTGCAGCAGCTGCGAGAGCTGGTCCAGGTTGCCGTCGGCAACCTGCATCATGGTGTTGAGGTGCTCGATCATCAGCTTGAAGTCATGCTGGAAACGCTGGGCATCGCCACGCTGGCTGAAGTCGCCTGCGGCGGCCGCCGCAGCCAGCTGCTGGATCTGCGAATTGATCGCCAGCAGGCTGGCCTTGGCTGCGTCCATCGATTCGTGCAGGATCGCGCGGCTGCCGGGCAGGCGGCGTGCATCCGGGGCGAGGTTGCCGATTGCGTACTGGTTGAGTACTTCAATGGCATCGACGATTGCATCGAGGTGTTCGAAGATCACCGTATTGATGCCGTTGGCCAGCTGGCCATACACGCCCGGGAAATCCTCCGGAATGCGGTGGCTGATGTCCGGGCCGGCGTGCATCTGCGCCATCAGCTGGGTCTGCTCGCTGAAGCGGCGCAGCATCGTGGTCATCTCGGCGGTCGCCGCGAGCATCTTGCCGGCTTCGTCCTTGCTGGTGGCCTGGGTGCTGACGCTGAGGTCACCCCGGGCGACGGCCTGGATGGCATGCACGGCCTTGCCGAGCGGGCCGGTCACCGCGCGCGAGATGACCGTGGCCAGTGCGGCCGCCACCAGCGACAGCAGCACCACGCAGGCAATGATGGCGATCATGCTGGTGCGATGGGTGGCGTTGGCGTCGGCAATCTTGCCGTCCATCTGCCCGGCGATGTGCGTGCCGAGGGCCTTCATGGCGGCGAACAGGTCACGCCGGGCCGGGCGCGACTGCTCGTCGGAGATCTGCTGTGCCAGCACGCCATCGCCCGCGGCCACGGCTTCGCGCATGGCTTTGTTGGCGGCGAAATAGCGATCCAGCTGCGCGCTGGCGGCGCGATACAGTTCACGCTCCTTGGCCAGCGCCGGCAGCGCGGCGTAGGCGGCCAGCTCGTCATGCACGCCCTTGGCGGTGTCGTCCATGCGCTTGGTGTAGTCGGCCACCTTGTCCGGCTGGTCCAGCATGCTCAGCAGCGCCAGTTCGTAGGTGCGGAATTCGCCCAGCTGCGAGCGCGCTTCGCCCAGGTGCTGGACCGAAGGGATGTCGTTGCCGGCCATCTCGCGCAGCTGCGCGTTGGCCTCGCTGAGGCGCAGCAGGGCGAACGCACCGAGGACCAGGGTCATCAGGGTGGTGAGGGTGAACCCGAGGGCCAGCTTGCGGGCGATGGGCAGATCGTGGAACCACTTCATGCAGGGTGCTCCAGGTGGGCAGAGTACCGGCGACGGTGCGCCGGATCGAGGGTGGTTGCAGAGCGAACGGGGGTGCCCGGTGGGGTTCGGTGACGACCGTCATTGCGAAATAGCGGCGCCGTCCGCGCGGACTTTATGGACGCAGATCACATTCGGTTGCGTAGGGATGACAGCGCGAAAGCGTTGCCGCGCCGGGGTTTTGCTTGGATGCGGTGGTTGCAGCCGCAACCATCGTGTTGACGGAGTTCACAGAAGGGATGGGGTCAGATCCCTTTTCCCTGAAAAGGGATCTGACCCCGGCTGGAATGGAACGCGCAAACAAAAACCGCCGCCCCGAGGGGCGGCGGTTCAGTGCACGCTTGCTGTGTAGATCAGGCGGCCTGCGGTACCCGCAGCGAGCGCACCAACCCACCGATGTCGACGATCAGTGCGACGCGGCCGTCGCCCAGGATGGTGGCACCGGACACCCCGCCGATGCGGCGGTAATTGTTCTCGATGTTCTTCACCACCACCTGCTGCTGGCCGACCAGCTCGTCCACTTCCAGCGCGATCTTCTGGCCATCGCCTTCGACCACCACCACCAGCGATTCGCTGCCGGGTGCGCGATTGCCGTAGCCGTAATACTCGCTCAGCGACAGGATCGGCAGGTACTCGCCACGGACCCGCAGCACGCGGCCTTCGCCGGCCATGCTGCGGATGTCCTCGGCCTGCGGCTGCAGGGCTTCCAGCACGTAGGCCAGCGGCAGGATCAGGGTTTCGCCAGCCACTGCCACGGTCATGCCGTCGAGGATGGCCAGGGTCAGTGGCAGGCGGATCAGCGTGCGGGTGCCGGCGCCGAGGCTGCTTTCGATCTGGACTTCGCCGCCCAGTGCCTGGATGTTGCGACGGACCACGTCCATGCCGACGCCACGCCCGGAGAGGTCGGTGACCGCATCGGCGGTGGAGAAGCCGGGCTGGAAGATCAGGTCCCAGACCTGCGAATCGGTCGGGTTGTCCGGCACGGCCAGGCCGCGCTCGGTGGCCTTGGCCAGGATCTTGGCGCGGTCCAGGCCGCGGCCGTCGTCGCTGACCTCGATGACGATGTGGCCGCCCTGGTGCGAGGCTGCCAGCGTGATCGTGCCGGTCTCGTCCTTGCCCGCACCGCGACGCACGTCGGGCATTTCCAGGCCGTGGTCGATCGAGTTGCGCACCAGGTGCACCAGCGGATCGGCGATCTTCTCGATCAGTCCCTTGTCCAGTTCCGTGCCTTCGCCGACGGTGCGCAGGCGCACCTGCTTGCCGAGGCGGCTGGACAGGTCGCGGACCAGGCGCGGGAAGCGGCGGAACACCGCATCGACCGGCAGCATGCGCACGCCGATCACCGCTTCCTGCAGGTCGCGGGTGTTGCGTTCAAGCTGGTCCAGGCCGGCGAACAGGCTCTCGGCGTGGACCGGGTCCAGCGCATGCGAGACCTGCTTGAGCATGGCCTGGGTGATGACCAGCTCGCCGACCAGGTTGATCAGCGCATCGACCTTGTCGACGCTGACGCGGATCGATGTCTCCGCTTCCTGGCTGTTGCCACCGCTGGCAGCAGGCGCGGCCGCAACGGGAGGCGCCGCGGCCGCTGCCGGCGCAGGGGAGGCGGCAGGAGCCTGGGTGGCCAGGCTCGGCGGCGCAGCCGGACGGATGTCCAGCTCGCAGTCGTCCAGCACCCACGCGAAGGTGTCTTCGATCTTGCTGCGCGGCACCTTGCCGACCAGGCCAAGGTCCCACGCCAGGTGGGCTTCGAGCGGGTCGAGCTGGGCGAAGCCGGGCAGGCGCTCCATGCGCGCGGCGACCTGCAGCGAGCCGAGGTGTTCCAGTTCGCGGATGATGCGCAGCGGGTCGTTGCCGCTCATGAACAGCGACGGCGCCGGAGTGAAGCCGATCTGCCAGGCTTCCGGCGTATCGTCCACCTTGGCGGCCGGCGCCGGGGTGCTCGCTGCGGCCTGCCCGGACAGCACTGCCTCCAGGCGCGCCTTCACTGCGGAAACTGCGGCCGGATCGGCGGCCTGGCCATGTTCGGCCTCGCGCAGCAGGGCACGCAGCACGTCCACCGAGGACAGCATCGCGTCAACGGCATGGCCTTCCAGCGCCCGCTTGCCTGCGCGCAGCTCATCGAGCAGCGTCTCCAGCACGTGGGTCAGTCCGGCGATGGCATCGAAGCCGAAGGTGCCGGCGCCGCCCTTGATCGAGTGGGCGGCGCGGAACACCGAATTGATGATCTCCGCGTCCTGCTGCCCCGATTCCAGGGCCAGCAGGCCAGCCTCCATCGCGTCGAGGCCTTCGCGGCTCTCCTCGAAGAAGGTGGCGTGGAAGCGTTGCAGGTCCATGCTCATGGCAGTGGTGGTCCGGAAGCGAAGAGGGGGAACGGTGCGGGGCGATCAGCCCAGCACTTTCTGCACGGTGGCGACCAGCTGTTCGGGGTTGAACGGCTTGACCAGCCAGCCCGTGGCGCCGGCGGCCTTGCCTTCGGACTTCTTGTCGGCAGCCGATTCGGTGGTCAGCATCAGCAGCGGGGTGAACTTGTAGTCCGGCAGCTGGCGCAGTTCGCGGATCAGCGCGATGCCGTCCATGTTCGGCATGTTGACGTCGGTGACCACCGCATTGAAGCGCTGGCCCTTGGCGCGACCGAGCGCGACCGCGCCGTCTTCGGCTTCTTCGACGGCAAAACCGGCCGAGGTGAGGGCGAAGGACACCATCTGGCGCATCGACGCCGAATCGTCCACCACCAAGATACGTGCGCTCATGCAGCGTTCTCCACAGATTTCAGGTTGTCATGGGTTACGTCCAGGCCCAGGGCCTGGGTGACGCCCAGCAGGCGCGCGGCGTCACGGAAGGTTGCGGTGCAACCGTGGAAGCCGGTGCCCAGGCCTGCCTCGCGGCGGGCCTGCACGAATGCACACAGCACCTGCACGGCGGCGGTGTGGATGCGTGCGACCTGGCTGGCATCCAGGGTCAGCTCGCCTGCCTGCTCCAGCAGTGGGGCGAGGCGGTTCTTGAGCTCGGCGGTGCTCTCGATGCCGAGATCCCCACCCAGTTCGACAGTGCTCATCGTTGCTCCGGACAAACGGTTCCGTGATCCATAACGGCACCCCGGCAGGGTTCTTTAGCGGAATCGGCGCGGGGCGTCGATGCGGTCGCTGTTGAAAAGGGGACGGAGGGGATTAAGTCGCAAGCGACCTGGCTCTACCGCAGCCCCCTCGGCAACGGCGACCGCGCAGTGGGGACGTAAGGTGTTGATCCAACGGATGCGTCCCCGACAGGCACCGCTTCGGCGCAAAGCGCCGAGCCACTTGCGACTTAATCCCCTCCGTCCCCTTTTTCTGCTCAGCTCAACAGGCGGGTGGCGTCAAGCAGGATCATCGGCCGTTGGCTGACGCGGGCGACGCCGCGGAACAGGTCGTTGGAGATCTGGCAGATGCGCGCGGTGTCGGGCGGCTCGATCTGCGAATCGGTGAGGTTGGCGACATCCTCCACCGCAGACACGCGCAGGCCGATGGTCTCGCCGTCCTCCTCCAGCACGACGATGCGGGTCTGGGCGTCGTCTTCTGCCGCCGCGGCGCCCAGGTGCAGGCCGAGGTCCATCACCGGCACCACCTGGCCGCGCAGGTTCATGATGCCGAGCATGGCCGGCGCAGTGCCACGCAACGGCAGCAGTGGCACCGGCAGCACGACCTCCTGGACCTTCAGCAGTTCCAGCGCGTAGGCCTGGGTGCCGCAGCGCAGGCGCAGCCAGCGCGAGGTGCGTTCGCCGGCCCGGCGGTTCTGTGGATGCGGGCTGTGGGCTGGCTGGTGCGCCTGCGCCTGCAGTTCCTGCCAGGTGCTGGGGCGGTTGCCCATGGGCGCGTCCATGGCCACGCGCGGTGGTGGTGCGGCGGCCGCCCGTGCCATCGGGGGCGGCGCGGGACGTGCGGCAGGTGCCGACACCGGTGCTGCGATCACGGCCGGGGCGGGCACAGGGACGTCCTCGCCTTCGGCAGCGGCCTCGAACGCGGCCTGCAGCCCGGGGCTGTCGGTGTGGGCGAGGCGATGGCTGTCTGCGGGATCGGTCTCGTAGATCACTTCGTCCGGCAGATCGTCCCAGGTCGGCTCCGGGCCGGCCTGCACAGCGGCGGCGGGGGCAGGCGCGGTTTCGTGGAGGACGTCGGCCGGCAGGTCGTCCCAGGTCGGCTCGCGTTCGCTGGCCGCAGCGCTCGCCGCGGCGGCGTCGGTGCCGACGGAGGCGGCCGCCGTCTCGAAGGCGGCGTCCAGCGCGGCGTGGTCCTCGCACGGCGGAGCGGCGACGGTTCCGGTTTCGTAGATCACGTCGGCCGGCAGGTCGTCCCAGGTCGGCTCGCGTTCGCTGGCCGCAGTGCTCGCCGCGGCTGCGTCGGTGCCAACGGAGGCGGCCGCCGTCTCGAAGGCGGCTTCCAGCGCGGCGTGGTCTTCGCTCGACGGAGCGGCGGCGGTTCCGGTTTCGTAGATCACGTCGGCGGGCAGATCGTCCCAGGTCGGCTCGCGCTCGGGGGGCGCTGCGTGCGCCGCGCCTGCCTCGGCGCCACCGGGCGGCGGTACGGCCGGCGCAGCCGGGGCGATCGCCTCGCCCAGCAGCTCGTCCAGGTAGTCGTCGAGGACGCCGGTGCTGTTCATGCGGCCTGCTCCAGGGCGCGGGCATCCTCGCCGAGGATCCAGTTCAATGCGCGGCGGTAGGCGGCCAGGCCGCGGCCCGGATAGTCCTCGCCGACGCCCGGCAGGGTCAGGCCGGCGGCATTGCTGATGCGGGTGTCGATCGGAATCGCGTCTTCCCACACGCGGTTGCCATGGCGGTCCTGCATGGTGCGCAGCGACTCGTTGCCGGCGCGGGTGCGGCGGTCGAACAGGGTCGGCAGGATCGAGATCGGCAGCGGGCGGCGGCGCGAACGCTCGACCATCTCGCCGGTGCGGACCATCCCATCCAGGCCGTGCAGGGCCAGCGGCTCGGCCTGGGTCGGGATGACCAGGCGGTCGGCAGCGGCCAGGGCATTGATCATCAGCAGGCCGAGGGTAGGTGCGCAGTCCAGCAGAATGTAGTCGTGCTGGCCCTGGTGACGTGCCAGCGCGTTCTGCAGCGCCAGGCCGAGGCCGGGCTGGTTGGCGCTGCGGCGCTCCAGCGTGGCCAGCGCCGATTGCGCGCAGACGTAGTCCAGGCCCTGGATGTTGCTGGCATGGCACAGGCCGGACAGGTCCGCCGGCGGCGTGCCGAACAGTTCCAGCACGCCGGCCGGCGGCGGATCCACCGGCACGCCGAAGGCGCGGCTGAGCGAGGCATGCGGATCGAGGTCGATCAGCAGCACGCGATGGCCGAGGGCGGCCAGTCCGCGGCCGAGGGCGAGGGTGGTGGTGGTCTTGCCGACTCCGCCCTTCTGGTTGGCGACTGCCCAGATGCGCATCGGATTACTCCTTCATTGCCGGGGGAACGGCGGCGCCGACGCGGCTGCCAGCCGGCACCGGCGGCAACTTCACCGGTGCGATGGGGGAGGTGGGGGTGCTGGCCGGAGTTGCGGCGGCCTGTTCGGTGTCGGTGCTGCCGGTGGCGCCAGTGGCGGCGTTCAGGCGCTGGCCGAGCGGGTCCACCGAATGCGAGGTGTCGGCCAGGATGATGACCATCACCCGGCGGTTGCGGTTGCGGCCCTGCGCGCTGTCGTTCTCTTCGCGGGGCCGGAACTGGCCGTAGCCGACCATGGCCAGCCGCGAGGGCTGCACGCCCTGGTCGGCGAACAGGTGCACCACGCTGGCGGCGCGTCCGGCCGACAGCTCCCAGTTGGACGGGAAGGTGGCGGTGGCGATCGGCACGTTGTCGGTGTGGCCTTCCACGCGCACGCTGTTGGGGACATCGCGCAGCACGTCGGCGAGGCTGGACAGGGTCTGCCGCGCGTGCACGTCCAGCGCGGCCGAACCGGTGGGGAACAGGATGTCGCTGTTGATCTCGACTTCGATCCACAGTTCGGTACGGCGCACGCTGATCATGCCGCGGTCGATCAGCGGCGCCAGCGCGGCGGTGAGGCGATCGGCAATCGTGTTGAGCTGGCGCTCGGCACGGGCGATCTGCTCCTGGTTGTGCACCGACACCGGCATGCGCATCTGCGAGGCCATCGACGGCAGCAGCGTCGGGTCGTGCGAGGGCGCCGGCGCCGATGGGCCGATCTTGGTGCCGGACTTGATCACCGACGGGCTGTCCCAGCCGCCGCCCTGCACCTGCTTGTTGCCCACCTGCACCGGATTGATCGTGCGCGGCGCACCGCCGAAGGCATCGGTCAGCGCGTCTGCCATGATCCGGTACTTGCCCTCGTTCACCGAGGAGATCGCGTACATGACCACGAAGAAGGCGAGCAGCAGCGTCATCAGGTCGGCATAGGGGATCGCCCATGCTTCGTGGTTGGCGTGCTCTTCGTGGTGCTTGCGGCGGGCCATGTCAGTGCAGGAAGCCGGAGAGGTTGGTTTCGATGTTGCGCGGGTTTTCGCCCTGGGCGATCGAGATCAGGCCTTCGATGACCATCTCGCGGTCGCGCGTGTTGTGCGAGATCACGCTCTTGAGCTTGGCAGCGATCGGCAGGAACAGCAGGTTGGCCGAGGCGATGCCGTAGATCGTTGCGGTGAACGCGGCGGCGATGCCGTGACCGAGCTTGCTCGGGTCAGCCAGGTTCTTCATCACCGCGATCAGGCCGAGCACGGCGCCGATGATGCCGAGGGTGGGGGCGTAGATGCCCATCGCCTCGAACACCTTGGCGCCGGCCTGGTCCTGGTGTTCCTGGCTGCCCAGTTCGATCTCCAGCATGTGCCGCATCGATTCGGGCTCGACGCCGTCCACCAGCAGCTGCAGGCCCTTGCGCAGGAAGGGGTCCTGCTGCGCTTCCACCTGCGATTCCAGGCCCAGCAGGCCCTGGCGGCGGGCGATGTTGCTCCACTCGACGATCTGCTGGATCAGCTCGCGGCGGTCGCTGTGCGGGGGGCGCACGACCCAGCGCACGATCTTGAACGCATGCTTGAACACCGCCGGCGAGGTGTGCAGCAGGATCGCGGCAACGGTGCCGACGATGACGATCACGAACGCCGCAGGCGACCACAGGGACGCCAGGCCGGCGCCCTTGAGGATGCTGCCGCCGACCAGCGAGGCCAGGGCGAGAAAGAGTCCAATGAGGCTGAGTCTATCCATGGATCCGGTATCGGCTTGTATGAATGGGACTTGAGACACCGGTAGATCGCGTAACGACGGTAGTCACAGTTTTCGGGGCGCCGGGACTGGCCCGGCGAGCGTCAGCGCAGGCCGTCCACATCCAGGATCAGCGCCATGCGACCATCGCCGATCAAGGTTGCACCGGCGTAACCGCGCAGGCCGCGCAGGGCCTTCGGCAATGGCTTGATGACCACTTCCTCGCGCCCGCGGACCTGGTCCACGACCAGGCCGAAGCGCGCTTCACCGGCCTGCAGCACGACGATGGTCAGCAGGGTCGACGTGGCGGGCGTCACATCCAGCCACTGGCGGAGATCGACCAGCGGCAGGGTGTGCGAACGGCGGTCGAGCACGGCGCGGCCATCGAACCAGCCCAGCGACGTGCCAGGCGCGTGCAGCACTTCCATCACGCGGGCCAGCGGCAACGCATAGACGTCTTCGCCGGCCTGCACCAGGAGGGTCGGCAGGATCGCCAGGGTGAGCGGCACGCGGATCAGGAAGCGGCTGCCACGGCCCAGTTCCGACTGGATCTGGATCTGCCCGCTGAGTTCGCGGATGCGCGACTGCACCACGTCCATGCCGACGCCACGGCCGGAGATGTCCGTGACCTGCTGCTTGGTCGAAAAGCCCGGCAGGAACACCAGGTGCAGGCACTCCTCGCTGCTCAGGCGGGCGGCGGCTTCGGGATCGATCAGGCCCTTCTCGCGCGCCTTCGCACGCAGCTTTTCCGGATCAATGCCGGCGCCATCGTCCTGCACCTCGATGCTGACGTAGTCACCTTCCTGCTGCGCGGACAGCCGCACGTGGCCCATCCGCGGCTTGCCCTGTGCTTCGCGCAGGTCGGGCATTTCCACGCCATGGTCGATGGCATTGCGGACCAGGTGCACCAGCGGGTCGGCCAGGGCCTCGACCAGGTTGCGGTCGAGTTCGGTCTCGGCGCCGATCAACTCCAGGTCCACTTCCTTCTTCAGCGAGCGGGCGACATCGCGGGCGACCTTGGGGAAGCGCGAGAACACCTTGCCCACTGGCTGCATGCGGGTGCGCATCACCGCCGACTGCAGGCGCGCGGTGGCGATGTCCAGGGTGGACACGGCGCGGTCCAGCTCCTCGTCGCGCAGGCGGGCACGCAGGGTCTTGAGCCGGTTGCGCGACAGCACCAGTTCGCCGATCAGATTGACGATCGCATCCAGGCGCTTGGTGTCCACGCGCACGGTATGTTCCGCCTCGGCCAGCGGCTTGGCGGCCGGCTTGGGCGCCGGCGCCGGTGCGGCCGCCGGGCGTGGGGCAGCGAGCGGCGCCGGCGCCGGCGCAGCGGCAGGCTTGGCGCCGGGTGCGGCGCTACCGTGCAGCTGGTCGAGCAGGGCTTCGAATTCGTCTTCGCTGATCAGCCCGTCGTCGGCCTTCTTGGCCGGTGCGACCGCGGTCGGGGCGTTGCCGCCGTGCAGCTGGTCAAGCAGGGCTTCGAATTCGTCGTCGGTGATCAGGTCACTGCTACCGGCTGCCGGAGCGGCGGCGACAGGCGCCGCCGCGGTGCCACCGTGCACATCGAACTGGGCGATCAGGTCCGGCGGTGCATAGCCCGGTTCGGTGCCGGACGACACGGCGTCCAGCATCGACTGCAGGTAGTCCAGCGATTGCTGCGCGGCGTCGAAGTGGTGCGCCTGCAATACGGCCTGGCCGGCGCGCGCGGCGCCCAGCGCTTCCTCAGCAGCGTGGCACAGCTCGACCATCGCGGTGACGCCAAGGAAGCCGGCGCCGCCCTTGAGCGTGTGATAGCCGCGGAACACCGCGTTCAGCTGTTCGCCGTCCTGCGGTGCCTGCTCCAGCGACACCAGCTGTTCGCCGAGGCGATCCAGGATTTCCTGTGCCTCGATGATGAAATCGGCAGTGATGTCGTCGGATACCGCGCTCATGCTTACAGCCCCAGATCCGACAACAGGTCGTCGGCGTCGTTCTGCGAGACCGCGTGGCGGTCCAGTCCCTTCAGTGCCGGCCCGGCCAGTTCCGGGTCGGTGCGATGCTGTTCCGGCGGCAGGCCGAGCGCGCCGAAGCCTTCGTGCACGCGGCGGACGATGCCGACCACGCGACGGATGATCTGCCCGGTCAGGTCCTGGTAGCTCTGGGTCAGGGCGATCTCGGTCAGGTTGTGGCGGATGCGCTCGAGCTGTGCGTCCTGGCCCGGCTGCAGGCCTTCGGCGCGCAGCTGCTCGGTCAGGCTGCGGCATTCCTCGGCCAGGTCCAGGGTGCGGTGGGTAGCCTGTTCGGTCATCGCCACCACATGGTCCAGGCGTGCGCAGGCATCGTCCAGTTCACCGGCCTCGCTGGGCACGGTCGGCAATTCGCCCAGGGCCTGCCCGAGCTCGCGGGCCAGCCGCGAGAGGCCGCTCATCATCGGCTGCGTGCGCAGCGCGACCAGCCCGTCGATGCGTTGACGCCAGGCGGCTTCATCGCCGGACTCCAGCGCGTCCAGGGCTTCCTGCAGGCGCAGGGCGAGGGCGTTTCTGTCGACCGTGGTATCCATCAGGCGCTGGCCGCCAGGCGTTCGAAGATCTTGCCGAGCTTTTCTTCCAGCGTCTGCGCGGTGAACGGCTTGATGATGTAGCCGTTCACGCCGTTCTGGGCTGCTTCGATGATCTGCTCGCGCTTGGCTTCGGCGGTGACCATCAGCACCGGCAGGGTCTTCAGCTTGGCGTCGGCGCGGATCGCCTTGAGCAGTTCGATGCCGGTCATCACCGGCATGTTCCAGTCGGTGACCACGAAATCGAACGGCTGGCTCTGCAGCAGCGACAGCGCGGCATGCCCGTCCTCGGCTTCGGCGGTGTTGGTGAAGCCAAGATCGCCCAGCAGGTTCTTGACGATCCGACGCATGGTCGAGAAGTCGTCGACGATCAGGATGCGCATGTTCTTGTTCAAAGCAGAGTTCCTTTGTTGTTCATTCCGGGCGGCCGGGGGCAGCCGCCTCGGGCATGTTCACTCTTCCAGGCCGGCGTCCGCCGCCTCGAAAATCTTCAGCCGTCCACGCAGGCGCAGCACGGCCTGGCCGTGGATCTGGCAGACCCGCGATTCGCTCACGCCGAGTACCGCGCCGATCTCCTTCAGGTTCAGTTCCTGCTCGTAGTAGAGCGAGAGCACCAGCTGTTCGCGCTCGGGCAGGTGGCCGATGGCCTTGCCCAGCTCGCGACCGAACTCGCCACGCTCCAGCACCTGTTGCGGGGTCGGGCCGCCCTGGGCGACGGTGTCCAGCTCGCCCTGGTCTTCGATGCGCGATTCCAGGCTCAGCACCTGGCCGCGCGCGGCGTCTTCCATCAGGCGCAGGTACTCGGGCAGCGGCATCTCCATCGCGGCGGCGACTTCGGTGGCGCTGGCGGCGCGACCGCTGCTCTGTTCCAGGCGGCGGATGGTGGCGGCCGCATCGCGTGCGCGCCGGTGCACCGAGCGCGGCACCCAGTCGCCACGGCGGATCTCGTCGATCATCGAGCCGCGGATGCGGATCGAGGCGTAGGTTTCGAACGAAGCGCCCTGGTCGGCGTCGTAACTGCGCGAGGCTTCGATCAGGCCCATCATGCCGGCCTGGATCAGGTCGTCCACCTCGACGCTGGCGGGCAGGCGCGCGGCCAGATGGTGGGCGATGCGTCGCACCAGGTCCGAATGCTGGGCGATGACATCGTTGGCCGCCGAGCGCTGGACTTCCCTGTACTGGGCTGCGCCTTTCATGCTGCCACCCCACGCTGCTTGAGGATGCGTTCGAGGAAGAACTCGACGCCACCGCGGGGTTCGGTCGGCGCCTGCCAGCGCGCGGTACGGCGTGCGATCTCGGTGATCGCCAGCGCCGACGGGCTGGACGGATAGGCCTTCACCACCGGCTGCTGGCGCTGCACCGACAGGCGCAGCCAGTCATCCTGCGGCACGCAGCCCAGGTAGTTCAGCGAGACGTCGGCCAGGAACTTCTCGCAGACGCGGGTCAGCTTTTCGTACAGCACGCGGCCCTCGTTGGGGTCGCGGACCATGTTGGCCACCACCTGGACGCGGTCCACGCCCCGTTCGCGCGACAGCACCTTGATCAGCGCGTAGGCGTCGGTGATGGACGCCGGCTCGTCACAGACCACCACCACGGTGTCCTGCGCGGCCTGGCAGAAGGTCAGCACGCCGTCGGTGATGCCGGCGGCGGTGTCCACCACCATGATGTCCAGCTCGCGTTCCAGTTCGGAGAACACATTGACCAGGCCGACGTGCTCGGCGGGGGCCAGCTCGGCCATGTGCCGGCGGCCGGACGCGGCCGGCACCACCAGCACCCCGTTCGGGCCTTCGACGATGACGTCGTCCAGCGAGCAGCGGCCGGCGACCAGGTCGGCCAGCGTAAAGGTGGGGTTCAAGCCCAGGATCACGTCGATGTTGGCCAGGCCGAGGTCGGCGTCCAGCAGCAGCGTGCGCTTGCCCATGCCGGCCAGCGCCACGGCCAGGTTGGCCGACACGTTGGTCTTGCCCACGCCGCCCTTGCCGCCGGTCACGGCAATGGTGCGCACAGGGCCGAGCGGCTCGCTGCGGGTGGCCGACAGCGGGAAGGTCTTGGTCAGCTTGGCGTACTCACGCGACGGCATGGTTCAACTCCGGGTTGCAGGGCATATCGGCCGCTCGGCGCAAATCTTCAAGGCGAAGTACAAGATTGGCTGCACTGGCCCGGTGCAGGTCCTCCGGAACGTCCTGCCCATCGGTCACCCAGGTGATCGGCAGGGCGTGGTCCACGGCCACCGACAGGGCGTTGCCGAAGCGGCCGGTCTCGTCCAGCTTGCTCAGCACCAGGCCCTGCAGGTTGGCGGCGCCGAAGCGGCGGACCACCTCGTCCATGTCGCCGAAGCTGGTGTTGGCCGGCAGCACCAGCAGGGTGCGGACCTGGCGCGCGGCGCGCAGCCACTGCAGCTGGGCGGCCAGCGCGCGGTCGCGCGGGCCCAGGCCGGCGGTATCGATCAGCACCAGCTTGTAGTCCTTCAGGCGTTCCAGCAGCTGGTCCAGGTCAGTGCCGCTGTTGGCCTCGTGCACGGCGATACCGAGCTGGCGGCCGTAGCCATACAGCTGCTCGCGGGCGCCGATGCGGGTGGTGTCGGTGGTGACCAGGGCCACGTCACGCGGCGCATGCTTCTCGGCGAAGCGCGAGGCCAGCTTGGCGATGGTGGTGGTCTTGCCGGCGCCGGTCGGGCCCACGAGGGCGATCACGCCGCCTTCTTCCAGCGGGTCGACCGGGGCGATCGGCAGCTTGCGCGAGATCAGCCCCAGCATCAGGCCGCGGCCGCGGTGGGCTTCGGTTTCCAGCGGAATCTGCATGGCCACGTCGCGGGCCAGGCCGGCGTCGAAGCCGTACTCGTCCATCAGGTCCAGCGCGGTGGCGCGCACCGGGCAGCCGCGCAGGCGCTCGTCGGTGAAGCGGTTCATCTCGCGCTCGATCACCTGGCGCATGCCGGCCACTTCCTGGCGCAGCTGGCGGATCTCGGCGTCGTCCTGGGCGACCACCGTCAGCACCGGGGCCGGGGCCAGGGTGGGCGCCGGCGCGGCTTCGACGATGGCATCGGCCAATGCGGGTTCGGTGGCGGCGCTGGCCGGCTGCGCGTCGGCGACGGCAGCGGTCGGCAGCGGCGGCGGCTGCAGCGCCGGCGCCACGCTTTCGTGATGCGCTTCGTGCGGCGGATCGATCGGGAAGCGGGCGCGGTTGGCCGGCACAGCCGCGGCCGGTGCGACGATGGCCTCGGCGAACGGCGCGAAGATCTGCTCCGGCAGTGCCGGTTCGTTGACGGTGGCACGCGCCAGGGTGGCGGCAAAGCCGGTGCTGCCACGGGTCGGCACGATCTCGTCGGCGCTGTCCAGCGTGCGGCCAGTGGCGCCGACGGCGGCGCGGGCGAGGGCGGCCACCGCCGAGGTGGTGGCGGCGACCGGTTCCGGCGCCGGGGTGGCACTGCGGCGGCGGGTGACGGCGGCGATCACCGCGTCGGCGGCGGTGCGCGGCTTGGCTGCCGGCGGCGGTGCGACGTCACGGCGCGAGGCTTCCAGTGCACGCTGCACGGCGCTCTCGTCATAGTTGGCGGCGGCGACGATCTCGATGCCTTCCTCGATCCGGCGGTTGGACAGGATCACGGCGTCAGGACCGTGTTCCTTGCGCACCAGGTTCATGGCCGAGCGCATGTCGGCGGCGACGAATCGTTTGATTTTCATGCTGTGGTCACGAGGCGAAGACGGCGGGGTGGCGGTCGGGGAACTCGGGTGATCGGTGGTCTGCACGGTGCGGGTTCCCCTTGGTATCGGTCTGTTGCGTTGGTTCGAAAGTGGTGTCTGTTTTCTGGCGCGTCGGAGCCCGGCGTCAGCTGATCGTTCCGACCAGCTTCAGGCGCTTGTCTTCCGGCACCTCGCTGTAGGCCAGGACCGACAGCGACGGAACGCTGTGGCGGACCAGGCGGGCCAGCGCGGCGCGCACCGGGCCGGGTACCAGCACGACCGCGGGCTCGTTGCGGGCTTCCTGCTTGCTGACACATTCGGCCAGGCTCTGGTGCAGTCGCTCAGCGAGTCCGGGTTCCAGCGCGGCGCCGTTGCCCTGCGTGGACTCCTGCAAGACACGTTCCAATTGCGGGTTGAGGGTGAACACCGGCAGCTCCGCCGACATTCCGGCGATCTCCTGCACGATGAAGCGGCCCAGTGCGGTGCGCACGGCGGCGGTCAGCACGGCCGGGTCCTGGCTGCTGGGCGCGTGTTCGACCAGCGCTTCGGCGATCTTGCGCAGCTGGCGGATCGGAATGCGCTCGACCAGCAGGTTCTGCAGCACGCGCACCACCGCCGACAGCGGCAGCGCCTTGGGCGTCAGATCTTCGACGAGCTTGGGTGCGTTCTTGGCCAGGTTGGCCAGCAGGTGCTGCACTTCCTCGTGGCCGAGCAGTTCCGGCGCGTGCTCGCGGATCAGGTGCGAGAGGTGCGTGGCGACCACGGTGGCCGGATCGACCACGGTGTAGCCCAGCGTTTCGGCCTGGGCGCGCTGGTGCGGCTGGATCCAGGTGGCATCCAGGCCGAACGCGGGGTCCTTGCCGGCGATGCCCTCCAGGGTGCCCAGCGCGCTGCCCGGATCCAGTGCCAGCTCGCGGTCCGGGTGGATTTCGGCGGTGGCCACCGGCACGCCGTGTACCAGCACCCGGTAGCCGTTGGCGGGCAGTTCCAGGTTGTCGCGGATGTGCACCGATGGAATCAGGAAGCCGACATCCTGGGTGAGCTTGCGGCGCACCCCCTTGATGCGCGCCATCAGTTCGCCGCCCTGGTTGCTGTCCACCAGCGGAATCAGCCGGTAGCCGACCTCCAGGCCCAGCGGATCGACCGGTCGCAGTTCGTCCCAGCTCAGCTCGGCAGTGGGGGCGGCGGCGGCCGGGCGCCCGAGCGCAGTGAGCGCGGCGGCATCGGTGCCACTGCCTGTCGCATCGGCGGCCGGTGCCTTGGTCTTGCGATACAGCTTCCAGGCGATGAAGCCGAGGATCGAGGCCAGCGTCAGGAAAGCGACGTTGGGCATGCCCGGCACCAGGCCGACCAGGCCGATGATGCCGGCGGTGATCGCCAGCGCGCGGTACTGGCCGAACACCTGTCCGGTCATGGCCTGGGCCATGTCCTGCGAGCGCGAGGCGCGGGTGACCAGCATCGCCACCGCGCTGGAGACCAGCAGGGCCGGCAGCTGCGCCACCAGGCCGTCACCGATCGACAGCAGGGTGTAGGTCGCAGCGGCCTCGCCGAACGGCATGCCATGCTGCAGCACGCCCACGGCCAGGCCGCCGAGCATATTGATGAACAGGATCAGGATGCCGGCGATGGCGTCGCCGCGGATGAATTTGCTGGCGCCGTCCATCGCACCGTAGAAGTCGGCTTCCTCGCGGACTTCCTCGCGGCGCAGCTTGGCTTCTTCACGCGTCAGCAAACCGGCGTTGAGGTCGGCGTCGATCGCCATCTGCTTGCCGGGCATCGCGTCCAGGATGAAGCGCGCGGTCACTTCCGAGACACGGCCGGCGCCCTTGGTGATCACCACGAAGTTGATGATGGTCAGGATCGCGAACACCACGATGCCGACCGCGTAGTTGCCGCCGATCACGAATTCACCGAAGGCGGCGATGACCTTGCCCGCGGCATCGTGGCCGTTCTGGCCGTTCAGCAGGATCACGCGGGTGGAGGCCACGTTCAGCGCCAGCCGCAGCATGGTGGTGATCAGCAGCACGATCGGGAAGATGGTGAAGTCCAGCGGGCGCTTCACGTAGACCACCGCCAGCAGCACCATCAGCGAGATGGCGATGTTGAAGGTGAACAGCGCATCGAGCACCGGCGCGGCCAGCGGCACCACGACCATGGCCAACAGGGCCAGCACGATCAGCGGCGCGCCAAGGCCCTGGCGGATCATTTCCAGGGCGCGGCGGGTGTTGAAACCGGCGGAGGGCTGGGCGCTCACGGGCGGCCTCCCTTGCCGAATTCATCCACCTGGATGTGCGGGGCGTCCGGCATCGGGCCAGTGCGCCAGGCGCGCAGCTGGTAGACGTAGGACAGGACCTGGGCGACGGCCGAATACAGTCTCACGGGGATTTCCTTTCCGAGTTGGCCTTCCCGATACAAGGCGCGTGCCAAAGGCGGGGCAGAGACGATCGCCACCTTGTTGCCGTCGGCCACTTCACGGATGCGCAGGGCGGTCTCGTCCACGCCCAGGGCGACCACGGTGGGGGCGTTCATGGCGCCGCCCTCGTACTTCAGGGCCACCGCGTAGTGGGTGGGGTTGACCACCACCACGTCCGCCGTGGGCACCGCTTCCATCATCCGGCGGTTGGCCATCTGCTGCTGCAGCTGGCGGATGCGGCCCTTGACCTCGGGGCTGCCCTCGCTTTCCTTCATTTCCCGGCGCAGCTCTTCACGGGTCATCTTCAGCTTGCGCATCCAGTTCCAGCGCTGGTACGGCGCATCGATGGCGGCCAGCACCAGCATCGCGCCGGCGGTGGCCAGCAGCAGGCGCAGGGTGAAGCCGAGGCCGTCGGTGATGGCCGTCTCCAGCGGGTGGTGGATCAGCCCGCGCAGGGTGTCGAAGCCGGTCCAGACCACCAGCCCGGCGGCGACGCCGACGAAGGCCACGCGCAGCAGCGATTTGGTGAACTCGGCAATCGCCTCGGGCCCATACAGGCGCTTGACCCCGCTCATCGGGTTCATGCGGTTGATGTCGGGCAGCAGCGCCTTCTGCGACCAGCGCAGGCCGCCCATCACCAGCGGGGCGACGAAGCTGGCCAGCAGGCAGACCAGCACCAGCGGTGCGATCACCAGCATGAACTGCAGCAGCAGGTCGCCGAAGTGGCCGAACAGTTCCTTCGGGTTCTGCCGCAGGCTCTGTTCCGGGCTGAGCGCGTGCTTCATCCAGGCACTGGCGCCACGGCCGATCGAGCCGCTCATGGCCATCACCGCCAGCACGCCGGCGCCGAACACGGCGGCGGTGCCAAGTTCGCGCGAGCGCGGCAGGTTGCCCTGTTCACGGGCATCGCGCAGGCGTTTTTCGGTGGGTTGTTCGGTCTTTTCGCCGGCGGATTCGTTCTCGGACATCACGGGCACTGCGGCAGGGGATGCCGGGGTGCGTGCAAGAACCGTTCCACGCATGGCGTGGATCTACCGACGGCCCGTTCTGTAGAGCCGAGCCCACGCTCGGCTACGGTTGGGGCCAGGCGCGAAGCACAGCCGGGCATGAGCTCGGCTCTACAGGGGAGTGCCGCAGGGATCGTTCCGTGATGGCGGGCGCGCGTGGCCCGGTGTCAGCCGGGCGGGTATTGCGGCGGCGGGCTCTGCGCCAGTTCCACCCGCGGCCGTGGCAGGTCGTGCAGCTGCATGAAGCGTGCCGCGTCGACCGGGCGGCCGAGCAGGTAGCCCTGCAGGAAGTCGCAGCCCAGGCGCTCCAGGTAGGCGCGCTGCGCGGCGGTCTCCACGCCCTCGGCGACGATGTCCATGTCCAGCGCGTGGCCCAGCGCCACGATCGCCGAGACGATCACCACGTCCTCGGCACTGTGTTCCAGGTCGCGCACGAAGGCGTGGTCGATCTTGATCTCGGTGGCCGGCAGCCGCTTCAGGTACAGCAGGCTGGAATAGCCGGTCCCGAAATCATCGATGGAGATGCCCACGCCCAGCGCCGACAGCGCCTGCAGCAGGCGCAGGCTGGTGTCGGTGTCGCGCATCACCGTGCTTTCGGTGATCTCCAGCACCAGGTGGCGCGCGGGAATGCGATGGCGCTCGATCACCTCGCGCACGTCGCGCAGCAGGTGGGGCGAGCCGAACTGCACTGGCGACAGGTTCACCGATATCGACCAGCCTTCGTGGCCGGCATCGTGCCAGTGGCGCAGCTGGCGGCAGGCCTGGTCCAGCGCCCAGCGGCCGATCTCGTTGATCGCGCCGCTGCGCTCGGCCAGCCGGATGAAACGGTCCGGCGGAATCAGCCCATGCTCCGGATGCTTCCAGCGGATCAGCGCCTCGGCACCCGCCACCTTCTGCGTGGCCACGCGGATCTTGGGCTGGTAGTGCAGGAACAACTGCTCGCTGCCAATGGCCCGGCGCAGGTCGGCCAGCAGCCGGAACTGCTGTTCGGCACTGTCGTTCATCCAGTCGGCGAAGAGCACGAAGGCGTTGCGACCGGACTCCTTGGCCTGGTACATCGCCGCGTCGGCGAAGGCCATCAACTGGCGCTCGCTGGCGGCGTGGTCCGGGCAGATCGCCACGCCGATGCTGGCGGTCACCTGCAGTTCGTTGTCCTGCAGCAGCGGACCGCTGCCCACCGCCTGCAGGATGCGCCGGGCCAGGGTCGGCAGGTCTTCGTCGTGCTCGATGCGCACCACCAGCACGAACTCGTCGCCGCCCAGGCGGGCCAGCATGTCGTTGGGCCGCAGCAGCTGCCGGGTACGCTCGGCCACCGCCACCAGCAGCGCGTCGCCGGCCTGATGACCGTAGGCATCATTGACCTGCTTGAAGCCATCCAGGTCCATGAACATCACCGCAAAGCGGTTGCCGCCCTGTTCGGCTTCGGCCAGTGCCTGCACGATGCGCCGCTGCAGCAGCAGGCGGTTGGGCAGGCGGGTCAGTGGATCGTGCAGCGCGGCCTGGGTCAGTTCCTGCTGGGCATCGGTCAACGAGGTGCTCAGCATCGAGTTGCGCAGCCGCAGCAGCTGCGCCTCCACCCGCTGGTCCAGCCATGAAACCACCAGCACTACCGCCAGGATCGCGACCGTCAGCACCACCACCAGCATCGCCAGCCACTCGCTCTGCAGGCCATCGCCGACCGCCGCGCCGCAGATGCTGCCTTCCGGGAAACGCGCGGCGGCCATGCCGGTGTAGTGCATGCCGACGATGGCCAGGCCGAGCAGGCCCGCGGCTGCCAACCGGTCACCGACGCGGGTGCGCTGCGCGCGCAGGCGGAACGCCACGTACAGCGCGGTCCACGACGCGGCCACCGCCACCACCAGGGAGAGCAGCAGCCAGCCCGGGTCGTAGTCGATTCCCGGCTGCATGCGCATCGCCGCCATGCCGACGTAGTGCATGCCGGCAATGCCGGTGCCCATCAGCAGAGCACCACCGGCCAATCGCGGATGGGGCAGGGTGCGCAGCGAAACCAGCCACAGTGCGAACACCGACGAGGCGATCGCCAGCGCCAGCGAGAGCAGGGTGATGGGCAGGTCGTAGCCCAGTGGAATGGGCAGGTCGAAGGCCAGCATGCCGATGAAGTGCATCGACCAGATGCCCAGGCCCATGGCAAAGCCGCCGCCCAGGCGCCACCACCAGGCCGCGCCCTTGCCGGGGGCGGTGACCGTGCGTCCGGCCATCGCCAGCGCCGTGTACGACGCCATCACGGCAACCAGCAGTGAGATCGCCACCAGCCACGGGTTGTACGTGCCTACCAGCATTCGTCAGTCTCCCGGACCTGCCTGTCGACGGAAACTACGGTGGGGCATGCATGAGGCAGGCCGACGCGGACGGGCGCCGGCCAGGTGCGGCATCCCCCCGGTTGCCGCGCATTCACTCTAACGCGCAGACCGGGGGGGACTTCAAGCGGCAATTCGTGATGACCGGGTCAGTGTGTGACCGCGTCCGCAGCCTGGAAGGCGGCGTCGAACAGTCGCTGCACCGGCGGCCCCATTTCCCCGGCCAGCAGGGCCAGCAGGAACAGGCCCAGCAGCAGCGAGACCGGCAGGCCCAGCTGGATCGGGTTCAATGCCGGGGCGGCACGCGCCAGCACGCCGAAGGCCAGGTTCACCGCCAGCATCGCCACGGTCAGCGGAATGGCCAGGCTCAGCGCGCCGCGCAGCACGGTCAGCAGGAAGGTGGGGGCGATGCTGAAGAAGGCATGCGGGTCCGGCAGCGGGGCGCCAATCGGCAGCGCGCGATAGCTGTCCACCAGCAGCGAGATCAACGCCAGGTGGCCGTTGGCGGTGAAGAACAGCAGGCCGAACAGCAGGTAGAACCACTGTCCGATCACGCCGGAGGTTCCTCCGCGCAGTGGATCGCTCATCTGCGCGAAGGCCAGGCCGGTGCCCTGTGCGATCAGTTCGCCGGCCATCGCGCCGGCTTCGAACACCAGCCGCAGCATGAAGCCGATGGATACGCCGATGGCCAGTTCACGGGCAATGGTCAGCACCGTAGCCGCGTCGAAGCCGGTCCAGTCCGGTACCGGGGGCAGCAGCGGGGCCAGTGCGATGGCCAGGGTGCCGGCCAGCACCACGCGCACCCGCGATGGCACCGCACGCGTGCCGACCATGGGCATGGCCATGGCCACTGCGCCGATGCGCAGCATGGTCCACAGCACCGTGCCGATCATGCCGAAGGCCTGCAGGCCGTCGGCCGCCATCTGTGTCGCGGCGTCCATCGAAGCGCGTGCCCTAGCCGATCAGGTGTGGAATGCGCTGGAACAGCAGCGTGGTGAATTCAACCAGGTGGCCGATCAGCAGGCTGCCCAGCGCGAACAGCACCGCGGTCAGCGCTGCCGCTTTGGCGACGAAGGCAATGGTCGGTTCATTGAGCTGGGTCGCGGCCTGCACCACGCCCACCACCACGCCCACCACCAGCACGGTGAGCAGCAGCGGGCCGGCGACCCACAGCACGGTGATCAGGCCGCCACGCAGTTCGGTCAAGGCAAGTTCGGGAGACATTCGGGTTCCATCTGCTTGTGCAGCGTCGAGCCATGCTCGACGGCGCTTTGTGGGGGATATCAGGCCGGATTGAAGCTGGCCGCCAACGTGCCCACGGTCAGCACCCAGCCATCGACCAGCACGAACAGCAGGATCTTGAACGGCGCCGACACCAGCATCGGCGACAGCATCATCATGCCCATCGACATCAGCACGCTGGCGACAACCAGATCGATGATCACGAACGGGATGAAGATCAGGAAGCCGATCTCGAAGGCGGTCTTCAGTTCGCTGGTGACGAACGAGGCGACCAGCACCGGGAACGGGATCGCGTCGGGGCTGGCGTAGGTGCCATGCCCGGCGATGCCGGCGAAGGTCATCAGGTCGGTCTCGCGGATCTGCGCCAGCATGAACCCGCGCAGGGGCTGCGTGGTCAGCGTCCAGGCGGTCTGGAAGTCGATGTCGCCGTTGAGGTAGGGCGCCATGCCCGCGCTCCACGCCTTGTCCCAGGTTGGCATCATCACCATCGCGGTGAGGAACAGGGCCAGGCCCAGCAGCACCTGGTTGGACGGCGTCTGGCCGGTACCCAGCGCCTGGCGCAGCAGGCCCAGCACGATGATGATGCGGGTGAACGAGGTCAGCACCAGCAGCATCGACGGGATCAGGGTGATCGCCGTCATCAGCAGCAGGGTCTGCAGCGGCAGGCTGACCGGCTGGCCGCCGATCTTGCCGACATTGACGTCCGGCAGCGGGGTGGCCGGGGCACCGGGCGCGGCGAACGCCAGCGCCGGCAACAGGCACAGGGCAAGCAACAGCAGCCACGGCATCAGGGTGGCAAGACGGGTACGGGTGACACGCATGTCAGGGATCCTTGCGCAGCCGCTGCTGCAGCAGCTGGGCGAAATTCGGCAGGTTCTTGAAGTCCGGCACGCGCACCGGTGCCGGCGGCGGCAGCGGTTCGGGCAGGGCATGCAGGGTGTTGATGCCGCCGGCGGTGACGCCCAGCAGCAGTTGCTGGCCATTGACCTCCACCACTACCACCCGCTCCTTGGCGCCGACGCTGAGGCTGGCCACCAGCTTCATGCCTTCGGCCGGGCGGAAGCCGCTGCCTGGCATGCGCTTGAGCAGCCAGCCCAGGCCGATCACCAGCGCCAGCACTGCCAGCAGCGCCAGCACCGCGCCGAATAGGCTGGGTGCGGCGGCCGCATGCTGGCCGACCTGCGGACCGATCGGGGCGGCGGTCTTGCCGACCGCCAGCAGGGTGGAGGCCAGCAGGCTCAACGCAGTCTCCGGATCCGCTCGCTCGGGCTGACCACGTCGGTCAGGCGCACGCCGAAGCGGTCGTTGATCACCACCACTTCGCCGTGTGCGATCAGGGTGCCGTTGACGAACACGTCCAGCGATTCGCCGGCGCCGCGTTCCAGTTCCACCACCGAGCCCTGGTTGAGCTGCAGCAGGTTGCGGATCGGCAGGCGGGCACGACCGACTTCCAGCGACAGGGTCACCGGCACATCGAGGATCACGTCCAGGTTCAGGTCCGGACCGTTGGCCTCGTCGGCCTGCAGGCTGCTGAACTGGGCCGGGGTCGGTTCGAGGGCGTCGATATCGTTCATTGCGGGTCTTCCTGGATGACGGGTACGCGCGGGCGGGTGCCCGGCGGATGGGTAGCGGTGATCTTCACGGCGTTCATGCCGTTGGCGATGCCGAACTCGCCGGTGAACACCGGAATGTTCTCCACGCACAGCGGCACCTGCGGGCTCAGCTCGATCGGCAGGATGTCGCCGACCTTCAGCTGGGTCAGGTCGCGCAGGGTCATGCGCTTGCTGGCCAGTACGCTAGACAGGGTGACTTCGGCGATGTTGAGCTGCTCGCGCAGGGTCTTGCCCCAGCTCTCGTCGCGGTCGTTGCGGTCGCTCTGGATGCCGGCATCGAGCAGTTCGCGGATCGGTTCCAGCATCGAATAGGGCAGGGTGACGTGGATGTCACCGCCGCCGCCGTCGAGCTCGACGTGCAGGCGGCACACCACCACGTATTCGCGCGGGGTCACGATGTTGGCGAAATGCGGGTTGATCTCCGAGTTGATGTACTCGAAGTCGACGTCCATCACCGGTGCCCACGCTTCGCGCAGATCGGCGAAGGTCTGCTTCAGCAGCAGGTGGATCACCCGCATTTCGGTGGCGGTGAACTCGCGGCCCTCGATGCGGGTGGGGTAGCGCCCGTCGCCGCCGAAGAAGTTGTCGACGATGGCGAACACCAGGGTCGGCTCGAACACGATCAGGCCGGTACCGCGCAGTGGCTTGAAGCGGATCAGGTTCAGGTTGGTCGGCACATACAGCGAGTGCATGTAGTCGTTGAACTTGATCAGTTCGATGCCGCGCACCGACAGCTCGGCCGAGCGCCGGATCAGGTTGAACAGGCCGATCCGCCACAGGCGCGCGAAGCGCTCGTGGACCATTTCCAGGGTCGGCATGCGACCACGGATGATGCGGTCCTGGCTGGCGAAGTCGTACGAACGCGCTTCGCCTGACGGGGGTTCCGCATCGGTCTCGACCGCGCCACTGTCCACGCCGTGGAGCAGGGCATCGATCTCGTCCTGGGACAGCAGATCATTCATCGGTGGGCCCTTACTGGGTCACGAAGCTGGTGAACAGCAGATCGTCGGCGCCGTTGCTGCCGGTCTCGGCCTTGAGCACCTTCTGCACCTCGGCCAGCGAACTGGCCTGCAGCTTCTGCTTGCCGGCGACATCGGCGATCTGGTCCGGGCTGACCTGCGAGAACAGCATCAACAGGCGCGCGCGGATGGCCGGGGCATGGGTCTTGATCGCTTCCAATGCGGCCGGGTCGCGGGTCATCAGCTGGACCTCCAGCTGCAGGTAGCGCGGGCCGTCGACCGGGCCATTGAGGTTGACCACGAACGCCGGGTCCAGCGCGAAGTACTGCGCCGGGGCCGGGGTCGCGCTCTTCTTCGGCGCCTGCGCGGTCTTCTCTTCGTGCTTGGACTGGGTGAAGAACCACACGCCGCCACCAGCGGCAGCGGCAGCCAGTACGGCCACCAGTGCGGTGATCAGGATCGGACTGCGCGGCTTGGCGGCCTTGTCCTTCTCGGCGGTCTTCTTGGTTTTGTCAGCGGCTGCGGCCACGGGGTGAAGCTCCTGAGGGTTGCTTCACCGGGATATGCAAGGGGTGTGCCGAAGGCGGGGCAGTCGGGTGCGACGGAATTCCGTCGGAGGCGCGGACGGGAGGGTGCCGATCCTCGCTGGCGCTAGTGCAGGGTGCCCGGGCGGGTGCCAACCGCCCAGCGCTGGTGGGTGCCAACCTTGGTTGGCACGCCTGTCAGGCGTAGGCGTCCAGCAAGCCGCGCTGGCGGATCAACTGCGCGGCCGACACGCTGGCGTCGCCCGGCGTCGGTTCTCCGTCGCCGCTCATGCTGCCGCCACCGGGCTGGCCCGACGCATTGCCGTCACCGCCCGGTGCTTGGTGGCCGACGTCGGCGTGGGCCAGCTGGAAGCCCTGTTCGCCCAGCAGCTCGCGCAGCCGCGGAAGGCTGCTTTCCAGTGCCTGCCGCACGTCCACGTGCGGGCTGCTGAAGCTGGCATGCACCTTGTCGCCGTTCAACTGCAGGCGCACGTCGACCGGGCCCAGGTCGTCCGGGCTCAGGCGAATGTGGGCGTGGCCGATCTTCTGGTCGGCCAGCCAGCCCAGACGTGCGCCGATGGCCTGATCGAAGCCCTCGTCGCCGAGCACGGGCTTGGGCGTCGGTTCGCCATTGAAGATCGCGGTGCCGGTGGCGAGTGCGGCCTTCAGGTCCTGCACGGCGGCCGCTGGCGGTGCGTGCAGCAGCGGCGCACTGGCGCGGTCGCCAACGGCGGCCACGTCGCTGCCTTCGGCGCGCTCGCTGCGCTTGCCGGGCAGGATCATCTCCGGCAGGGGCAGTGCGGTGGCGTCGTCAGCGTTGGTGGGCGCCGGTTTGCCGTCGGCCGCCACTGGCGCTGCGCTTGCCGCTGCCGGCGCGGCTGCAGGCAGTGCCGTGTTCGCGGCAGGGGGAGCGGGCAGCGCGCTACCGTCGCTGGCCAGCGATGGCGCAGCGGTGGTCGGCAGGGCGGCGGCCGGATCCACGGGCGTCGGCATCGCCAGCACCAGGCCGGCCAGGCCGAGCGGTGGCCACGGGGCGTCCTCGGTTGCGGCAGGCTTGTCCTTGTCGGTGCCGGCTCCAGCCGGGGTCACGGCAACGGGCGGCAGCGGCGACGTTTCAGCGGTTGCCGCTTCGCCGTCTGCGTTGCGTTCGCCCGGTGCCTGGCCATGGCTGTCGGCGGTCGATGGCTGGCTGGGCGTGGATGGCGTCGGCGTCGGCGTCGTGGCGCCGCCGGCAGGCGCAGGCGAAGAGGGTGCGCCACCCTGCAGCAGTTGGCTGAAGTCCTTGCCGCCTTCGCTGCGCGGGGTACGCGCGGCGCTGTTGCTGGCGGCTGGCGTGGCGGTGTTGGCGCTGCTGGCGAGCGGAGCGGGCATCACGGGCGGCCTCCCTGCTCGGTGCCGTCCTGGTCTTCGGCCTGCACCAGGCGCGCACGCCGCGCACCGATATCGTCCATCTCGCGCTGGTCGCGGCGGTCGGTCACCACCTTTTCCTGCGCGCGGTAGCTGGCGGCCAGCTGCTCCAGCACCGCCTTGTCACGGCTGGCCAGGATCAGGCGCGCGCGCTCGGCCTCCACCTTTTCGCGGTTGCCGTTGACCGTGGCCTGCTGCTGCTCGACCGCACTGTCCAGGCGATCAAGGAAGGCGCGGCGGTTCAGCAGCTGTGCCGGGCTGGTCGCTGCCATCTGGGCGTTGGCGTACTCCTCGGCATAGCGGCGCAGTTCGTCCAGGCGCGACAGATGGGTGTCGAGCACGCGCTGGCGTTCGGCCAGGTCGCGGGCGACCGCGTCCTCGTGTTCCTGGGCCCGCTTGAGCAGGGGATCGATGCGCTTGGACTGGTTCATGGCTTAACTCTCTTGTTCCACCAGGCGCTGCAGCGCCGCCTGGCTGTGCGGGAGATCTGCGGCCTTGGCAACGTCCTGGCCGAGGAACTCCATGATTTCCGGCCAGCGTTCCAGGGCTTCGTCGGTGGCCGCGTCGTTGCCGCGCTGGTAGGCACCGATCGCGATCAGGTCCCGGTTGGCCGAGTAGGCCGAGACCAGTCGCTTCAGCTTGCGGATGCGCAGGCGCCACGGCTCGTCGGCGATTTCCGTGACCACGCGGCTGACCGACGATTCGACGTCGATGGCCGGGTACAGGCCGCTGTCGGCCACGCGGCGCGAAAGCAGGATGTGGCCATCGAGGATCGCGCGCGCGGCGTCGGCGATCGGGTCCTGTGGATCATCGCCTTCGGTCAGTACGGTGTAGAACGCGGTGATCGAGCCGCGGCCCTTTGCGCCGTTGCCGGCGCGCTCGACCAGCGCCGGCAGCTTGGCGAACACCGACGGCGGGTAGCCGCGGGTGGTCGGCGGTTCGCCAACCGACAGCCCGATCTCGCGCTGCGCCTGCGCAAAGCGGGTCAGCGAGTCCATCAGCAGCAGCACGTTCAGGCCCTGGTCGCGGAACCACTCGGCGATGGCGGTGGCACGGTAGGCACCGTGCAGGCGCGCCAACGGTGGCCGGTCGGCAGGGCTGGCCACCACCACCGCGCGGCGCAGGCCTTCCTCGCCCAGCGTGGTCTCGACGAAGTCGCGAACTTCGCGGCCACGTTCACCGATCAGGCCGACCACGATCACATCGGCGGCGGTGTAGCGGGTCATCATGCCCAGCAGCGTCGACTTGCCGACGCCGGAGCCGGCGAACAGGCCGACACGCTGGCCGCGGCCGATCGGCAGCAGCGCGTTGATCGCGCGCACGCCCACGTCCAGCGGCTGGGTGATCGGTTCACGCGCCAGCGGGTTGATCGACACGCCGGCCATGCCGACGTGGCCTTCGGCGCGGATCGGCCCCTTGCCGTCCAGCGGCACGCCGTCGCTGTCGATGACGCGGCCGAGCAGGCCTTCGCCCACTTCCACGCCGCCCCGGCGCGCCGACGGCACCACCCGCGCATTGGGCAGCAGGCCATGCAGTTCGGCGCTGGGCATCAGGTAGGTGCGTTCGCCGGCGAAGCCGACCACTTCGGCATCGACCCAGCCGCCATCGACCACTTCCACCTTGCAGCTGGCGCCCAGCGGCGCCTCGCAGCCGACCGCTTCCAGGGTCAGGCCGACCGCGCGGCGCAGCACGCCCTCGCGGATCAGCCCACGGCCATGCGCGGTATCCACGCGCAGGCCATCCAGGCGCCGGGCCAGGCGCAGGTTGCGGGCCACGGCCCAGTCGGCCGGCGGCGGCGTCGTTTGCGGTGCAGCGCTCATGCCGTCGCTCCGGTCTGGCGGATCACCGCATCCAGCGCACCGCGCAGGCGGGCCTCCAGGGTACCGTCGATGCGCACCGCTTCGGCGTGCACGCGCAGGTCGCCACGACTGAGGCTGGTATCCGGTACCAGGCGCTGCGCCGGCGACAGGTTCAGCAACGGAGCGAGCGCGGCGATGTCATCCGGATGCAGCCGCACTTCCACCTCGCGCGTGCTGCCGCCCACGGCGTCGATCGCTTCGCCGACCAGCTGCGCCAGCAGTGCCGGCTCCGCCTCGTAGGCGCGGCCGACCAGCGCCCCGGCGATGCGCACCGCCAGTTCGCCAAGGGCGCCGACCACTTCGTTCTCCAGCCGCACCAGCGGCCGGCTGAAGTTGTCGAGGATGCCTTCGATCTGCGCGGCGAGGCGACGCACCTCGGCCTGGCCCTGGCCGTAGCCTTCGGCATGGCCCTGATCGAATCCTTCCTTCTCGGCGCTGTCCTGGATTGCCTGGATTTCCTCCAGGGTCGGCAGCTGCAGCGGCGGCTCCGGTTCGTGTTCCGGGTCCTGCTCGGTGAGTTCGAACGCGTCCTCCTGCTCCAGCACCGGTTCGGGCTGGGCCAGCAGGTCCGGGGCAAGCCAGCGCACGACGTTGCTCACAGCATGGCCTCCGCGCTGCCGCCGATGGTGACGGTGCCTTCATCGGCCATGCGCTTGACGATGGCCAGGATCTCGCGCTGCGCGCCTTCCACGTCGGACAGGCGCACCGGTCCGCGGGCCTCCATGTCTTCCAGCAGGATCTCGGCCGCGCGCTGCGACATGTTGCGGGTGATCTTGTCGCGCACCTTGATATCGGCGCCGCGCAGGGCCAGGCCCAGGCGCTCGCCGCTGACTTCGCGCAGCACCAGCTGCATCTCGCGGTCGTCCAGGTCGACCAGATCGTCGAAGACGAACATCAGGTCCTGGATGCGGTTGCTCAGCGGCGCATCGATGCGCGCGATCTCGCCCAGGATGGCCTGGTCCTGGCCGCTGTCCATGAAGTTCAGGATGTTGGCCGCGCACTGCACGCCACCGATGTTCGACGACTTCAGGTTCTGGTTGCCGGCGAACTGGCGCTCCATGATCTCGTTGAGTTCATTGAGCGCGTTCGGCGGGATGCCGTCGAGGGTGGCGATGCGCAGCAGCACGTCCACGCGGGTGCGATCGGGCAGCAGCTTCAGCGCGTCGGCGGCCTGGTCGGTTTCCAGGTGCGCCATCACGATGGCGATGATCTGCGGGTGCTCGTTGCGCACCAGGTCGGCCACCGCGCGCGGGTCCATCCACTTCAGCGCGTCCAGGCCGGTGGTGTTGCGGCCCAGCAGGATGCGGTCGATCAGGTTGCCGGCCTTCTCGCTGCCCAGCGCCTGCACCAGCATGTTGCGGATGTAGTCGTCCGAGCCCACGCCCAGCGAGGTCTTCGAGCCCAGCTCCTGGCCGAACTGGTCCATCACCCGTTCCACCTGCTCGCGGGTGATGTCGGTCATCGTGGCCATGGCGATGCCGATCTTCTGCACTTCCTTGGGTTCCATGTGGCGCAGCACTTCGGCCGCGTCCAGCTCACCCAGCGAAAGCAACAGTACGGCGGCGCGCTGCACGCCGGTCAGGGCTGCCTCAGTCATTGGCCACCCAACCCTTGACCACCTGGGCCACGCGCTTGGAGTCGGTCTTCACGGCTTCACGCGCCATCCGCAGTCGTTCCTCATAAGAATCCACCGGCAAGGCCAGTGCGTCCGGCCCGGCCAGGCTGGCCCGGTCGGCGCCCAGCGCCGGCAGCGGGGTGCCATCGTCATCGACCAGCTGCACGTCTGCGGTGTGCGGCTCCAGTGCCTGCGGGTCGTCCTTCCTGTTCTGGCCGGTGATCGCGCGCAGCGCCGGGCGCAGTACGCCGAACAGCAGCGCCAGCACCACCACCGCGCCCAGCAGCATGCGGCCGGCATCGTGCACCCACGGCAGCTCCCACCACGCCGGGCCTTCCTCAGGCGTGGTCTCGCGCACGAACGGGGCATTCATCACCGACACGGTGTCGCCACGCTCGGCGTTGAAGCCGACGGCCTGCTTGACCAGCGCTTCGACGCGGGTCAGTTCGGCAGCCGACAGCGGCTGCGGGCTCATCTTGCCGTTGGCACCGGCACGCGGCACGTTGTCCACCAGCACCGCCACCGAGACGCGCTTGATGCGGCCGGCCGGCTGGCGGGTGTGCTGCAGGGTGCGGTCCAGCTCGTAGTTGCGGGTGGCGTTCTTGCTGCTTTCGGTCGGGGCCTGCGCGGTGGCCGGTGCGGCCTGCTGGCCCGGCGGGCTGTTGCTGGTCGCGCCGGGCACGCCCTGCGGGCCCGGGGTGCTGGTGGTGTTCTCGCTCATCTGCTCGCTGCGCAGCTTCTGCGGTTCACCGTTGTAGAGCTCACGGGCTTCCTCGGTCACCGAGAAATCCATGTCCACGCTCACTTCCGGATTGACCCGGCCGGGGCCGGTCATCGGTTCCAGCAGCTCGCGGATGCGCTGGTTGAACGAGGTTTCCTGGCGGCGCACCTGCTCGAACTGGGCGGCGTTGACCGCCGCTTCGCTGTTCGGGTCGGTGATGCTGAGCATGCGCCCGCTCTGGTCGACCACGGTCACCCGTTCCGGCGCGAGGTCCGGAATGCTGGCCGCGACCATGTGCACGATGGCGTCCACCTGGCTGCGTTCCAGCTGCTGGCCGCCACGCAGTTCCAGGGTGACCGAGGCGCTGGCCACGTCACGCTGGCGGGTGAACGCGCTGGGCTTGGGAATGGCCAGGTGCACGCGTGAATCACGCACCGGGCGCAGCGTGTTGATGGTGCGCGACAGCTCGGTTTCCAGTGCGTGCTGGTAACGCGCACTTTCCACGAACTGGCTGACGCCGAAGCCGGGATCGCGCTCCATCAGCTCGAAGCCGAGCTTGCCGCTGTCGGTCAGGCCGGAGCCGGCCAGCTTCAGGCGAGCGTCGTGCAGGTTCTTTTCCGGCACGGTGATGCCACCGGTGGCCGGGTCGAGTGCGAACGGAATCTGCGCGGCGCGCAGCAGGTCGGTCGCTTCCGCCGTCGCCTTCTGGTCCAGGCCGGTGTACAGCGGGACCATGCCCGGCTTCTGCGACCAGAAGAACACGGACAGGCCTGCCGCCACCGCCACCGCGATCATTGCCATCAGGCCCAGCCGACGGGTGATCTGCAGACTCTGCAGGCGGTCGAACCACTGCCCGGCCTTCTCGGCGTTCAGGCTGTCCTTGGAGAGCGTCAGTGCCATGCGTCTCTATTCCTTACAGCGGCATGTTCATCACGTCCTGGTAAGCCTGGACGAGACGGTTGCGGACTTCCACGGTGGCGCGGAAGGCGATCTGGGACTGCTGCGAAGCGACCATCACCTTGGCCAGGTCGGCGCTGGGGTCGCCCATTTCGAAGGCCTTGGCGAGGGCGCCGGACTTCTGCTGCGCATCGTTGACGCCGGCAATCGCACCACGCAGGGTTTCGGTGAAGCTGGCCGGCTGCACCTGCGGCGCGTCCAGCACCGTGCCCGGCAGGGCATTGCTGCGCGGCGTTTCGCCCAGCGGGTTGAGCGCCGGCTGTCCCATCTGGGTCTGATAGGAGCGGATCTGCGAAAGGATCGAAGTGACGGAGTGGGACATCTGCAACGGTTCCAGAAACAGGGATGGGGTTGTCTGCTAGAGCCAGTGCAAGTGCCGTGCCGAAACCGGTTTTCGATTCAGTGACGTGAGGAGGTTGGATGTGCGTGCGGGGTTGCACCCCGCGCCCCGCGGTAGTGCCGGCCGCTGGCCGGCAACCTCAACGGCAACGGCCGAAGCCGGAGCAACAGCAGAAGCGGGTCTACTGAGGGATGGCGGGGTGGGTCCGGCTACGGGGACGCCGTAAACCCGTCCTTGGGGGCTTGGCCGCGGCATCCATGCCGCGGACACCCCGCAACCGGACCCACCCCGCCTTCGACAGGTGGCCGAGATCTGTTGGAACCTGCTACTGATGGTGGGTGCCGACCGTTGGTTGGCACGGGGTCGGATCCCGTTGCAACGCAACGGGCTCTGACCCCATTGGCGGCGCCATTTAACCGGCGTCGGTTTTCTGGCCTATAGCTGCAGGGTCCATCGGCCGGAATTCTGGCGCTGGCGCGGCGCGATGGGGCCCGCGTGCTGGGTGTCGACGAAACGGCCCTGGCGATGGCTCTGGCCGGTCAACAGCAAGGTGTAGGGGGCGGGGCGCTGGTTGCGGCAGCTGCGGCCGATGTGGCCATCGGTGCGCGGAACGTCCGGGGCCAGATCCGTTTCCTGCGCAAAGGGATCTGACCCCGGGCACTACAAACACCAACGCCCGGGCAAGCCCAGGCGTTCGTGCCCCCTTCATGCTGATACCGCGGTTCAGCCGGCCAGCTCGGCCTGCTCGCGCTCGATGCCGTACTTGCGCAGCTTTTCCACCAGGGTGGTGCGGCGCAGGCCAAGCAGCTGGGCGGCGTGGGCGACCACGCCCTGGGTGCGTTCCAGTGCTTCGTTGATCAGGCCCAGTTCGATGTTGGCCATGTGGTTGCGCAGGTCCAGGCCATCGTCGGGCAGTGCCGCCGGCGCCGCCGGGCGATTGACGGCGATACCGTGTTCCAGCGCCGGCTGGTTGCCGCTGCCCGGGGTGTGGAACGAGAAGCTGCGCAGGTCCAGGCGGTCTTCGCTGGCCACCGGTGCTGCCGGTGCCGGTGCGGCCACCGCGGCCAGTGCGGCGTCGCCACGATAGCGGGCCGGCAGGTCCTGTACGCGCACCGAGCCACCCGGATGCAGCACCGCCAGGCGCTCGACAAGGTTGGTCAGCTCGCGCACGTTGCCCGGCCATTCGTAGCTGGACAGCGCCTGCAGCGCTTCGGCAGTGAAGCGCACTTCGCCACGGCCGGTGCGGGCCAGCTGCGCGGCGATGGTTTCCACCAGCGCCGGCAGGTCCTCGCGGCGCTCGCGCAGCGCGGGCACTTCGATCGGGAACACGTTGAGGCGGTAGAACAGATCCTCGCGGAACTTGCCCTCGGCGATGCGGGTCTCCAGGTCGCGGTGGGTCGCGGCCACCACGCGCACGTTGCAGCGGATGGTCTGGTTGCCACCGACGCGCTCGAAGCTGCGTTCCTGCAGCACGCGCAGCAGCTTCACCTGCATCGGCAGGCTCATGTCGCCGATTTCGTCGAGCAGCAGCGTGCCGCCCTCGGCCATTTCGAAACGGCCCTTGCGCGCGGTCAGTGCGCCAGTGAAGGCACCCTTTTCGTGGCCGAACAGTTCGCTTTCCAGCAGGTCGGCCGGAATGGCGCCGCAGTTGATTGCCACGAACGGGCCATCGCGGCGCGGCGAGCGCTGGTGGATCGCGCGTGACACCACTTCCTTGCCGGTACCGGATTCACCCAGCACCAGCACGGTGGTATCGAACGCGGCGACCTGTTCGATCATGGTGCGCAGCGCGGTCACCGCCGGGCCGTTGCCGGTAGGGCCCTGGTCCTGCGCGGCACCGGCCTGGTGCTCGGCGTCCAGGCGCTTGAGGCTGGCACGGCGCAGCAGGGCCTCCATCTGCGCATGGCGCAGCGGCGTTTCCAGCGGCCAGATGTTGGCTTCGTGCAGGCCGTGCTGCTGGGCAAAGGCAGCGGCATCACCGTCGGCCAGCAGCACCGGCGGCGGCAGGCTGCTGCCGCCCAGCCAGTGGTACAGCGCGGTACTGGCAGCGCTGTCGTCCAGGCTGCCGACGATCACCGCCATCCAGTCGTTCTGGCGCTGGCGGCCCAGGTCGAAGTCGGCTGCGTCGGACACCCAGCGCGGGTTGAAGTCCATGAATTCCAGCAGGGCAACGGTGCGCTCTGCGCGCACGGCGTCGTTGTCCAGCACCAGGATGCGCGATTCGCTCACGACTGTTCCTCCCTGAGGCCTTCCAGGATCGGCATGACTTCCTGGATGTAGGACAGCTTGCTGACAAAGTTGTCGGCGCCGGCGCGCAGCGCGTGTTCGCGGTGCTCGGCGTCGTCGAAGTGGCTGGCGATCACGATGTACGGCGCATCGTCCTGCGACTTGATCAGGCGGGTGGCCTGCAGGCCCCCCATTTCCGGCATGGCCAGATCCATCAGCACCACCTGCGGGCGCAGCGTTTCCGAGCGCTCGATCGCTTCCAGGCCGTTGCCGGCGCTGCCGACGATCTGCAGCCAGTCGATCTTGCGGAAGTGGCGCATCGCCGCGTTGATGAAGCCCTCGTGGTCATCGACCAGCAGGACCGTGAGCTTGTTCATGTCCAACATCCTTTTCAGCCCACCCGGGCCAGCTGGGGTTGCCTGGCGCTGAGCCGGCGCCGTTCGCGGGCCGGGGCGATATCCAGTTGTTCTCGGTATTTTGCGACGGTTCGGCGGGCAATGTTCACCCCCTGGCGCGACAGCAGGCCGGCAATGGCCTCATCGGCCAGCGGGCGGCCGGCCGGTTCGGCGTCGATCAGGCGGCGGACCATGGCCTTCACCGCCTGGCCAGAGACGCTGGCGCCCTCCAGGCGCACGGCGAAGAAGTGCTTCAGCTCGAAGGTGCCGCGCGGGGTCTGCAGGAACTTGCCGGTGGTGATGCGCGAGACGGTGGACTCATGCATGCCGATTTCCTCGGCCACTTCCTTCAGGGTCAACGGCGCCATGGCCTCTTCGCCGCGCACCAGGAAGGCGGCCTGGCGCTCGACGATCACCCGCGCCGTACGCAGCAGGGTGTCGTAGCGCATCGACAGGCCACGGCTGAACCAGCGCGCCTCCTGCAGCATCTCGCGCAGCGCCGGGGCGGCGTCGCTGGTTTCGGCCAGCACCTGTTCGTACTGGCTGTTGATCGACACGCGACGGCTGGTGGCCGGGTTCAGGGCGACCTTCCACTGCCCGTCGGCGTGCCAGGCGACGACGTCCGGCACCACTACCGCGTTGCGTTCGGGCAGCAGGCTGTCGCCCGGGCGCGGCTGCAGCGAGAGGATCAGGCGCACGGCCTCGCGGACGTCGTCGATCTCGGCATCGTGCAGGCGGGCGAGGGCGGGGTAGTCGTGCGCGGCCAGCGCTTCGAGCGCGCCGTCGAGAATGCGGGCGGCCAGGTGGCGGGCCGGCACGACGCCGTGCAGGCTGCGCAGTTGCGCCTGCAGGCCTTCGCGCAGGTCCTGGGCGGCCATGCCTGCGGGCTCGCCATGCAGCAGCTGCTGGCGGATGGCTTCCACCCCGTCGGCAGCGATGTCGAACTGGGCACTGGCCAGCAGCTGCAGCTGTGCCAGCGGCGCCTGCAGGTAGCCTGCCTCGTCGCACTGGTCCAGCCAGAAGGCGGCGACCGCCAGCTGGCGATCGTCCATGTCCAGCGACAGGCGCTGCAGCACGCGCAGCTGCGGGTCGGTCGACTCGCCGGCGGCGATGCGCGCCATGCGGTCGTCGTCGCCGTCCTGCCAGCTCGCGCCGGCCACGTCCCACATCGACGGCTCGGGCAGCTCGTCAAAGGCGGCGGTATCGATCGTGGGAGTGCTGGCTTCGGCGGCGTCGGCAGCAGGGGCCTCGGCCTCTTCGATCTCCAGCAGCGGATTGGAGTCCAGCAGGCGCTGGATTTCCTGCTCCAGGTGCAGGCCATCGAGCTGCAGCAGCCGGATCGACTGCAGCAGTTGCGGGGTGAGGTGGAGTTGCTGGCCCAGCTGGGTCGAGAGTGCAGCCTTCATCGTGGTTCCCCGGCACCGCTCCCCGGCGCCTTGTGGAACGCATCTTGCTTTTCATCCGGCGAGGACGGAATCGGGGGGTTCCTGATGCATTTCGTGGAACTCCCGACAGGGTGTAGGGGGATTCCCTACACCGGCGCGGGAAATTGACGAAATGCGACGCCAACTCATTGATTCGTCGTGGCGAAGCCGGTGGGCGCGCGGCGGCTGCGGTACGGATTACTGTCAGGGAATGTCGGGGTGACGGGATTTCGTCGCCGATGCAGGGTGTCGCAGGGTCAGGTCCTTTTCCACGGGAAAGGGAGCTGACCCCGGGACCGGCGCTTACTCGAGCTCGTGCTGATGGCGCGCGGCCAGCAGCAGCAGGTCATTGGCGCGGCGGCAGCCCAGCGATTCCATCATCCGCGCGCGATGGGTTTCCACCGTCTTGACGCTGATGCCGAGATCGGCGGCGATTTCCTTGTTGCTCTCGCCCTTGCCGATGCGGCGCAGGATCTCGCGCTGGCGCGGTGAGAGTGCGGCGATGCCGGTGGGTTTCTCGCGGCCCAGCATCGGCGCCAGCATCTTGGCCGAGATCTGCGGGCTCAGGAACACCTGGCCGGCGTGCGCGGCGCGCAGTGCCAGTTCCAGTTCCTGCGGTGCGGCGTCCTTCACCACAAACCCGACCGCGCCACGATCCAGCGCATCGCGCACGTGGGCGGCATCGTCGTGCATGGTCATCATCACCACCCGGGTACCGGGGGCACGCAGGCGGATGTCGCTGAGCGCTTCCAGCCCGGTGCGGCCCGGCAGCGAGAGGTCCATCAGCACCACGTCCGGTGCGTGCTGCAGGGACAGCTGCAGTGCCTGTTCGGCGTTGCTGGCCTCGGCGACGAGCTGCACGTCGGCAAACCCCTGCAGCAGCCGCGCCAGGCCGGCGCGGACAAGGGTGTGATCGTCGACGATGAGAACTCGCACAGGCACGCAGCAGATCCGTGTAGGGGCATCCACCTTAACTTAGCTGAACGGGCGCGCCAAGGGTCGGCCGTGCAGCGCCAAGGGGGCGGGTTTCAGCGTGCGCGGCGTGCCTCGGCCACCTGGCGGCGGTGCAGGCGGAACAGGTGCCGCTCCATCGCCATCTCCAGGCCGTCGCCCAAGCGCTGGAAGCGCAGCCACAGGAAGTGCCCGCCGCTACCGTCGGCGGCTTCTGCGACGACCTCCACCGGCAGGTCGATGTGGTCGGGCAGCCAGTCGCTGGGCTGCAGGCGCACCACTCCGGCCTGGCCGGGGCTGGCACCGCTGCGCGGACCCAGCTGCAGGCGGATGCCGCGCCGCGACCAGCGCACCGGGCGCAGCGTCAGTTCTTGGCCCTGCTGGCGTACCAGCCGGCCAAGCAGCACCATCGCCAGGTCCAGCTTGGCTTCCAGCCGCTGCAACTGCAGGCTGGCTTCGTTGCGTTCGTCGTGCTCGTCGACGCGGCTGTCCTCGACCAGTGCCAGGCTGCGCAGTAGGCCTTCGGCACTGCTGGTGCGGCCGGCTGCGCTGCCTGCCTGGAACTCGGCCGGCAGCGCCAGTTCGCAGCTGAGCGTTTCGTCGAACAGCTCGCTTTCGGCTGGGTGGTGCAGCGACGTGGTCGGCAACTGGGTCATGCCAGCGATTCTGCCTGCAGGTAGGCATGCGCGGCGCGAAGGGAGCGCTGGCCATCGTTCATCTGCGCGGCTACGGCGTCGCGGCGCTGGCGCAGCAGGCCCAGCAGGCTCTGCTGGCGCTCGAACAGGGCGCTCAGCGGCGCGTGGTCGGCCGCGGTCAGCGGCTGGCTGAGCAGGGCGTGCAGGGTGCTGTCGTGGCCGTCGAGCAGGCTGTCGGCCCGGTCGAGCGCATCATCGCCCAGCGCCTTCTCGAAGGCATCCAGCTGCGCATGCAGCGCGTGCAGGCTCATGGTGCCACCGCGGCGGGGCGGCGCTGTTCGTGCGGGATCGCGTTCCAGGCGCTGTCGATCTCGCCCAGCAGCTGCAGCGATTCATCCAGCGCGGCGCGGTCGTTGTGCAGGTTGGCTTCGGTCAGGCGCTGCAGCACGTAGTCGTACAGCGCCGACAGGTTGCCGGCGATCTCGCCGCCGGCCTCGTGGTCCAGCGAGCCGTTGAGGTGGCCGACGATCGCGCAGACTTCGCCGATCGCCTTGCCCTTGCCGGCCTGGTCACCGCGTTCAAGGCTGGCCAGGGCGCGGCGCACGCGCTCCAGCGCGCCGGCCAGCAGCATCGCCACCAGCTTGTGCGGATCGGCATCGGCGACCGCACTGGTCACCCCCACCTGGCGGTACTGCTCGGCATATTGACGGCTGGAACCGTACATTCGTGATTCTCCTTGCGCGGGGTGCCGTCGGGTGATCGCGGGGACCGGTGCCGACGGCGCGGCGATGATTGCTGTTGCGTCCGTTATCGGTGCATGGCGCGGCAAACTTGAGTGCCGCGCACGTTCCGTCAGCGGTTCAACTGGGCCAGCTGCTGCTGCAGCGCGGTGTTGCTCTGCTGCAGCTTGCCCATCAGGCTGTCCAGCGCCAGGAACTGCTTCTTGTAGCGCTCTTCCACGCTCTTTATGCGCGTGTCGAGGTCCTTGCGGCGCTTGTCGATGTTGTCCAGCGTGGTGTTCAGGCCCTTGGTGCGGGCAACGAAGGCACCTTCCTTGCCGACCGTGGTGCTCACATAACCGTCAACCAGCGTGTACAGCTTGCCGGCGCCGCCGGTATCACCGGTGATCGCCTGGCGCATCTTCTCCGGCTGGCTGGCCAGGGCGGCGGCGAACTTGGTGGTGTCCAGGATCAGCGTGCCGTCGGCATTGGGGTAGCCGCGGGTGTCCAGGCCGATCGCCTTGGCATCGAGCTTGTCACCGGCCAGGTCCTTGAGCACGCTCGACATCACCGAGCGCAGCTGGCTGGTGGCGCCGCGCATCTGCGCATCGCCGGTCAGCGTGGAGGCTTCCTTGGTCTTGGCGTCGTACTTGGTTTCGGTATTGATGGCCGCCAGTGCGGCGTTGTACGCGGTGACGAACTCCTGCATCACCTTGGTCGCCGCAGCAGTGTCGGTGCTGATGGTCACCGTGCTGGTGCCCGGCATCTTCAGGTTCAGGGTCAGGCCCGGGACCGCATCGGCCACCGTATTGCTGGCGCTGACGACCTTGACGCCATCGATGGTCAGCTCGGCATCGGCGGCGGCGGTGTTCTGCTTCAGGCTGTTGACCAGGCCGCCCAGTTTGGCATCGCTGCCGGCGTATTCGAGCTTGATCGCGTTGGCGGCACCGGTCTTTTCCTGGGCGATCGACAGGTACTGGTTGTCGCCGGAACTGATCAGGGTGGCCTGCACGCCTTCCTTGCGGCCGGCCGCGTCGATCTTGTTGCGGATGGTGGTCAGCGTGTCGCCGTCCTCCACCTCCACGTTCATGGTCTTGGCGTTGTCGCCCACGCCGACGGTCAGCGTCAAGGTTCCGGCAGCAAACGTGTCGGTCTTGGGTACCGAAGTGTCGGCGATCAGCTTGTGCGCGGTGGCCAGCGAGGTGACGTTGACCACGTGCGTGCCGTTGGAGGCCGCCGCCTTGGTGGTGCCGACGTCATACAGCGCGACCGACGCCGTCAGGATCTCGTCGGTGCCCTTGTCGCCGCCCTTGCTGGCGGTCACCGTGCGCGTGTCGAACGCGGTGGTGGCCTTCAGTGCGGTCAGCGCCGTCTTCAGCTTGTCGAAGGCCGCGGTGACGGTGCCGATCGACGACAGCTGCATCTTGGCCTTGGACTGCTGCAGGTTCAGCGCATTGTCGGCGGGCTTGCGGTCAGCTGCGACCAGCTGGTTGACGATGCTGGAAATGTCCAGTCCCGAGCCGATGCCACCGTATCCAAAGTCTGCCACGTCGTTTCTCCTGGTATCCGGGCCTGGCCGCTGTGCGGTGGCCCGTCGTCAACGAAAATAGCGGCCTGCGCCGCTGGGTCTTGAGGACTTCGTTGATGCACGTGCCGTGCCAATGCTCTGGCGCAGGTTCTGGCACGCGGGTTGCAGGAGGCCTGGGGCAGGGTGCGGGTGGGTTCACCGCGGGCTGCCGGGGGTCTGCAAAAAACCCTCCCCCAATGCAGGGGAGGGATCAGGCTACTGACAATCGGGGGGAGACGAAGCCGCCCGGTACGTACAGTCAAAGGTACAGCGCTGAAAGAGAGGTCCGCAGGAGCGGGCGATGCCAAGCCGGTTCGGGAGTGATCCCGGGCCGGGCATGGCCCGCGCCTTCGTGCATCGTGGCTTCCCGGTTGCCGCTACCGTCGGTTCGATCCGACGGTAGCGGCGCCTTCTTGCCGTGGATCAGCGCAGCAGGCTGAGCACGCCCTGCGGCACCTGGTTGGCCTGGGCCAGCATGGCCGTACCGGCCTGCTGCAGGATCTGGGTGCGGGTCAGTTCGGCGGTTTCCTTGGCGAAGTCGGTGTCCTTGATGCGGCTGCG
>NZ_JCAFUS010000022.1:0-42597 GCF_059371555.1 Stenotrophomonas sp. YJH_SMC_10 | reverse complement strand
TAAAACAATTAATAGTTGCTTGATCAAACGTCTGCAAGATGGACAATCATCCTTCCTGCAGGCGCCTTCACAAGATACCTGCGCATACTTTCAAAGATCGAGGGAAGTGGCCTCAGCGCCGTTCCCGTGTGCTGCGAAGTTTCCTTCGTAGCGAGCCGCCCATTATGCCAGACTTTTTCAGTCCGTCAACACCTTCGTTCGATCATCTCGTTCGGCGGTGGTGGGCGCCCTGTTGTCGCTGAAGCCCCTTGGTGGCGACCCCTGCGACGGGGGAGGAGAAGTATGGCCCCATCCACATCGTTTGTGAAGGGGGTGTGGCGATTTTTTTCACCGGATGTTGCATCCGTTCATCCGTCGCGCCCCTGGAGGCATGCCGCGAAGAGCAAGAGCAGTCGAGCATGGCTCGACTCTACAAAGGAAGGGCCGGCTGCGCCGGCCCTTCCTTTGTCTCAGGCAGCGACCAGGCGCACGCGGGCGAAAGTACGCTTGCCGACCTGCAGCAGGCCTTCGAAGCCCGGCTGCAGCACCTGCTGGCCGTCTTCGACCACTTCGCCATCCACCTTCACCGCGCGCTCCTTGAGCTTGCGGTTGGCTTCGGAATTGCTCGGGGTCAGGCCGGCCGCAGTCAGCAGCGCAGCGATACGCAGGCCTTCGGCCGGAATCGCCACGTCCTGCAGCGGCAGCTGGGTGATGTCACCCTGCCCGGTCACCGCTGCTTCCCAGCCTGCAATGGCCTGCTCGGCCGCCGCGGCGTCGTGGAAACGGGTCGCCAGTTCACGCGCCAGGCGCAGCTTGACCACGCGCGGGTTCAGGCCGCCATTGCCCACCTGCTCACGCAGCTGCACGGCTTCGGCCTGGCTGATGTCGAAGGACAGCAGCTCGATCCAGCGCCACATCAGGGTGTCGTCCACCTTCATGGTCTTGGTGACGATGTCGATGGCCGGCTCGCTGATACCAATGTAGTTGCCCAGCGACTTGGACATCTTGTTGACGCCGTCCAGGCCTTCCAGCAGAGGCATGGTCAGCACCACCTGCGGCTTCTGCCCGTGGTGTTCCTGCAGGCCACGGCCCATCAGCAGGTTGAATTTCTGGTCGGTGCCGCCGAGTTCGACGTCGGCCTCCAGGGCCACCGAGTCGTAGCCCTGCACCAACGGGTAGAGGAACTCATGGATGGCGATGGACTGCTGGGCCGCATAGCGCTTGGCGAAGTCGTCGCGCTCGAGCATGCGCGCCACGGTGTGCTGGCCGGCCAGGCGGATCATGTCGGCCGCGCCCATCTTGCCGAACCACTCCGAGTTGAAGCGCACTTCGGTACGGCTGCGGTCCAGCACCTTGAACACCTGTTCCTCGTAGGTGCGGGCGTTGGCCAGCACGTCGTCGCGGCTGAGCGGCTTGCGGGTCAGGCTCTTGCCGGAGGGGTCGCCGATCATGCCGGTGAAGTCGCCGATCAGGAAAATGACCTGGTGGCCGAGGTCCTGGAACTGGCGCATCTTGTTCAGCAGCACCGTATGGCCCAGGTGCAGGTCGGGCGCGGTGGGGTCGAAGCCGGCCTTGATCCGCAGCGGACGGCCTTCCTGCAGGCGCGCACGCAGATCCTCAAGCTTGAGGATCTCGTCGGCACCACGGCCGATCAGGGCAAGGGCTTCTTCAATCGAGGACACGTGACTACTCCCGGCAACGCCGATTCTTGTGTGGGGTGTTAAAGCAAAGTTAACCCGATTGGCTTCACAAAAGCCAATGGGCACAAGGGTTTGACGCGGTTTTCTCAGGTGTCTATGGTAACCGGCGATCAGGCCCGCGCTCCCGGGCTGCCAGGAAAGAACCGCCGATGCACAATTCCGAACAAGGGCGCGCACGCAAGCAGCGCTTCCAGGAACGCCTCCACGTCCTGCACGACAACACCCTGCATCGGAAGCTCAGGCAACACCTTCCCGCCGCCTTCAATGAGCGCTGGACCCGCCGCCATTGGATGCATGCCAGCCTGTTTGCGACCATCGGCGCCCTGGTGGCGACGATCGTCCCCGGTTTCTCGCACACCATCGATGCCCCCTACGCCGACAGCCACACCAGCCTGGCGCTGCCGTTGCCGCCACTGACCCTGGCCCGCCAGCAGCAGGTGCCGGGCGACAGCTGGCAGGTGCTGCGCGTGCAGCGCGGCCAGACCCTGAGCGACCTGTTCGACCAGGCCGGCATTCCGGCCACCACGCTGCACCGGGTGCTGGACCACCCCGGCGCGCGTGAGGCGCTGACCCGCCTGCGCCCGGGTGCCGAGATCGCCTTTGACATGCCGCTGTCCGGCGACCTGCGCAGCATCCGCTTCGACCGCGATGCCGACAACCGTGTGGAGCTGAGCCTGACCGGCGATGACATCAAGGAAAAGGTGACCCGCCGCGAGACCTCCACGCGCACCGTGGTCACCAGCGGCGAGATCACCAGTTCGCTGTATGCCGCCGCGCGCCGCGCCGGGCTGTCGCCGTCGGCGATCGCGACGATGACCGACGACATCTTCAAGTACGACATCGACTTCTCCAAGGACCTGCAGCCGGGTGACCGCTTCAGCGTGGTGATGGATGAAACCTGGCGCGAAGGCGAGAAGGTGGACACCAGCAAGATCCTGGCGGCGACCTTCACCACCGGGGGCAAGACCTATTCCGGCTTCCGCTTCGACCGCAACGGCAAGTCCGAGTACTACGACATCAACGGCCGTTCGCTGAAGAAGAGCTTCATCCGCATGCCGATCCCGTTCGCGCGGCTGAGCTCCACCTTCGGCGCCCGCAAGCACCCGGTGCTGGGCAAGATGCGCATGCACAAGGGCGTCGACTACGCCGCGCGCACCGGTACCCCGATCATGGCCGCCGGCGACGCCCGCGTGCAGTTTGCCGGCGTGCAGAACGGCTACGGCAACGTGGTGATCCTCGACCATGGCCGCGGCCACACCACCCTGTACGGCCACATGTCGCGCTTTGCGAACATCAAGACCGGCCAGCGCGTGGCCCAGGGCACGGTGATCGGCTACGTCGGTTCGACCGGCCTGGCGACCGGGCCGCACCTGCACTACGAATTCCGCGTCAACGGCGAGCACCGCAACCCGCTGACCGTGACCATGCCGCCGCCGGAACCGCTGAAGGGCGCCGAGCTGGTCGCCTTCCGCGCGCAGACCGCGCCGGCGATGGCGCGCATCCAGGGCATGGAGAAGCTGATCTACGCCGACGCCAGCCCGGCACCGACCAGCCGCGACGAGGCTGCGCCCGCGGTGGCCAGCGCCAAGGACAAGCCGTCCAGCAGCCGCAAGCGCGGCTGAGCCCTGCGTTGACGAAGAAGGACGCGGCAGCCCAAGCTTGCCGCGTCCTTTTTTTATGCCTGCCATGAACACCACTGTCGACGCTGACGCCCCCCTGTACCTTGGCCTGATGTCGGGCACCAGCGCCGACGGCATCGACGCCGCGCTGGTGCAGTTCCCCGCCGGCGGTGGCTGCCGCTTCGTGCACGGCCTGACCGCCCGCTGGGAACCGGTGCTGCGCGCGCGGCTGGTGGCGCTGGGCGAAGGTGGCCCGCTGGAGTCGCTGGAGGAACTGGGCGCCCTGGACGCGCGGATCGCGATCAGCTTCGCCGACGCCGCCAATCAGTTGCTGGCCGAGGCCGGCGTCGACCGCCGCCAGGTCCGCGCGATCGGCTCGCACGGCCAGACCGTGCGCCACCGCCCGCTGGCCAGCCCGGCCTTCACCGTGCAGCTGGGCGACGGCAACCGCATCGCCGAACTGACCGGGATCACCACCGTGTCCGACTTCCGCCGCCGCGATGTGGCGGCCGGGGGCCACGGTGCGCCGCTGATGCCGGCCTTTCACCTGGGCATGCTGGGCACCGCCGATGAGGACCGCGCGGTGCTCAACCTGGGCGGCATCGCCAACCTGACCCTGATCCCGCGCGAAGGCGAGGTGCGCGGCTTCGATACCGGCCCGGCCAACGCGCTGATGGATGCCTGGTGCCAGCGCCACACCGGCCGCACCTTCGATGCCGATGGCGCGTATGCCGCCAGTGGTGCGGTGGACGAGTCCCTGCTGGCCGGCTGGCGTTCGGACCCGTGGTTCGCGCTGCCGCCGCCGAAGAGCACCGGGCGCGAACAGTTCCACCTGGCCTGGGCCGAGGCGCACATGGGCGAAGGCCAGTACGCCGCCGCCGATGTGCAGGCCACCCTGCTGGAGCTGACCGTGGCGACCGTGGTCGATGCGCTGCTGGCACAGCAGCCGCAGACCCGTCGCCTGCTGGTGTGTGGCGGCGGCGTGCGCAACCGGCAGCTGATGAAGCGGCTGGCAGCCCAGTTGCCGGAGGTGCAGGTGGAATCCAGCGCAGTGCACGGGCTGGACCCGGAGTACGTGGAGGCGATGGGGTTCGCCTGGCTGGCGCAGCGGACGATGGACGGGCTGGCCGGCAACCTGCCGAGCGTGACCGGGGCCAAGGGCCCGCGGATCCTGGGGGCGATCCACCTGGCGTGAGGTGGGCCATCCGCGCAGGTGAGGCGCTGTTGTAGAGACGAGCCCCACTCGGCTTCGCGCGGGCCAGGCCAGGAGCAGCCGAGCGTGCGCTCGGCGCTACAGCATGGCAGCGCGGCCGCTAATCGAAGCCCTGCCCTGCCGACAGGGCCTGCAGGGCGGCAATCGCGGCGGAGAGGGCGTCCACTTCGGGATCGCCGAAGCCGGAGCAGACCTCCAGTTCACTGCTGAACAGGCCCTGCTCCAGCAAGGCGGCGCAGGTCTGTTCGTGGGTCCAGCCGCGGGCGACCGCGACCCGTCGGATGCGTTCCAGCAGCAGCGGGTCCAGGTCCCGCAGCACAACGTCGGCCATGCTCACTTCCCCGTTCGCAAGGCACCGCCCCCTCGGCGCGTCGGGGGCGATGATCCCGCAGTCCGGGCGGGCAGGCAATCAGGCGACCGGCGGCGGCCCGCGATCGGCGATCCGCGGCCACAGCCACGCCAGCAGCAGCAGGGTTGGCACCACGGTGATCGAGCTGAGGATGAAGAACGTGCTGTAGGACGTGGCTTCGACGATGTAGCCGGAGACGCCACCGACGAACTTGCCCGGCAGGTTGGCCAGCGAGACCAGCAATGCGTACTGGGTGGCGGTGAAGTTGCGGTCGGTCAGCGACGACATGAAGGCCACCAGCACGGTGCCGGCAAAGCCCTGGAACAGGTTGTCGGCACTGAGCGCGGCGTAGAACGCCCACAGCTTGCCCGGATTGTGCGCCATCAGCAGGAAGGCCAGGTTGGACAGCGCCACGCCCAGCGCGGCCACCAGCAGCATGCGGCGGAAGCCGAACGCAGCCACCGCGATGCCGCCAAGGAACGCGCCGCCGATGCCCATCCACACACCGAACAGCTTGGAGACGGTGGCGATGTCGGCCTTGTCGAACCCCGAGTCGAGATAGAACGGCCCGGCCATCACCCCGATCACCTGGTCGGGGAACTTGAACAGGCCGACGAAGGCCAGCAGCACCAGCGCCAGTGCCACGCCATTGCGGCTGAAGAAGCTGGAGATGGGCTGGACGAACGCTTCGGCAATATCGATGCGGCGCTGCACGGCGGTGGCCGGGCGTTCCGGTTCGGCGCACAGCAGGGTGGTGACGATCGGCAGCAGCATCAGCGCGGCCATCGCCAGGTAGGCGACGATCCAGCCTTCGAACTGGGCCAGGTACAGCGCGCCGGCACCGGCCAGGATCAGGCCGATCCGGTAGCCCAGCGTATAGGTGGCGGCCAGCGCCGCCTGGGCGGTCTGCGGCGCGATCTCGATGCGGTAGGCATCGACGGCCGAATCCTGGGTGGCGCCGGCGAACGACGCCACCAGCACCCACATCACCAGCGGCCACACGCCCTGCTCGGGCCGCACGAAGGCCAGCGCGACCAGCCCGACCAGCACCAGCACCTGCGACACCAGCAGCCAGGAGCGGCGGCGGCCGAGCCGTCCCAGCAGCGGGAAGGCGTAGCGATCCAGCAGCGGCGCCCACAGGAACTTGAGCAGGTAGAAGAAGCTGGCCAGGCTGATCAGGCCGATGCTGCCCAGGTCCAGGCCGACGTCGCGCAGGCGCGTGGACAGGGTCTGCGAGGCGATCAGCAGGAACGGCAGGCCACTGCCGAAGCCGAGCATGGCCATGGTCAGCGCCGACGGGGTGCCGAAGGCGCGCTTGATGCCTGCCCAGCCCTTGTAGCTGACCGGCGTGGCAGCCTCGGTCACAGGTCGTAGTCCACGGTGAACGGGGCGTGGTCGGAGAAGCGCTCGTCGCGGTAGATCGAGCAGCTGCGCAGGCGGTCACGCAGGCCCGGGCTGATGAACTGGTAGTCGATGCGCCAACCGACATTGTTGGCGCGGGCGGCGCCGCGGTTGCTCCACCAGGTGTAGTCCTCGCCGGTGGGGTTGAGCAGGCGATAGGCATCGGCCCAGCCGCGGCCGGCGGCGACATCGGTGGCCTGGCCGTGGTCGGCGCACAGCGCGTTGAGCCAGTCGCGCTCTTCCGGCAGGCAGCCGGAGTTCTTCTGGTTGGACTTCCAGTTCTTGATGTCCAGCGCCGAACGCACGATGTTCCAGTCGCCGCACAGCACGTAGTCGCGGCCGCTGCGCGCCCACTCCTCGAGGATCGGCCGCAGCCATTCCATCACTTCGAACTTGAAACCCTGGCGCAGGTCGCCCGAGCTGCCGGAGGGAATATAGAAGGAGACCACGCTGAGATTGCCGTAGCGCGCCTCGATGTAGCGGCCTTCGTCGTCGAACGGCGCCCAGCCCAGCGAGGTGATGACCTGGTCCGGCTCGCGCTTGCTGTAGATCGCCACGCCGCTGTAGCCCTTCTTGGTGATGGCATCGCGATAGAAGCAGTGGTGGCCGTCCGGACGGAACATCGGGTCGGTCAACTGGTCTTCCTGTGCCTTGGTCTCCTGCAGGCACAGGACGTCGGCGTCCTGGGCCCGGAACCAGTCGAGGAAGCCCTTGGTCGCGGCGGAACGGATGCCATTGGCGTTGAAACTGATGATGCGCATGCGGGGGACCTGCGGCGGGAAACCGGGCAAGCATACCGGTTGCCCGCGGGGCTGCGCAGTCCGCCAGGCCGGGCTGCGGTGCGCGCCGCAGCGGGCCGGACGAGCGCGAAAGGCCCAGCTGGATTAGGATTTGTGCTCCAAATGAAGATGAATCGAGTTTTGATGAGCGACCACCGCCACCGTTTCCTGCAGCTGGCCCTGACCGCCGACGCCCTGCGCTTCGGCCAGTTCACCCTCAAGTCCGGCCGGCTGAGCCCCTATTTCTTCAACGCCGGTCGTTTCGACTCCGGCTCGCTGCTGTCCCAGCTCGGCGCCTGCTACGCCGACGCCATCGATGCCAGCGGGATCAAGTACGACGTGGTGTTCGGCCCGGCCTACAAGGGCATTCCGCTGGCCACCGCGATGGCCTGCGAACTGGCCCAGCGTGGCCGCGACCTGCCGCTGTCGTTCAACCGCAAGGAAGCCAAGGCGCATGGCGAAGGCGGCCAGCTGATCGGTGCCGACATGAATGGCAAGCGCGTGCTGATCGTCGATGACGTGATCACGGCCGGTACCGCCATCCGCGAAGCGCTGGGCATCATCCGCGCTGCCGGCGGCACCCCGGCCGGCATCGTGGTGGCCCTGGACCGCCAGGAGATCGCCTCGGAAGCCGACCGCCGCTCGGCGGCGCAGTCGGTGGCCGAAGAGGCCGGGATTCCGGTGATCGCCGTGGCGTCGCTGGCCGACCTGCTTGATTTCGCCTCCGGCAACCCGGAACTTGTGGGTTACCGGCAGCCGCTGGAAGCCTACCGGGCCCAGTACGGCGTCCGTTCGATCCGCTGACCGACCAGGGGAAAGGTCATGTCCCGAGTTCCTGCTGTTCTCTTTGCCGGCCTGCTGCTGGCCGTGCCGTTCACCGTGCCGGCGCAGTCGCGCGACGGCGGCAAGGTGGAAAAGAAGCTGTACTGCTGGAACGAGGGCAAGGAGCGGATCTGCAGTGATTCGCTGCCGGCCGATGCGGTCAATCACGCCCGCGAGGAGTTCAACGCGAAGAGCGGCCTGCGCAATGCGCAGGTCCAGCGCGCGTTGACCGACGAGGAGCGTGCCGCAGCCAGCACGGCGGCGCAGCAGCAGCAGCTGGACCTGATGGCCGAACAGACCCGCCAGCGCACCGAACAGGCAATGCTGTCCACCTATGGCAGCGAGGACGACCTGCGCCGGGTGTTCGCCGAGCGCCAGGAGGTGCTGGACAACAACCTGAAGACCGCCGAGTACAACGTCACCAGCCTGCGCGAATCGCTGGTGGCGCTGTTGTCGGCCGCTGGCGACCGTGAACTGGCCGGCGGCAAGGTAGCCGACAAGCAGGCCGAGGCGATCCGCCAGCGGCACGTGCAGCTGCAGTCGCAACAGCGCCTGCAGGCCGGATTCCTGCAGCAGCAGCAGGCGCTGAAGGCGGAAATCGAAAGCACGCTGCAGCGCTATCGCGAGCTGAAGGGCGTGGCGCCGGCGAGCCAGGCCCCGTGATTCGCTTGTGGAGCCGAGCCCATGCGCGGCTCCGGCGCCCGGTTACGGCTTGACCCACCGAATTTATGCACTCTTTACGCGTCGGCCCGGTCCGGCGCGTAGTGCGTTTATGGGCGGCAGGACGACGATGGCGGCCTGAGGTGGAGGGGTTCCACCAGGACGCTATTGCAATGTCCCCCTGGCTGTCGTTGTTGTGTGGCGTGCTGGTGCTGGTCGCCGCCGCCTATCTTCTCTATGTCGTGCTGCGGCCCGAGTCGTTCTAACGGAGCCGGCCATGACTGAGATGCTTGTCATTCTTGCCGCCAGCCTGCTGCTGGCGTGGCCGCTGGGCCTGTACCTGGCGCGCGTGATGCGCGGCACGCCGATGAAGGTCGACGTGCTGTTCAACTGGATCGAAAAGCCGCTGTACACGGTGTTCGGCGTCGATCCCTCGCGCGCGATGTCCTGGCGCGGTTACGTACTGGCCTTCGTACTGAGCAACGTGGTGGTCGCTGTATTGACCCAGGCGGTGTTCATGACCCAGGCCTGGCTGCCATTGAATCCGGACCAGATCCCGAACATGCGCTGGGACACCGCGCTGCACACGATGATCTCGTTCCTGACCAATACCAACCAGCAGCACTATTCGGGCCAGGCGCAGCTGTCCTACCTCTCGCAGATGACCGGCATCACCGGCCTGCAGGTGGTGACGCCGATGATGGGCCTGGCGCTGGCGGTGGCGACGCTGCGTGCGCTGTTCGCGCGTGCGCCGCAGGCTGCGGCGACCACCGGCAGCGGCGATGACCGCCAGATCGCAGTGGGCAACTACTACGTGGACGTGGTGCGCCTGTGCGTGCGCTTCCTGCTGCCGCTGTGCCTGCTGTGGACCCTGCTGCTGACCAGCCAGGGCGTGCCGTCGACGATGGCCGGCGGCCCGCAGGCCGCACCGATCGACGCCAGCGCCGGCATGGCCCAGCAGAAACTGCCGCTGGGCCCGGTGGCGGCGATGGTCGCGGCCAAGCAGCTGGGCGCCAACGGCGGTGGCTGGTATGGCCCCAACAGCAGCTTCCCGCTGGAGAACCCGACCCCGCTGTCGAACGCGCTGGAGGTGGTGGGCATCCTGCTGGTGCCGATCGCGGTGATCTTCATGATCGGCGCGTTCACCGGCCGGCGCCGCTTCGGCGCCCTGGTGTTCAGCTGCATGCTGGGCATGTCGCTGCTGTCCACCGGCGCGATGATGTGGAGCGAAGGGCATAGCGCCAGCGCCGCCACGCCGCTGCTGATGGAGGGCAAGGAAGTGCGCTTCGGCGCCGACGGCACCGCGCTGTGGGCGGCGGTCACGACCCAGGTCTCCAATGGCTCGGTCAACGGCATGCACGATTCGCTGGCGCCGCTGAGCGGTGGCATCGCGATGGTCAACATGCTGGTCAGTGCGATCTGGGGCGGCATCGGCTGTGGCCTGCAGCAGTTCATCGTGTACCTGCTGCTGGGCGTGTTCCTGGCCGGCCTGATGACCGGGCGCACGCCGGAACTGTTCGGCCGCAAGCTGGAAACGCCGCAGGTACGCCTGCTGGCGCTGCTGGTGCTGCTGCAGCCGATCACCCTGCTGGTGTTCACTGCGATCACCCTGGCCGTGCCCGGCCTGGCCGGCACGTCCAACCCCGGCTTCCATGGCATCAGCCAGGTGTTCTACGAGTATGTCTCGGCTTACGCCAACAATGGGTCGGGTTTCGAAGGGCTGGGCGACGCCACGCTGTGGTGGAACCTGAGCTGCTCGCTGGTGCTGCTGCTGGGCCGCTTCCCGCTGTTGATCATCCCGCTGGTGGTGGCCGCACAGCTGGCCGCCAAGCGCCAGGCGCCCGAGTCTGCCGGCAGCCTGCAGATCGAAACCCCGACGTTCGCCCTGACCCTGGTCTCGGTGATCGTCATCCTGACCGTGCTGCAGTTCATGCCGGCGCTGGTACTCGGCCCGATCGCCGACCACCTGAGCCTGGGACTGCACTGAGGACACCGCCATGAGTAGTCTTGCAAGTTCCACCCGTAGTTCCTCCGCCGCGCGCCCTGCCCTCCTCGATGGCGCCGGCCTGCGCCGCGCACTGATCGAAGCCGTGCGCAAGTTGTCGCCGATGCACCTGGTCCGCAGTCCGGTGATGGCGGTGGTGATGGCCGGCACGATCGTGGCCGCGATCGTCACCCTGACCGGCAATGCGCCGCTGGGCTTCGGCCTGGCGGTGACCGCGATCCTGCTGGTAACCGTCCTGTTCGGCAATTTCGCCGAGGCGGTCGCCGAAGCCCGTGGCCGCGGCCAGGCCGCTTCGCTGCGCCGTGCCCGCCAGGACCTGGTGGCGCGCCGGCTGGCGGCGCCGCAGCCGGGAGCGGCGGAAGCCCAGGTGCCGGCCGCCGAGCTGCGCCCGGGCGACCACGTGATCGTCAGTGCCGGCGAGCTGGTGCCGGCCGATGGCGAGATCGTGCAGGGCCTGGCCACCATCAACGAAGCGGCGGTGACCGGTGAATCCGCGCCGGTGCTGCGCGAGGCCGGCACCGACCGCTCCGGCGTGATCGGCGGCACCAAGGTGCTGTCCGACCAGATCATCGTGCGTGTCACCGCCGAGCCGGGCCACAGCTTCCTGGACCGGATGATCGCGCTGGTGGAAGGCGCCAACCGGCAGAAGACCCCGAACGAGATCGCACTGACCCTGCTGCTGGCGGCGATGACGCTGACCTTCCTGGTGGTGGTGGCCACGCTGCCGGCCATCGGTGCGGCCGTGGGCGTCAAGGTCGACCCGCTGCTGCTGATCGCGCTGCTGGTGTGCCTGATCCCGACCACCATCGGCGGCCTGCTGCCGGCCATCGGCATCGCCGGCATGAACCGTGCGCTGGCCGCCAACGTGCTGGCCAAGTCGGGCAAGGCGGTGGAAGTGGCCGGCGACGTCGATGTGCTGCTGCTGGACAAGACCGGCACCATCACCTACGGCGACCGCCAGGCCAGCCACTTCCATCCGCTGGCCGGCATCGACGCCAGCCAGCTGCGCGAGGCGGCACTGCTGTCCTCGCTGGCCGACCCGACCCCGGAAGGCAAGTCGATCGTACGCTTGGCGCGCGAACAGGGCTGCGCCACCACCGAGCCGGACCGTGCCGAGTACCTGGCCTTCAGTGCGCAGACCCGCATGTCCGGCGTCGATCTGGAGCATGGGCGGCAGATCCGCAAGGGCGCTGCCGATGCGATCCGCGCCCACGTGCAGGCGCTCGGCGGCAACGCGCCGGCTGAACTGGCCGGCCGCGTCGAGCAGGTCGCGCGCAATGGCGCCACCCCGCTGGTGGTGGCCGAGGGCCGCCACGTACTGGGCGTGATCGAGCTGTCGGACGTGGTCAAGCACGGCATGCGCGAGAAGTTCGCGCAGCTGCGGGCGATGGGCATCCGCACGGTGATGATCACCGGTGACAATCCGCTGACCGCCGCCGCCATCGCCGCCGAAGCCGGTGTCGATGACTACATCGCCGAGGCCCGTCCGGAAGACAAGCTGGCGCGCATCCGCCAGGAACAGTCCGGTGGCCGCCTGGTGGCGATGGTGGGTGACGGTACCAACGACGCTCCCGCGCTGGCCCAGGCCGACATCGGCCTGGCGATGAACTCAGGCACGCAGGCAGCGAAGGAGGCCGGCAACATGGTCGACCTCGATTCGGACCCGGCCAAGTTGCTGGCGGTGGTGGAGGTGGGCAAGCAGCAGCTGATCACCCGCGGCGCGCTGACCACCTTCTCGCTGGCCAACGACGTCTCCAAGTACTTCGCGATCCTGCCGGCGCTGTTTGCCGCTGCGGTTCCGGCCATGGCCGCACTGAACGTGATGCAGCTGTCGAGCCCGCGCAATGCGGTGCTGGCGGCGCTGATCTTCAACGCGCTGGTGATTCCCGCGCTGATCCCGCTCGCCCTGCGTGGCGTGCGCTTCCGTCCGGCCACGGCCACCGCGCTGCTGCGCCGGAACATGCTGGTGTACGGCCTCGGCGGCGTGCTGTTGCCGTTCGCGGCGATCAAGCTGATCGACCTCTTCCTTGTCCTGGTATTCGGCGCATGAACCGTTCTGCTTCCACCTCCACCTCCCTGCCCCGCGAAGCGAAAGCCGAGGCCCGCGTGGCCAGCCTGCAGGACGGCGCCGGCTGGCGCCCGGCGATCGGCCTGGGCCTGGCCACCCTGCTGCTGGCCGGCGCGGTCTACGCCGGCATCGCCACCGGTTTCGCCGGCCTGGCCTACCCCACCCAGGCCGAGGGCAGCCTGCTGCGCGACGGCAACGGCCAGGTGCGCGGCTCGGCCTGGCTGTCGCAGCCGTTCACCGGTGATGGCTACTTCCAGGCACGGCCGTCGGCGGCCAACTACGACCCGATGGCCGCGGCCGGTTCCAACCTGGCGCGCAGCAACCCGGCCCTGGCCGAGCGGGTTGCCGCCAGCACCGCGGCGGTGGCTGCGCGCGAAGGCGTCGCGCCGACGCAGGTGCCGGCCGATCTGGTCACCCAGTCCGGCGGCGGCCTGGATCCACAGCTGTCGCCGGCCGCTGCTCAACTGCAGGTGGCACGCGTGGCGCGTGCCCGTGGCCTGCCGGTGGAGCGCGTGCAGGCGCTGGTGCAGGCACATACCGAGGGGCGCCAGTGGGGCCTGTTCGGCCAGCCGCGGGTGAACGTGGTCACGCTGAATTTCGCGCTGGACCATGCGGCCAAGGCACCGTGATGCCAGCCTGCACCGGCTGCGCGCACAATGGCGGCCATGACAGCGGCCCCCATGACTGATGCGCGTACCCGCCAGGCCGATGCCCTGGTGGAAGGCCTGCAACGCGAAGCCGGTGGCAAGCTGACCGTGTTCCTCGGCGCCGCGCCGGGCGTGGGCAAGACCTACACCATGCTGACCCGCGCCCAGGAACAGCTGCGCCGCGGCGTGGACCTGGTGGTCGGGCTGGTGGAAACCCATGGCCGTGCCGATACCCAGGCGCTGCTGGAGGGCCTGCCGCAGCTGCCGCTGAAGGAAGTGGCCTACCACGGCCACACGTTGCAGGAGATGGACCTGGATGCCGTGCTGGCACGGCATCCGGCGCTGGTGCTGGTGGATGAACTGGCCCACCGCAACGCGCCGGGCAGCCGCCACGAGCGACGCTGGCAGGATGTGATGGAGCTGCTGGACGCTGGCATCGACGTCTGGACCACGGTCAACATCCAGCATCTGGAAAGCCTCAACGACGTGGTGATGCGCATCACCGGCGTGCGCGTCAGCGAGACCGTACCGGACGGCGTGCTCGATCGCCTGCACGACATCGTGCTGGTCGATCTGCCCCCGCGCGAACTGATCGCGCGCCTGCAGCAGGGCAAGGTCTATGTGCCCGAGCAGGCCGCGCAGGCGCTGCAGGCGTTCTTCTCGCCGGCCAACCTGACCGCCCTGCGTGAGCTGGCGATGCAGGAAGCCGCCGACCGCGTCGACAGCTGCCTGCGCGAAACCCGCGCCGCGCGGGGTGAAGGCAACCTGCCGCTGCGGCGCGGCGTGCTGGTGGCCATCGATGGCGGTGGCCAGAGCGAGTACCTGGTGCGGGTGGCGCGTCGCATCGCCGAGCGCCGCGACGCACCGTGGACGGTGGTGACCGTGCAGGGCCGGCGCCAGGACGAGGCCACGCGGCGCGAGATCGATGCGGCCTTCGCCCTGGCACGTCGCCTGGGTGGCGACGCCGAACTGCTGCATGGATCGAGCATTGCCGATGCCCTGCTCGACCACGCCGCGCACAACGGCGTGTCGACCCTGGTGCTGGGGCGGACCCGTGAGCGCCCGCTGGCGCGGATGTTCAACCGTACCCTCACCCAGCAGCTGATCCAGCGCGGCGCGCACTACGAGATCACCATCATCAGCACGCCGCAGGCCCGGGCGCGCTCGCGCCGCGAGGGCCTGCTGCCACCGATGCGCGGCATCAGCTACGAGCCGGTGCAGGCGCTGATCGCCACCGCGCTGGCCTGTGCGGTGGCCTGGCTGGCCGAACGCTGGGTCGGCATGGCCGACCTGTCGATGGTGTTCATCGTGGCAGTGGTGCTGGTGGCGGCGCGCACGCGCGCCAGCGTGGCGGTGATGGCGGCGATCCTGTGTTTCCTCGCCTACAACTTCCTGTTCATCGCGCCCCGCTTCACCTTCGCCATCGGTGCACGCCAGGGCGTGATCACCGTGTTCCTGTTCCTGGCTGCGGCACTGGTGGCCGGGCGCCTGGCCTCGCGCCTGCGCATGCAGGTGATCGCGCTGCGTGCGGCCAACCGCCATGCGCGTGCGCGCCAGCAGCTGGGCCGCCAGCTGGCCAGCGCCGCCGGCAACGGCGAGGTGGCACAGGCAGGTCGGCATGCCCTGGAACAGGCCATGGATGTGCCGGCCTGGCTGCGGATCGGCGCCGACACCGCCGCCGGTGGCCGCAGCCAACCCGGCGATACCGACCTCGCCGCCGCCGACTGGGCGCTGCGCCATGGCCAGCCCAGCGGGCGCTTCACCGACACCTTGGCCGGTGCGCAGTGGTGGTTCCTGCCATTGCTGGATGGCGAAGATCGCGCGATCGGCGTGGCCGGCCTGTACCTGCCCGGCGCACAGGCACGCCTGCTGCCCGAACAGCGGCAGCTGGCCGAGGCGATGGTCGATGACATCGCGCAGGCCGCGCTGCGTACCCGGCTGGTGGCCGAACTCGAACAGGCACATGTCAGCAACGAGACCGAGCGGTTGCGCTCGGCCCTGCTTTCTTCGGTGTCGCACGACCTGCGCTCGCCACTGGCGGCGATGATCGGTTCGGCCGACAGCCTGGCCAGTTACGGCGCGGCAATGGACACGGCCGATCGCCGCGCCCTGCTGGACACCATCCTGGTCGAAGGCGAGCGGCTGGACCGCTACATCCAGAACCTGCTGGACATGACCCGCCTGGGTCACGAAGGGCTGAAGATCAACCGCGACTGGATCGGCGTGGACGAACTGATCGGCTCGGCGGCGCGGCGCCTGCAGCGCTACCAGCCGAAGGTGCGGCTGGAGCTGGACATTCCGGCCACGCTGGCGCCGATCTGGGTGCACCCGGCGCTGGTCGAACAGGCCGTGTTCAACGTGATGGAGAACGCAGCCAAGTTCTCGCCGCCCGACGCCGCCGTGCAGGTGCAGGCGCGCGAACTGGACGGACAGCTGCGCATCGATGTGATCGATGCCGGCCCCGGCATTCCCGATGACGAGCGTGCGCGCATCTTCGACATGTTCTACAGCGTCGAGCGCGGCGACCGCGGCCGCCACGGCACCGGCCTGGGCCTGACCATCTGCCAGGGCATGATCGGCGCACATGGCGGCAGCGTGCAGGCGCTGCCCGGACGCGACGGTCGCGGTACCCTGATCCGCATCACCCTGCCCCTGCTCAAGCCAGCCTCCCACGATGAGCCCGACCCCGATTGATGCCAGCGTGCCGGCCGCGCGCGTGCTGGTGATCGACGATGAAACCCAGATCCGCCGGTTCCTGGACATCAGCCTGCGCGCGCAGGGCTACCAGGTGCGGCAGGCGGCCACCGGCCAGGAAGGCCTGCAGCTGGCCGCCAGCGAGGACATGGACCTGGTGATCCTGGACATCGGCCTGCCGGACATGGAAGGCCACGAGGTGCTGGAACAACTGAGGCAGTGGAGCCAGATGCCGGTGATCATGCTGACCGTGCGCGCCGGCGAAGCGGAGAAGGTGCGCGCGCTGGACACCGGCGCCAACGACTACGTGACCAAGCCGTTCGGCACGCAGGAGCTGATGGCGCGGGTGCGGGCGCTGCTGCGCACGCGCAGCGTGCCGACCGACGGCACCCCGCCGGTGTTCGACGATGGCCATCTGCACGTGGACCTGGTGCGCCGTGAAGTCGCCCTTGATGGCGAAGCGGTGGCGTTGACCCGCAAGGAGTATGCGTTGCTGTCGCTGCTGCTGCGCAATGCCGGGCGGGTGGTGACCCAGCCGCAGATCCTGCAGGAAATCTGGGGACCGACCCACCAGCACGACACCCATTACCTGCGCATCCTGGTCGGCAAGCTGCGGCACAAGCTGGGCGACTCGGCGCTGGATTCGCGTTACCTGTTCACCGAACCGGGCGTGGGATTGCGGTTCAAGGGGTAGTGCCGGCCGCTGGCCGGCAATTGGGCTTGCCGGCCAGCGGCCGGCACCACCCATTCTGCTGCAGCGTCCAAAGGGGTCAGAACCCCAGCGGGGTATCGCCCAGCACCGGTTGCAGCTGGCTGCGGAACAGGGCCTGGATGCGCTCCAGTGCCGCCTCGTCGTTGCCCTCGAAACGCAGCACCAGCACCGGGGTGGTGTTGGAGGCACGCACCAGGCCCCAGCCATCGGCGAAGTCCACGCGCAGGCCGTCGATGGTCGACAGGCGGCCGCCCACGTACGGGTTGTCCGGCGACTGCGCCGCCGCCACCAGCATCGCCACCAGCGCATGCGGCGTCCCCTCGGCCACCGGGACCTTCAGCTCCGGCGTGGCGACCATCTCCGGCAGTTCGCCCAGCACCTCGTCCGGGGTTTCCTCGCGCTGGGCCAGGATCTCCAGCAGGCGCGCAGCGGCGTACAGGCCGTCGTCGAAACCGAACCAGCGTTCCTTGAAGAAGAAGTGGCCGCTCATCTCGCCGGCCAGTTCGGCGTCGGTCTCGCGCATCTTCGCCTTCATCAGCGAATGCCCGGTCTTCCACATCAGCGGGCTGCCACCGTTGCGCAGCACATGGTCGGACAGCTTGCCGGTGCACTTCACGTCGTAGATCACCATCGCGCCCGGATTGCGCATCAGCACATCGGCGGCGAACAGCATCAGCAGGCGGTCGGCATAGATGATCCTGCCTTCGCCGGTGACCACGCCCAGCCGGTCGCCATCACCATCGAAGGCCACGCCGAGATCGGCACCGAAGCGCTTGACCGTCTGCACCAGGTCTTCCAGGTTGGCCGGCTCGCTCGGGTCGGGATGATGGTTGGGGAAGGTACCGTCGACATCGCAGTACAGCGGGATGACGTCGGCGCCGATTGCTTCCAGCAGCTGCGGGGCCAGTGCGCCGGCCACGCCATTGCCGGCGTCGGCCACCACCTTCAGCGGACGGTCCAGCTGCACGTCATCGGCGATGCGCTGGATGTAGTCGGCACTGACGTCGCGCTGCTGGTAGTCACCCGGCTCGGCGGCCTGCACCAGGCGGCCCTCGACGATGCGCTGGTAGAGGTCGGTGATCGCCTCGCCGGACAGCGTTTCGCCGCCGATGACCACCTTGAAGCCGTTGTACTCGGGCGGATTGTGGCTGCCGGTGACCGCCACGCAGGTGCCGGTCCGCAGGTGGAACGCGGCGTAGTACACGAGCGGGGTCGGCGCCAGGCCGATGTCGATCACCGCGCAGCCGGCACGGCGCAGGCCTTCGGCCAGCCCGGCCGTCAGCTCCGGTCCGGACAGGCGGCCATCGCGGCCGACCACCACCTCGCGCAGGCCCTGCTCCAGCGCCACGGTGCCGATGGCCTGGCCGATCAGCGCGGCGGTCTTCGGCGTCAGTTCGCTGCCCACCACGCCGCGGATGTCGTAGGCGCGGAAGATGCCGGCGGCCAGTTCTTCGACAGGCACCGGCGGTGGCGGCGGTGGCGTGGCATCGCCACTGCCGGCCAGGTTCGCCACCGGTGGCGGCGCCTGCTGCAGGCTCTCGCTCAGGGTCGGGCCATGGTCGGCTTCGGACGCTGCGGCGCGGCGCGGCAACGGCAGCGACTTCGGCAGCCGGTCGCGGCCGACCACCAGCAACACGGCAATGAACGCCAGCAGCAGCGCGACGATGGCGCTGGCCAGCGCACCGAGGCCGAGCGGGCCGGCCTCGACGTTGGGCACCGACGCGACCAGCCGCAGCGGCGTGCCGGCCACGGGTCGCGCCAGCGCCTCCGCACTCTCGGCCAGGCTCGGGTCGCCCTGGGTGACCAGATCGAATCCTCCCTGGCGCAGGCCGAGGAAGCCGGCCGACGGCGCGCTGACCTGGTCGAGCGGTGAAGTCAGCCGCAGCAGCGGTTGGCGCACATAGATGACGGCCGGCCCCAGGCTGCCCAGCTGCACCGGCGCGGCCAGGCCCAGGCGGTTGCCACCGCCGTCGCGGACCACGCGCAGGCTGGGCTTGGCCTCGGCCAGCGCGGCTTCCAGCAGCGCCAGCCGCGCATAGCCGAAGGCGGCCGGATCGGCATAGGCGTTGGCCAGATCGGCCGCCAGCACCTCGACCTGCTCGACCCCGCTCCAGCCCTCGCGCACGGCCAGCGCCGCCGCAGCGGCATCGCCAGCCTGCAGCGCCTGCTGCACGCGATCGTTCTTCAACTGCTGCTGCAGCTGCTGCAACTGGCCCGCAGCGGCCTGCTGCAGGCCCTGCACGGCCTGGTCACGCGCCTCTTCCAGCGCCTGCCCGTTGGCCTCCTGCCGCCACTGCTGCACCGCACTCCATCCGAACCAGCCGGCCAGCAGGATCAGCAGTACCCCCAGCAAGGGTGCACTGCGTCCCAACGACCGTCCCCGCTGTCCTTCCCCGATGCCGCTCATCGATGCCCCCTGTCAACGCACCCCGGTATGGCCGAATCCACCCGCGCCCCGCACGCTGTCGGTGAAAGTATCCACCACCTGCAGGCTCACGCGGGCGATCGGAACCACCACCAGCTGCGCGATGCGATCGCCCGGCTCGATGGTGAACACCTCGCGGCCACGGTTCCAGACGCTGATCAGCAGCGGCCCCTGGTAATCGGCGTCGATCAGGCCGGTGCCGTTGCCCAGCACGATGCCGTGGCGATGGCCCAGCCCCGAGCGCGGCAGGATCACCGCGCACAGGTTCGGGTCGGCGATGTGGATGGCCAGGCCGCTGGGCACCAGCGCGGTGTCGCCCGGCTGCAGGGTCAGCGCGGTATCCAGCGCCGCGCGCAGGTCCATGCCGGCACTGGCCTCGGTGGCATAGGCCGGCAGCGGCCAGCTGTCGCCGAAGCGCGGGTCGAGCAGCTTGACCTGCAGCGGTTGGGAAAGGGATGCCTGGGTCATGCCTGGAGTCTCCGCGCGATCAGCGCCAGCAGTTGTTCGGCCAGCTCGCGCTTGGAGGTGGCCGGGAATACCTGTTCACCGTCCTGCCAGAAGGCCGTGGCGGCATTGTTGTCGCTCTCGAACCCGCCGCCGCTGATGCCCACCTGGTTTGCGATCACCAGGTCCAGGCGCTTGTCGATCAGCTTGCCGCGTGCGTACTTCTCCACGTCGTGGGTCTCGGCGGCGAAGCCGACCACCAGCTTCAGCGACTGGGTCTGCGCCGCAACTTCGGCAAGGATGTCCGGCGTGCGCACCAGCTCGATCACCAGCGACTGGCTGTCAGCGGTCTTCTTCAGCTTCTGCGTGGCAACCTGGCGCGGCGTGTAGTCCGACACCGCGGCGGCACCGATGTAGATGTCGGCAGGCAGGGACGTCAGCACGGCATCACGCATCTGCGCGGCCGAACGCACATCAATGCGCTGCACGCCCGGCGGCGTCGGCAGCTGTACCGGTCCGCTGACCAGCACCACCTCCGCGCCCAGCGCGGCGGCGGCGGCGGCCAGGGCGAAGCCCATCTTGCCGCTGCTGCGGTTGCCGACGTAGCGCACCGGATCGATGTCTTCGTAGGTCGGGCCGGCGCTGATCAGCAGGCGCAGGCCCTGCAGCGCGCGGGTCTCCGGCGCGGCAACGGCCGCGGCGCTGCCGCCATTGGTGGCCAGCGCGGCCACGATGTCGCCGGGCTCGGCCAGGCGACCGGGGCCGGATTCGCCTTCGGCCAGCGGGCCATCGACCGGGCCGATCACCTGCGCGCCCCGCTGGCGCAGCAGCGCGATGTTGGCCTGGGTGGCCGGATGCAGCCACATGCGATGGTTCATCGCCGGGCAGATCGTCAGCGGCGCGGTGCTGGCCAGGCACAGGGTACTGACCAGGTCATCAGCATGGCCCTGGGCCAGGCGTGCCAGCAGGTCGGCGGTCCCCGGCGCGACCACGATGCGGTCGGCCCAGCGGGCCAGCTCGATGTGGCCCATGGCCTGTTCGGCGGCGCTGTCCCACAGCGTGGTGCGGGTCGGCTGCCCGGACAGGGCCTGGAAGCTGAGGGGGGTGACGAACTGCTGGGCGCCGGCGGTCATCGCCACCTGGACCTGGGCGCCGGCGTCACGCAGCCGCCGCACCAGTTCCAGAGCCTTGTAGGCCGCGATCCCGCCTCCGACGCACAGCAGCAGTTTCTGGCCTTCCAGCGCGCGAACCGGCGCGGGGGAAGCGTTGGGGGAGTCAGCCACCTGGAATTCCTGTGCAAACGAGGGCATTAGCTTACCCGATGGTCGGTAATGTCCCGGTACACGGCGCACATAGCGGGCGGCTATCAGCAGATGGGACTTGGACCACAGCGCTTCCGGGGTTCAGGCCAGTGCGATTCGGAACTTTCCTATACCTGCGGGCCGGCCACGTTTGCAGAATCGTCGGTGGCCACCACAGGTGTGCCGCTTCGCTTTTCGAGGATCCCGCGTGCACCCGCGCATCATCATCGCCGACGACCATCCCGTCGTCCTGCACGGCATCCGCATCGTGCTGCAGACCCACCTGATGGAGGTTGTCGGCAGCGCGCGCGACGGCGCCCAACTGCTGCACCTGGTCGAACGCCACGACTGCGACGCCGTGCTGACCGATCTCTCCATGCCGGGCGACGGTCCCGACGGCGCGGACCTGATCGCTGAACTGCGCGCACGCCACCCCGGCACGCCCGTGGTGGTGCTCACCGGCGCCCGCCACCCCGGCCTGCTCGACGGCCTGCTGCGCGACGGGGTCGGCGGCCTGGTCGACAAATGCGCCGATTTCGGCGAGTTGCCGCAGGCGCTGAACGCCGCCCTGGCAGGCCAGGTATTCGTCTCGCAGCAGCTGCGCCACCACCTGCAGGCGCGCGACCTGATGTTCGCGCGCGAACCGGCCGCGCTGTCGGCCCGCGAGCAGGAAGTACTGGACCTGCTGGCCGCCGGGCTGAAGGTGAACGCCATCGCCGTCCACTGCGGACGCAGCCCGAAGACGATCAGCCGGCAGAAGGCCGAAGCCAAGCGCAAGCTGGGCCTGCAGAACAACCAGGAACTGTTCGCCTACCTGCAGTCGCGGCGCGGCTGAGGCAACGGCCGACCCTGGCATGCGTGCTGCCCCGATGGGACGCCTCACCCGCACCGGCGATGATGCAGGCATGCCCATCCATGACTGGCCCGAACAGGAACGTCCCCGCGAGAAGCTGATCGCCCGCGGCCCCGCCACCTTGTCCGACGCCGAGCTGCTGGCGCTGTTCCTCGGCTCGGGCGTCGGCGGGCGCGACGCGGTGCAGACCGCGCGCGACCTGCTGCAGGCGCATGGCCCGCTGCGCGTGCTGCTGGACCGCCCGGCCCGGGAGCTGGCCCGGCTGCCTGGGCTGGGCCCGGCGCGCAGCTGTGCCCTGGCCGCCGGGCTGGAACTGGCCCAGCGCTACCTGGCTGCCGAGCTGCAGCAGGGCGAGGCGGTCGGCAACAATCCCGTCGCGGTGGGCCGTTACCTGCAGCACCGCCTGCGCGGCCAGGCCCGCGAGATCTTCATGGCGCTGTTCCTCGACAACCGCCACCGCCTGATCGCCTGCGAGGAGCTGTTCCAGGGCACCATCAACGCCGCGCCGGTCTATCCCCGCGAGGTGGTGCGGCGCGCCCTGCTGCACAACGCGGCGGCGGTGATCCTCAGCCACAACCACCCCTCCGGCGACCCGGAGCCCTCCGGCGCCGATACCCGCATCACCGACGAACTGCAGCAGGCGCTGGCCCTGGTGGACGTGCGCCTGCTGGACCACTTCGTGGTCGGCGAGGGCCGCCCCGTTTCATTTGCTGAACGAGGGCTGCTGTCCCCGCCCCAGCCGCGCCTGTTCGGCTGAGCCGCGCCCGCCAGGCGCGGGCGGGGGCCCCACAGGCATGTTCTGGTCAGCGTGGGCGCGGGCATCTGCGCTAAAATGGGCGATTCCGCCGCTCATTCTCACAGCAGGCCTCGTGAAAAATCTCCTCCGCGCCCTGATCAGCCAAGGCATCGAAGCCTTGCGCGCCAATGGCACCCTGCCCGCCGACTCCCTGCCGCCGGACTTCGTGGTCGAGCGCCCGAAGACCCGTGACCACGGCGACTTCGCCACCAACGCCGCGATGCTGCTGGCCAAGGCCGCGCGCAGCAATCCGCGCGCACTGGCGCAGGCGCTGGTCGAGGCGCTGCCGCGCAGCGAGGACGTCAGCAAGGTCGAGATCGCCGGTCCCGGCTTCATCAACTTCCACCTGGCTCCGGCCGCGTACCAGCGCGAAGCCGCCTCGGTCATCAAGGAAGGCCACGATTACGGCCGCAACCTCTCCGGCAACGGCCGCACGGTGGGCGTGGAATACGTCTCGGCCAACCCGACCGGCCCGCTGCACGTCGGCCATGGCCGCGCAGCGGCCATCGGCGACTGCGTGGCCCGCGTGCTCGATGCCAACGGCTGGAATGCCAAGCGCGAGTTCTACTACAACGACGCCGGCGTGCAGATCGAGAACCTGGCGCTGTCCACCCAGGCGCGGATCAAGGGCATCGCACCCGATCAGGACGGCTGGCCGGAAGGCGGCTACCGCGGTGAGTACATTGCCGATGTCGCCCGCGCCTACATGGCCGGCGCCAGCGTCGATCTGGAAGGCAGCATCGTGGTCGGCGCCAAGGACCCGGACGACATGCAGGCGATCCGCCGTTTCGCGGTGGCGTACCTGCGCAACGAGCAGAACCTGGACCTGGCCGCGTTCGGTGTCGACTTCGACATCTACTTCCTGGAAAGCTCGCTGTACGCCGACGGCAAGGTTGCCGAGGCCGTGGCCAAGCTGCAGGCGTCCGGCCACACCTATGAGGAAGGCGGCGCGCTGTGGCTGCGCAGTACCGACTTCGGTGACGACAAGGACCGCGTGATGCGCAAGTCCGACGGCACCTTCACCTACTTCGTGCCGGACGTGGCCTACCACCTGTCCAAGTGGCAGCGCGGCTATGAGCGCGCGATCACCGAACTCGGCGCCGACCACCACGGTTCGCTGGCACGCGTGCGCGCCGGCCTGCAGGCGCTGGAAGTGGGCATCCCGCAGGGCTGGCCGGAATACGTGCTGCACCAGATGGTCACCGTGATGCGCGGCGGCGAGGAAGTGAAGCTGTCCAAGCGTGCCGGCAGCTACTTCACCCTGCGCGACCTGATCGAGGAAGCCGGCCGCGATGCCACCCGCTGGTTCCTGATCGCGCGCAAGCCCGATTCGCAGCTGACCTTCGACATCGACCTGGCCCGCCAGCAGAGCAACGACAACCCGGTGTTCTACGTGCAGTACGCGCACGCCCGCGTGTGCAGCCTGCTGCGCCAGGCACAGGAAAAGGGCCTGGTCTACGAGCAGGGCGATGGCCTGGCCAATCTCGGCCGCCTGGCCGACGACGCCTCGCTGCTGCTGATGAACGAGATCTCGCGGTACCCGGAAGTGGTGGAAGCGGCCGGCGTGGCGCTGGAGCCGCACCTGGTGGCGCAATACCTGCGTGAATTGGCGCATGCCTTCCACACGTGGTATCACGGGACGCCGGTGCTGGTGGACGACGCCGCCGACCGCAACGCCAAGCTGACCCTGGCCTGCGCGGCGCGCCAGGTGCTGGCCAATGGCCTCGAACTCCTGGGCGTGAGCGCCCCGGAAAAAATGTAAGCATCAGGAGACGCAGTACACATGGCAGCACGACGCGGCAAAAGCCAGGCACGACGCAACAGCAGCAGCCAGGGCACACCCGGATGGGTGTGGCTGGTGGCCGGTGTGGCGATCGCCGCCGTGGTGTTCCTGGCGGCGCCGAACCTGTTCAAGGGCGATGGCGATGGTTTCCTGCGCGCCGGCCCGCAGCCGAACCCGAACGCGCAGCCGGCCCCGGTCGCTGATGCCGACAGCGATGTCGGTGGCCAGCCGGCCGCACCGCCGGCCACGCCGAAGCCGGCCGAGGCGGAGAAGCCCGCCGCGACGCAGTACGACTTCTACACCCTGCTGCCGGGCAAGGAAGTGGAAATGTCCGATGCCGAACTGGCCGCCAGCGCGCGCGCCGAGGACCAGCGCCGGGCCAAGGCGGAAGCGTCGCGCGCGCAAGCCGCGCTGGAGGGCAAGCCGGTACCGCCGGCCAGCACCGCCCCCGCGGCAACCGCCAGCGTCGCCAGCACCGCACCTGCGGCCGCCGCCAGCCGCCCACTGCCGGCACCGCTGAGCGAGCGCCCGACGGCGGCAACGCCGCCGGCCAGCACCGCGCCGGCGTCCACCAGCACGGCGGCCACCCCGGCGGCACCGCGGGCGGAGACCGCGCCGGCAACGGCCGCTGCCGCACCAGCGGCCGCCGACAACGCCCGCTACATCCTGCAGGCAGGCGCCTTCGGTGCCTCCGGCGACGCCGAAGCCACCAAGGCCAAGCTGGCGATGATGGGCCTGGCCGCACGCGTGGAGTCGGCGCAGATCAACGGCAAGACCGTGTACCGCGTGCGCATGGGGCCGTACGGCAGCGCCAGCGAACTGTCCGAAGCCAAGCAGAAGCTGGACGGCACCGGCCTGCAGGCGATGGCGATCAAGGCGCAGTGAGGCTGCCGATCTGAATGAAAAAAGCCGGGCAGTGCCCGGCTTTTTTTTGTTCCTGCTGAGTCGAGCATGGCTCGACTCTCCATACGGCGTCAGCCCTCGCGGGCAACCTGGAAACCGGCGAACGACTGGCTGACCGGCATCAGCTCCAGGCGATTGATGTTCAGGTGCGGGGGCAGCGTGGCCACCCAGAAGATCTGTTCGGCGATGTCTTCGGCCGTCATCGGATTGGCACCGCTGTACAGCTTGTCCGAGGCGTTCTGGTCGCCATGGGTGCGGACCACGGTGAACTCGGTCTCGGCCATCCCCGGCTCGATCGTGGTCACGCGCACGCCGGTGCCGTGCAGGTCCGAGCGCAGGCCGAGCGAGAACTGGCTGACGAAGGCCTTGGTACCGCCGTAGGCATTGCCGCCCGGGTACGGGTAGACACCGGCTACCGACGAAATGTTGATGATCGCGCCCTTGCGCTCCACCAGCTGCGGCAACAGGCGGTGGGTCAGGGTCACCAGCGCGGTGATGTTGGTGTCGATCATCGTGGTCCAGTCCGACAGCCTGGCGCTCTGTGCCGGTGCGGTGCCCTGCGCCAGGCCCGCGTTGTTGACCAGCAGGTCGATCTCGCCGAAGGCCGGCGGCAGCGCCAGCAGCGCCGCTTCCATCGCCACCGCGTCGCGGATATCGAAGGCGGCGGCGTGCACCACGTCCTTGCCGTAGCGCTCGACCAGCGGCTGCAGGCGTTCACTGCGGCGGCCGGTGGCGATCACCTTCCAGCCCGCCTGGGCGAAGCGGTGGACAGCGGCGGCGCCGAAGCCGGACGTGGCGCCGGTAATCAGGACAGTGCGGGTCATCAGGCAACTCCAGGGGAAAAACCAGACCCCCATTCTGGCACCGTCGGTTGGTCTCTGTGTTGCCCGATCAGCCAGATCCGGGGTCAGGTCCCCTTGCTCCGCAAAGCGATCTGACCCCCAGCTGCAGGGTGACCGGTACAATCGGGCCATGATCAACAACGATGTCCTGCGCAGCGTGCGCTATTCCCTGGACCTGGGTGACCAGCACGTGGTCGCCCTGTGCCAGATGGCCGATCCGGCCTTCACCGTGGATACCGAACAGGTGAAAGCCTGGCTGCGCCGCGAGGACGAAGCCGGTTTCGAGGCGATGAACGACAGCGCGCTGGCGCACTTCCTCGACGGCCTGATCGTGCACCTGCGCGGACGCGACGAGAGCCAGCCGCAGCGGGCGGTGGAAACCCGCATCGACAACAACCTGGTGCTGAAGAAGCTGCGGGTGGCCTTCCAGCTGCGCGACGTGGACCTGATGGAGATCTTCGCCAGCGCCGGCTTCAACGTGTCCAAGTCCGAAGTCGGCGCGCTGTTCCGCCAGCCCGGGCACGCCAACTACCGGCGCTGCCTGGACCAGATGCTGCGCAACTTCCTCAAGGGCCTGAGCCTGCGCCTGCGCGGCTGAGCACCGCCTCGACGAAGGCGCGCGCGGCCGGCGCCGGCAGTCGCTGCCAGACCAGGTGCACGCGCCGGGTCGGGGTCGGCTGCAATGGAATCCGCACCACGCCCTCGAAGCCGTCGGCGATCGACGCCGGCACGATGCCGACGGCCAGCCCATGGCGGACGAAGCGTTCGACCAGTTCCATCAGGTTGACCTCGAAACGCACCGCGTGCGGCACGCCAGCGGCGGCGAACGCATCGTCGGTCTGCCGGCGCGCACCGGTGCCGCGCGGGAAGTCGACCAGCGCCTCATCCTGCAGCGCGGTCAATGGCAGGCGCGGCTGCCCGGCCAGGCGATGCGACGGCGCCAGCACGGCCACCAGATCCTCCTCCTGCAGCATCTGGTGGCAGACCCCATCCAGGGGTGCCGAGGGTGCCAGCCCGACCAATGCCACATCCAGCGCGCGCGACTGCACCTGCGCAATCAGGTCCTCACTCCTGTCCACCCGCAACTGGAATTCCACCTGCGGGTGCACCTGCTGGAACGCCGCGAGCATCGCCACCAGGTCGATGCCGGCCAGCGAGGAGATCTGCCCAATGGCCAGCAGTCCGCGTACCTCGCCGCTGACGGCGGCCACGTCGGCGCGCAGGTGGCGCAGGCTGGCCTGCACCTGGCGCGCATGCACCAGCAACGCCTCGCCGGCCGCGGTGGCCCGTACCTGGCGCGGCAGGCGCTCGAACAGCGTGACACCCAGTTCCTGCTCCAGATGGGCGATCTGGTGGCTGAGCGCGGACTGCACCACGTGGCAGCGTTCGGCGGCACGGGTGAAATTGCCCTCTTCGGCCAGGGCCACGGCGAACTCCAGCTGCTTGAGATTCATCCTGCTATCTTATTTTCAGATGACACGGATGATGATGATTCATTTCCATCATGTCCGCAGCAGGCGGACACTGTGTACCCCACTTGCTGGAACACCGCGTGAGTCCGTCGCTCCCCCCTCTGCACCGCTGGCAGGTGCTGCTGATGTCGGTTGCCACCGGCGTGGCCGTGGCCAGCAACTACTATGCGCAGCCACTGCTGCACACCATCGCCGACGCGTTCGGCGTGCCGTTCGGCCAGGCCGGCATGGTGGTCACCGCCGCGCAGCTGAGCTATGCCGCCGGCCTGATCCTTCTGGTGCCGCTGGGCGACCTGTTCGAACGCCGGCGCCTGATCGTGGTGATGAGCCTGCTGTCGGCCGGCGGGCTGGTGATCAGTGCCTGCGCACCGTCGCTGACCTGGTTGCTGGTGGGCACCGCGATCACCGGCCTGTTCTCGGTGGTGGCCCAGGTGCTGGTGCCGTTCGCGGCCACGCTGGCGGCACCGGAACACCGTGGCCGCGTGGTCGGCACGCTGATGAGTGGCCTGCTGCTGGGCATCCTGCTGGCGCGCACCGTGGCCGGATTGCTGTCCAGCCTGGGTGACTGGCGTCTGGTGTATGCGATCGCCGCCGGCGCCCTGGTGCTGACTGCACTGGCACTGCAGCGCGGCCTGCCCCGCTTCCACCACAGTGCAGGGCTGGGCTATTTCGCGTTGCTGCGTTCGATCGGCGTGCTGTTCGTGCAGGAACCGGTGCTGCGCCAGCGCACCCTGCTGGGCGCCTGCAGCTTCGCCATGTTCGCGATCTTCTGGACACCGCTCGCGTTCCTGCTGGCACAGCCGCCCTACGGCTACAGCGACGCGACGATCGGCCTGTTCGGGCTGGTGGGTGCGGCCGGCACGCTGGCCGCCGGCCTGGCCGGCCGCATGTCCGACCGTGGCCAGAGCGGTCGCGCCACCGCCATCGCCCTGGTGCTGTTGCTGCTGTCGTGGCTGCCGCTGGGGCTGTCGTCGCACTCGTTGTTGGCACTGCTGATCGGCGTGGTGGTGCTGGACATGGCCGCGCAGCTCCTGCACGTCAGCAACCAGAACCTGATCTACGCACTGCAGCCTGCGGCGCGCAACCGCCTCAATGCCGGCTACATGACCGGCTACTTCATCGGCGGCTCGCTGGGTTCACTGCTGTCGGCACAGGTCTACCCGCGCTTCGGCTGGACCGGCGTGTGCGTGGCCGGTACCGCCGTGGCCGTGCTGGCGCTGCTGCTGTGGCTGCCCGGCGCGCTGCGTGCGCGCCAGGCGGCATCGTCGAACTAGAAGCTGCCCTGCAGCGCCAGCTCCCAGCGTCCACCGGCATTGCCCGGGAACAGGCGCTTGGCGGCGTTGTCGGTGTCATGCACGGTGGCGCGCAGCTCCCATGCCGGGGTCAGCGTGGCAATGGCACTGAGCTGGCCATGCAGGTAATCCGGGCCCTGTGCGGTGGCCAGCCAGTACTGGCCCACCGCCGCTTCCAGGCGGAAGCGTTCATGCAGCGGCACACGCACGCCCAGCTGGGCATAAGTGCCGCGATGTCCGCCGGCCAGTGCATCGTTGGAATGGGCGACCTGCAGCCAGGCACGCTGCTTCCAGGTCGCGGTGGTGCTGAGCTCGGTCCAGTCCAGCGCGCGGCCGGTGCCCGGGTACACATAGCGGGTCAGGTTGGCATCCAGGGTCCAGTCCGGTGCCAGCGCGCCGGACCAGCCTGCCACCAGATCGAACTCGCTGCGCGCGCCATTGTCCGGTTTGAACGAGACGTTGGAACCCCAGACGCTGGCGTACCACCCCGATGCGATCGCGATCTTCGCGCCGGCCTGTACTGCCGGGTCGCCCTCGCTCTGCGAACTGCCGCGCCACACGTAATCGCTGGTCAATGCGGCGCTGCCACTGGCCTGCACCTGTGCCTGCGCGCTGCCGATCCCGAGCAGCCCTGCCAGTGCGGCCACCACCGCCGCCATCATCCCCTTGCTGTTCACTGCACTGTGTTCCTCGTCGAAGGCGGTCGCGCCGCCGGGACGGCAGTGTCGGGCGCGTGCCCGTAACGGATCGAGGGTGCTGCCCGGCCGGCGGCGCAAATTCGGCGTAAATCCCGTGGATCGGGGCCATGTGCCAGCGACGCGGTATCATGGCGCCCTGTTTCCAGGAACCAACCGCGTGGACGCCATCCTGACCCCGGTATCGATCGGCGAGCTGATCGACAAGATCACCATTCTCCAGATCAAGGCCGAACGCATCGACGACGCCGCCAAGCTGGCCAACGTGCGCACCGAGCTGGACGGCCTGCTGCCCCTGTTGCAGCAGCAGTTGCAGGCACAGCCGGCGCTGGCCGCGCTGCAGCAGCAGTTGAAGGCGATCAACGAGCGCATGTGGGACATCCAGGACCAGCTGCGCGACAAGGAAGCGGCGCAGGTGTTCGACGATGCGTTCATCCAGCTGGCACGCGGCGTGTATGGCACCAATGGCGAACGCGTGCAGGTGAAGAACGAGATCAACCGCGTGGCCGGTTCGGCGCTGGTGGAAGAGAAGCAGTACCAGGGCGAGTGAGCGCGCTCATCCGCATTCCAGCAGCTGCCGGAAGCGGAACAGGTCGCCGTCGCCGCGGATGCCGAGCTTGCGGTAGGCCGAGGTTTTCTGCGAACTGATCGTGCTGGCCGAGCGCCCTGACCGCAGGGCCATTTCGCTGGTGCTGAACCCTTTCAGCACCAGCCCAAGCACTTCACGTTCGCGCCGGCTCAGTGGCGCCAGCGTGGGCGCCGGCATCCTGCGGGTGCGTGGCAGGTTGAGTGCCGCACGCAGCTCCGGAGGCACGAAGCGCCCTCCGCGGGCGACCACGTCGATCGCGCGCAGCAGCAGGTCCGGCGGCGTCGACTTGGACAGGAAGCCACGCGCGCCGGCACGCATGGCGGTCGTTACCGTACTGGCATTGCAGTGCGCCGAAAGCACCAGTACCAGCAGTGCCGGCCAGCGCTGCGACAGCACGTGCAACAGCGCCATGCCATCGCCCAGGTTGCCCATCGGCAACGCATCGATCAGCAGCAGGTCGACGCAGCGTGGACTGCGCTGCAGCAGCTGCAGCAGATGGGCCTCGCTGGACAGGCTCACCCGGACCTGTACGCCACTGTGCTGGCGCAGCAGCACTTCCACGCCCAACCGCAGCACAGGATGCGGGTCCAGCAGCGCCAGGCGGCATGGCCGATCAGGCAGCAGGGGCGGGAGAGTGGGCGGCATCGCGGCATGTCCAGGCAACATGGGGCATCCACCGTAGGCCGGTGCCCGCAGCGGCGGAATCCAATTCCTTGCAATGCCCGGCCCGCGCACGCCACCAGTCAGATGGCATTTCGTTTTTGCATCCCCGCAAATGCAACAGGCCCGGCAAATGCCGGGCCTGTCGAAGCGTCTGCAGCGCGGAATCGCGCCGAGGGCGCAATTACCAGCTGAAGCGCGGGCCGACGGTGTATTCCTTGTCGCCGTGGCGGTTCATCTTCAGCTCGCCGTTCAGGCCCCAGTTCTGGTTCAGCTTGACCTGACCACCCAGGCGGCCGTACCACTGGCCATCCGGATTGACGCCGTGCTTCTTGGCGTAGTCTTCGTAGCCGACCATGCCGTAGACCTCGGCGTGGGCGCCAAAGGCGGTGCGGATACCGGCTTCAGCGCTGTAGCCGTTGAAGTCCAGGCCGTGCTTCGGGTCGAACTTCTGGTAGGCGACGCGGGCAACGAAGTCGGTGGTCGGCGCGATTTCGACGTTGTAGCCGGCACCGATCTTCCACTGGTCAACCTTCAGGTTGGTGTGGTCGATTTCCTGGCGGCTGTACTCGCCGAAGGCGTGGAAGTTCGGCAGGAAGCCGTACGAACCCTTCACGCCCCAGCCGTCGGCCTTGATGCCTTCAACGTCGGTCTTGGCGTAGTCGGCTTCGGCGTAGTTGTAGGACAGGTTCTCAGCAGCCGAGGCGGTGAACGGCAGGGCAGCGGCCAGGGCCAGAGCAATCAGCGAATTCTTCATGGGGGTACACCTTTACTTTCTTATGGTGTGCAGCAGCGCCAGGGCGCCATCGCATCGGGAATGTAAATTCTCCGTTATTCGCCACAACGCTCCCTGAAAACAGCAGTCTTCGCATTGCTGAATTTTCTGGCTTGATTCAGGCTCTATCTGGCATACGCGCGCGCCGCGCGTGCATTCTGCTTCCAGCTTTCACCCACCTTTCCCCCGATGTCGATCCGCGATGCCCGGGTTCGTCGGTTACTTGAAGACCGTGCATGCGGCACGGTCCATGCGGAGGCAGGCAATGAGCTACATCGATGGTTTCGTCCTGGCGGTACCCACCGCCAACAAGGAGAAGTTCCTCGCCCATGCGCGCGCCGGCGACGTGGTGTTCATCGAATACGGCGCGCTGCGCGTGGTTGAGTGCTGGGGTGACGACGTACCGCACGGCAAGACCACCGACTTCTTCGGCGCGGTGAAAGCCACGCCGGAGGAGACGGTGGTGTTTTCCTGGATCGAATGGCCGGACAAGCCGACCCGCGACGCCGGCATGAAGAAGATGATGGAGGACCCACGGCTGGATCCGGCGAAGAATCCGATGCCGTTCGACGGTGCGCGGATGATCTACGGTGGCTTCGTGCCGATCTACGAGCTGACGCGCTGAAGCCGGCGGACGTGCTCAGCGCGCGTCCGTTTCATCGCTGCCAGCGGCATGGCCGGCGCCCAGTGCGGCGCCGGCGCCGAGGCCCATGCCGCCCATCCCGGCGCCCATGCCGCCCCCGCCGCCCGCACGCCCGCTCCTGGCATCGCCATCATTGCGGCCCTTGCCACCGCCACTGGCACCAGGCCGGGTCGGGCCCTGCGGTGGAATCTTCAGGTCGGCCGGAATCGGGGCGAGGCCCAGTGCTTCGCGCACGAAGTCACGCAGCGACACCACCAGTTCGTGGGTATGCACCGGGCGCCCCTGCGCCAGTTCATGGGCGGCACGCGCGGCCAGCCGCACCTGTTCGTCGGTGCCCAGCAACAGGATGTCCGACAATGCGGCTTCGACCGCGTCACGGATGCGCCGCGCGCGGTCCGAGCGCGGCTCGGCGATGGCTTCGGCACCTTCGCGCTGGCCCAGGTCGCGACGATGGCGCGGATCCACGCCCAGCTCGCCGGTGAACGAACCACCGAGGGTCTTGTAGGCCGCCATCAGCGTGCGCAGCCGCTCGTTGATCTGCCGGTTCTCGCGCTCGCGGCGCTGCTGCAGGGTCTGCATCACCAGCAGGCGGATGCCCACGCCCAGCAGGGTGATCAGGACCAGGCCGGCCAACGTGGACAGCACGCCCTGCCAGGAACTGAAGTCGATACCGCGCATGCGTGGGCTCCGGCGGGAAGAACCTGCATCTTGCCCCAGTCCCTGCCCCGGAAACGCGAAGGCCCCGCCACCCGGTGGGCGGCAGGGCCTTCGGTCACGGCGCGATTACTTGCGCTTGGCGACCTTGCGCACGGCCTTGGCCGGCGCCTTCTTGGCAGCGACCTTCTTCAGCGGCGCAGTCTTCTTGGCGACCGTCTTGCGGGTGGCGGCGACCTTCTTGCCCACCGCCTTCTTGGCGACGGCGGTCTTCTTGCCGACAACCTTCTTGGCAGCGGCGGTCTTCTTGCCGACGGCCTTCTTGGCAACAGCAGCCTTCTTGCCGACCACCTTCTTGGCGGCTGCGGTCTTCTTGGTAGCGACCTTCTTGGTGGCGGCAACCTTCTTGCCGACAACCTTCTTCGCAGCCACGGCCTTCTTGCCGGCGACCTTCTTGGCGGCAACGGTCTTCTTGGCCACAGCCTTCCTGGCGGTGGCGACCTTCTTGCCAACCACCTTCTTGGCGGCCGCGGTCTTCTTGGCAACGGTCTTCTTCGCGACGGCGGCCTTCTTGGTGGCGGCCTTCTTCACGGTGGCGACCTTCTTGCCGGCAGCCTGGGTGGCGGCCTTGGTGGTCTTCTTGGCGGCGGCAGCCTTCTTGGTCACGGCCTTGCCCGCGGCGGCCTTCTTCTTGGCCACTTCCTTCTTCAGGGCAGCGGCTTCGGCCTTGGCGTTCTGCTTGGCCGCTTCCAGCTTCTTCCTGGCGTTGGCAACGGTCTTGCCGACCGACTTGGCGGCCTTCTCGGCCTTCTTGGCCACGGTCTTCTCGACCTTGGCGACAGCCTTCCTGGCCTTGGCAACGCGGGTGCCGGCCGCCTTGGTGGCGCGCTTGACGGTCTTCTTGACCGACTTCACTGCGTCTTCGGCAGCGTGGGCGATGGTCTCGCCAACGTTGGTGGCGGTTTCTTTGACGTTCTCGACGGCGTCGGTCACGACCGACACACCATTACCGTTGCTCATGTTGCCCTCCTGCGGGCCTTAAGTATCAAAACGGGGCGATGCTATACCGACATTGACGATCGTGGAACGGGGCATGTGCCCGCAATCGCATCTGCTGCGACACCGATGGTGTACGCAGCCGTCCCCACCATCGCCTGCGCTTTGCAGCAAACCCCTTTTTTTCAGCGATGTGCCGCGCCCATCGCGTGGTGTCCGGCAGGCCCCGCGCGTGCCCGCGCGAAGGCGGCAGCCTGCACGCATCGTGGCGCATTGCGGTGCCGGCTTGCGCGGAACTGCGCAAGGTTCGGCTGCGGCCGGCGCGCTCGGCGATCGCCTTCGGTGGCGCGCGAATCCGCTGCCCGGTGTGTCGCTACGGCCCTGTTTCCGCCCCTGCCGCCGACGTCCAGGCACGCCGTTTTCATGGCGCATTTATCCAGATCGCGACACACTCATTCAGCTTGTTTTACCGTAGGGCCGAACCGCCCCCACCCACGCCAGCGAACCGACTCCCATGCGACCGCTACCTACCCTGCTCACGCTCGCAATCGCCGCCGCCTTCGGTGGCTTCGTTGCCACCGGCCTCAATGCGCACCTGGACAACCGTGCCGACGCAGCGCCACTGCCTGCGGTGCTGCCGACCACCGCGGCGCTGCCGGCCTCGGTGGCCGGGCAGGCGGTGCCGTCGCTGGCACCGATGCTGGAAAAGGCAATGCCGGCGGTGGTCAGCGTTAATACCAAGCAGGTGGTGCGCGTGCGCAACCCCTTCTTCAACGACCCGTTCTTCCGCCGCCTGTTCCCGGACATCCCGCAGGAACGCATCAATGAATCACTGGGCTCGGGCGTGATCATCGATGCCCGGGAGGGCCTGGTGCTGACCAACCACCACGTCATCGACAACGCCGATGACGTGCAGGTGACCCTGGCCGACGGGCGCACGGTGAAAGCGGAGTTCCTCGGTTCGGACCGCGATACCGACATCGCGCTGATCCGCATCCCGGCGCAGAACCTGACCGACATCAAGCTCGGCAACAGCGACCAGCTGCGCGTGGGCGACTTCGTGGTGGCGATCGGCAATCCGTTCGGCTTCAGCCAGACGGTCACCTCGGGCATCGTTTCGGCGGTGGGCCGCAGCGGCATCCGTGGGCTGGGCTACCAGAACTTCATCCAGACCGACGCGTCGATCAACCCGGGCAACTCCGGTGGCGCGCTGGTCGACCTGCAGGGCCAGCTGGTCGGCATCAACACCGCCAGCTTCAACCCGCAGGGCAGCATGGCCGGCAACATCGGCCTGGGCCTGGCCATTCCATCCAACCTGGCGCGCAGCGTGGTGGACCAGCTGGTCAAGCACGGCGTGGTGGTGCGTGGCACGCTGGGCGTGGAGAGCCAGAACCTGACCGCGCAGATCGCGCAGGGCCTGGGCCTGGGCGAAACCCGTGGCGCGCTGATCACGCGGGTACTGGCCGGCTCGGCCGCGGCCGCGGCCGGACTGAAGCCGGGCGACGTGGTGGTTTCGGCAAACGGCCAGCGCGTGGACAGCGCCGAAGCGCTGCACAACGTGGAAGGCCTGGCGGCGGTCGGCAGCCCGATGACGCTGGACGTGCGCCGCGAAGGCAAGCCCCTGCAGATCAAGGCAACGCTGAAGGAACAGGCGCGTGCGGTCAGCGGTGAGAGCCTGGACCCGCGCCTGACCGGCGCGACCTTCGTCGACCTGCCCGAGTCGCTGCGGCAATCGGGTGTCGGCGGCGTACTGGTCAGCGAGGTCAAGCGCGGCAGCCGCGCGGCCAGCAATGGCCTGCAGCAGGGCGACATCATCACCGACGCCACCGTCGGTGAGTTCGCCGATCTGGCCAGCTGGCGTGCCAACTTCCAGCAACGCCCGCCGACCCTGGTGGTGCGCGTGCTGCGCAACAACGGCCAGCAGCAGGGCCAGCTCGTGATGCGCTGATCGCCCTGCCGTAACACCCCCTATACCCTGGCAATGGTATTGCTGTCAGTCCAAGTCGGCACCGCCGACGCCCGTTCCCCCATCGCAACAGGAGTGATTCGATGAGCCCCACCAATACCGAGAACCTGAAGGAACACCTGGGTGAAGCCGGTTCCCACCTGAAGCAGGCCGCCAGCGCCGCCGGCGGTGCGATCAAGGGCGCCACCGGTGCAGCAACCGACGAGCTGCGCATCGGCAAGGCCAACGTGAAGGCCGAACTGTCCGACAGCGCGCTGTCCGGCCTGGCCGCCGCCGAGTTCGGCGGTGCCGCCGCCAAGGAACAGGTCGACGCACTGATGGACAAGGGCAAGGACCTGATCGACAGCGCCGCCGAGCTGATCCGCGAGCGTCCGCTGGCCTCGTTCGGCGTCGCCTTCGCTACCGGCTGGATCATTGCCAAGCTGGCCCGCGGCAGCAGCGACAAGTAAGCCGCGGCGTGAGCGAAGACAACGCGCAAGCCCCTGATCCGGCGGCCACCCCGCCGCTGGATGAGAGCATCCGCCAGGTCGGCGCGGCCGGTCGTGCCGCCGCCGATTCGGCCAAGCACACCGTGCGCTCGCTGCGCCGGCTGGCCTCGGCCGACTTCGCCCTGGCCCGCAGTGCCTTCGGCCGTGCGCTGGCCTGGGCCGGCGTGGCGATCGTATTTGGTGCCTCGGCCTGGCTGCTGATGGCGGCCACCCTCATCGCGCTGCTGCAGAGCTGGGGGCTGAGCTGGCTGCAGGCGCTGCTGATCACCTCGCTGCTGAGCCTGGCCGTCACCGGCTATGCCATCTGGCGGGTGTCCTACTTCTTCCACCACACCGGCATGCATGCCACCCGGCGCCAACTGTCACGCCTGGGGCTGTTCGACGAGCCCAGCGAGGACGATCCGGATGCCGAGGTGCAGCTGCCCGAGGGCAAGCCATGAAGTTCGGTGCGCTGCAGCGGCGGGTAAAACGCTGCGAACAGGTGGTGACCGTGCGCCTGGTCGAAACCCAGGACCACTGGTCCACGCTCAGCCAGGTCTGGCGCCGGGGCTGGTCGCCGCTGCGCATCGTCGTGGTCGGACTGGCCGGCGGTTTCATCGCCGGCAAGCTGGAAGTGCCAGGCAAGGTGAACGGTGCGCGCTGGCTGCAGATGGCCGGTTCGGTCTCGAACCTGTTCGCCAGCGCACAGGCGGCGTTCGCCACCGCGATGGCGGCACAGGCGGCAGCCACAGCCGACGACGCGGCCGAAGAAGCCGGCGATGCCAGCGAACAGGCGCAGGCAGCCGTCTCCGCCGCCGACGCACGGCCCGCACCGGCGCCGCGACCACCGGTGCCGGAAGCGGAGCTGCGCGAGCCGCGTCCGGCCGAAGCGGCCACCGAGCTGTCCGAGCGTTGATCCATGGAAACCGCCGCGCCGCAGACGGCCGGCGGATAATGCGTTTCCCTTTCCGGCTGGTGCGTCGATGAGCGAGTCCCTCCTGTCCCCGTCACCGGCCGATCCACAGGAACCGGACGCGCCGCTGCCGCCTCCCTCGCGCCCGCGCGGGCCGATGTCACTGGTGGTGCTGGCAACGCTGGCCGTCGGATACACGCTGTGGGCCGCGCAGGACATCATCCTGCCGGTGCTGCTGGCGATGTTCTTCGCGCTGGTCGGCAATCCGATCCTGCGCCTGCTGCAGAAGCTGTGGATTCCGCGCGCCCTGGGCGCACTGCTGATCCTCGGCGCCGGCCTGGGCGTGACCGGTTCGCTGGCGGTGCAGCTGATCGGCCCGGCGATGGAATGGGCGCAGGAAGCGCCGCAGCAGCTGCGCAAGGTCGCCCGCCAGGTACAGAACCTGACCAAGCCGGTGCAGCAGGCCAACCAGGCCGCGGAGAACTTCGCGCGCGTGGCCGGCGGTGACAGCAACCACAAGGTGCAGGTGATCCGCACCCAGCTGGACGACCCGTACCGCATGCTGACCCGTGCCCCCCGACTGGCGGCATCGGTACTGGCGGTGGTGTTGCTGACGCTGTTCTTCATGATCTACGGGCAGAGCCTGCAGCGCGCGGCGATCGCCCTGTTGCCCAACCGCCAGCAGCAGCGCTTCACCACCGACATCCTGCGTTCGATCGAGCGCGAGGTCTCGCGCTATGTGCTGACCATCAGCGTGATCAATACGCTGGTCGGGCTGGTGTTCGCCGGCGTGCTGATGCTGCTCGGCATCGGCCTGCAGGAAGCGCTGTTGTGGGGCACGGTCGCCGCGCTGCTGAATTTTGCGCCCTACGTGGGCCCGCTGATCGGCGTGGCGCTGATGCTGCTGATGGGCTTCGTGGAATTCCCCGACCCGCTGCAGGCGCTGCTGCCGGCCGCCGCCTACCTGGCCCTGCACACGCTGGAAGGGCAGATGGTGACCCCGATCGTGCTGGGCCGGCGCATGAAGCTGTCACCGCTGGTGCTGATCCTGGCGCTGATGGTGTTCGGCTGGGCCTGGGGCATGATCGGCCTGCTGCTGGCAGTGCCCCTGCTGGTATGCATCAAACTGGTGCTGGCACGGCTGGATGGCACCCAGGGCTGGGCGCGGCTGCTGGAATGAAAGCCCGCGCGGGCAGGCGTAGAATGGCGGGGTGAATTTCCCCGTCCAAGCCATCACCCTCGACCTCGACGACACGCTGTGGCCGTTCGCTCCGATCGGCGCCCGCATCGAGCAGGTCCTGCACGCATGGATGCGTGAACACAGCCCCGCCACCGCCGCGATGTATCCGGTGGCCGCGATGCGCGAACTGCGCGAGCGCCTGTACCACGCCCACCCGCATCTGCACCACGACCTCAGCGAACTGCGCCGGCTGACCCTGCACGAAGCGCTGCACAGCAGTGGCGCCAGCCTGGACCTGCTGGAGCCGGCGTATGAGGTGTTCTACGCCGCGCGCAACCAGGTCGAGTGCTACCCCGATGCGATCGATGCGCTGGCGAGGATTGCCGCGCGGGTGCCGGTGGCTGCGTTGAGCAACGGCAATGCCGACCTGGAACGGATCGGCCTGGCCCACCACTTCGCCTTCCAGCTGGGCGCGCGCGAACACGGCGCGGCCAAGCCCGAAGCAAGCATCTTCCACGCTGCCTGCACCCGCCTCGGCGTGGTGCCGGCACAGGTACTGCATGTCGGCGACCACGCCGAGATGGACGTGGCCGGGGCGATCGCCGCCGGCCTGCGCGGCTGCTGGATCAACCGCGACGCAGCCACCTGGACCCATCCGCAGCTGCAGCCGGACCTGCAGTTCGACACCCTCACCGGCCTGGCCGACTGGTTGGACGCCAACCTCGACGCCGCCGCATCCCGGAGTACCTGACGCATGAGCGAGATCACTGGTTTCACCGCCGACAGCGGCGCAGCACTGCCGCTGTACGTGCTGGACCGCGAACAGTTCGCGGCCTGGAAGGACGGCCAACCGGCCGCCACCCAGGCCTGGCTGGCGTCGCAGGGCTTCAGCGCCGGCGCGCACAGCGTGGCGTTGCTGCCGGGCGCCGATGGCCTGGCCGGCGCCGTGATCGGCGTCGGCGACCGCGCCGATGCCTACAGCTATGCGCACGCCCCGCACGCACTGCCCGAAGGCAGCGTGTGGCAGCTGGCCAACGAACTGCCGGCCGCCGAACAGGCACTGCTGCAGCTGGGCTGGGGCCTGGGCAGCTACCGCTTCGACCGCTACCGCAAGCGCAACCGTGCGCCGGCACAGCTGGTGGCGGCACCGTCCGGGGAAGTGGCCGACCTGATCGCTGCCAGCCTGCGCGTGCGCGACTGGATCAATACCCCGACCGAAGACATGGGCCCGCAGCAGCTGGAAGACGCCGCGCGTGCCCTGGCCGCTGCCCATGGCGCGCAGGTCGAGGCGATCACCGGCGATGAACTGCTGAAGCAGAACTTCCCGGCCATCCACGCCGTCGGCCGTGCGTCGCACCGCGCGCCGCGCCTGGTCGTGCTGCGCTGGGGCAAGGACACCGATCCGGCGCTGGTGCTGGTCGGCAAGGGCGTCTGTTTCGATACCGGCGGGCTGGACATCAAGCCGGCCGACGGCATGCGCAACATGAAGAAGGACATGGGCGGCGCCGCGCATGCACTGGCGCTGGCCGGCCTGGTGATGGCGCGCGGGCTGCCGGTGCGCCTGACCCTGCTGGTGCCGGCGGTGGAAAACGCGATCGGTCCGGATGCATTCCGCCCGGGCGAAGTGATCGCCACCCGCAAGGGCCTGAGCGTGGAGATCGACAACACCGACGCCGAAGGCCGGGTGATCCTGTGCGATGCGCTGACCTTCGCCAGCGAGCAGAAGCCTGACCTGGTGCTGGACTTCGCCACCCTTACCGGCGCTGCACGCATTGCGCTGGGTCCGGACCTGCCGGCGCTCTTCAGCAATGACGACAGCGTGGCCCAGCAGTGGCTGCAGGCCGGCGACGCCACCCGTGACCCGGTCTGGCGCATGCCGCTGTGGCGCCCCTACCTGCGTTACCTGAGCAGCGGCATCGCCGACCTGGCCAACGCCGGTTCGCGCATGGCCGGCTCGGTGACCGCCGCGCTGTACCTGGAACGCTTCCTCGAAGACGGCCAGCGCTGGGCGCATCTGGACGTGTACGCCTGGAACGACGGCGAGCGCCCGGGACGCCCGGCCGGTGGCGAGGCGCTGGCCCTGCGTTCGGCGTGGGCGATGCTCAAGGCGCGTTACGCATGATGGCGGCGCCGGGCACGGCCCGGCGTGTCCCCAGGCGGGGTCGGCAAATCTGACGAAAAATTGAATTCCGGCCCCGGCCGGGTTCTGCGAGGATGTGAGGGTCGACCACCCACACGCTCCGTGAAGGCAGGACTCCGACCATGTCGCTCTTCCGCTACACCCGCGCCGGCCAGACGGCAGGCGCACCGCGCAGGCATTCGCCGCTGCTCTGGATCGCATTGATCGCACTCATCCTGGGTGGCGTCGCGCTGGCCTTCGCCTGGCTGGCCGGCTGGATGGGCGACCGCCTCACCGCGCAGCGCTTCACCGACACCATCGAGGCCACCGGCACGGCCCATCCGGGCTTCCGTCGTGCGCACAGCAAGGGCATCTGCGTAAGCGGCTGGTTCGAACCCAGCGCACAGGCCCCCACCCTGTCCAGCGCGCGGGTGTTCTCGCAGGCCCGCGTACCGGTGATGGGCCGCCTGTCGATCGGTGGCGGTGATCCCTACGGCGCCGACAACACCGCGCGCGTGCGCAGCCTGGCGGTGCAGTTGGTCAGCGACGATGGCCAGGAATGGCGGATGGCGATGAACAGCTTCCCGTTCTTCGCTGTGCCCAGCGCCGAGGCGTTCTACGAGCAGACCCGCGCCTCCATTCCCGACCCGGCCACCGGCAAGCCCGATCCGCAGAAGATGGCGGCGGTGCTGGCCAGGTACCCGAGCGCGCAGGCGTTCCAACAGTGGGCGAAGACGGCCCCCTGGACCAGCAGCTGGGCCGACACCACCTTCAACAGTGTCAACAGCTTCTGGTTCACCAACGCGCAGGGCCAGAAGCGTGCGGTGCGCTGGCGCTGGCAGCCGCAGGCACCGGTGGTGGAGATGGACGCGGAAGCGCGCAAGCGGGCCAGCGTCGATTTCCTCAGCGAGGAACTGCAGCAGCGCCTGGCCAAGGGCCCGGTGCGCTGGAACCTGGTCGTGACCACTGCCGAGCCCGGCGATGCCATCGACGATCCATCGGTACCCTGGCCGGAATCACGTGACCAGGTGGTGGCCGGCGTGCTCAGCCTGGACCACATGCAATCGCAGGAACAGGGTGCGTGTGGCCAGATCAACTTCGATCCGTTGATCCTGCCCAGCGGCGTGCGCGGCAGTGACGACCCCATCCTGGCGGCACGCTCGGCGGTCTATTCGCAGTCCTTCAACCGCCGCGAACGCGAGCGTGCCAGCGGTAACGTCGAGCCACCGAAGGAGGCCGCACGATGAGCACCGGTAACGGCCACTTCAACCTGCTGGCGCGGGTGCTGCACTGGTCCATGGCGCTGATGATCATCGCCATGCTGTTCATCGGTGTGACCATGGTCGCCTCGCTGCACCTGCGGCCGATGCTGATCGACCTGCACCGCCCATTGGGCATCGCCCTCGGCGTACTGGTGCTGCTGCGCCTCTACAACCGGCTGCGGCATCGCCCGCCGCCGCTGCCGGCGGATCTTCCGGTGTGGCAGGTGATGGCGGCCAGGGCTTCGCACTGGATGCTGTATGCACTGATGCTGGCGATGCCGCTGATCGGCTGGGCGATGCTGTCGGCCGGCGGCTACCCGATCGTGCTGTGGGGTGGCCTGCACCTGCCGCCGATCGTGCCGCACACTCCGGCGCTGTATGCCGCGTTGCGCAATGCGCACAGCCTGCTGGCCTATGTGTTGTTTGCCACGGTGCTGATGCATGTGGGCGCGGCGCTGTTCCACCTGTGGGTGCGGCGTGACGGGGTGTTCCAGGCGATGGCGCGCGGCAAGGATTGAGCGGGTTCGCCGGGTGTTCCCGGCGGGTTGTTTCCGCGACCGCGGGGGGTGTCACTTTCTTTGCGCGCAAAGAAAGTAACCAAAGAAACGCTCCGCCGGCCGCGAGCCGCCGCTACGCGACGGTTCCCTGCGCTCCTCGGTCCGTCGAGGTACGGCGCGGGAACTCGCTGCGCTCAAACACCCGCGCCTCTTCGCCCTCGCCGGACCTGCGGTGCTCGGCTCGCTCAAGGCGGACTGGAGGGTCAAGATCAACAGCAAGAGCATCCACGCATGGCGTGGATCTTATCTCTTGCCGATCTGGCACCTTGGGTGCCGAGAGCCCGGCGTGGGCGACCGTGTGGATCCAGGTCTTGCGACCGAGAAGTAGCTTGGGTCCCCACGCCGGATTCTCCCTGAACCGC
>NZ_JCAFUS010000021.1:0-43582 GCF_059371555.1 Stenotrophomonas sp. YJH_SMC_10 | reverse complement strand
GCGTTCCGCCGGCCAGCGGCCGGCGCTACCGACCTGCGCGTCGATCCGCGTTCCGCCGGCCAGCGGCCGGCGCTACCGACCTGCGCGTCGATCCGCGTTCCGCCGGCCAGCGGCCGGCACTACCGACCTGCGCGTCGATCCGCGTTCCGCCGGCCAGCGGCCGGCACTACCGACCTGCGCGTCGATCCGCATTCCGCCGGCCAGCGGCCGGCGCTACCGACCTGCGCGTCGATCCGCGTTCCGCCGGCCAGCGGCCGGCACTACCGGAAGATGGGCGGGTAGTGCCGGCCGCTGGCCGGCATCCCCATACGCCACCGGGCAGCCCTGCCCCGTACGCGCTAGACTGTTGGTCTTTCTGCCTTTCTTTTCGCCGACTCATGTCCGAGCACACCCCCGCCAGCCCCGAGACCCCCGCCGACAGCCACGAGAAGCGCGATTTCATCCGCCAGATCGTGCGCGAGGACCTGGCCAGTGGAAAGCACCAGGCGATCAAGACCCGCTTCCCGCCCGAGCCGAACGGCTACCTGCACATCGGCCACGCCAAGTCGATCTGCCTGAACTTCGGCATCGCCGGTGAGTTCAGCGGCGTCTGCAACCTGCGCTTCGACGACACCAACCCGGCCAAGGAAGATCCGGAATACGTGGCTGCGATCCAGGACGACGTGCGCTGGCTGGGCTTCGAGTGGAACGAGCTGCGCCACGCCTCGGACTACTTCCAGGCCTATTACCTGGCCGCCGAAAAGCTGATCGAGCAGGGCAAGGCCTATGTCTGCGACCTGTCGGCCGAGGAAGTGCGCGCCTACCGCGGCACCCTGACCGAGCCGGGCCGTCCGTCGCCGTGGCGCGACCGCAGCGTCGAGGAGAACCTCGACCTGTTCCGCCGCATGCGCGACGGTGAATTCCCGGATGGCGCGCGCACCCTGCGCGCCAAGATCGACATGGCCAGCGGCAACATCAACCTGCGCGACCCGGCGCTGTACCGCATCAAGCACGTCGAGCACCAGAACACCGGCAATGCGTGGCCGATCTACCCGATGTACGACTTCGCCCACGCGCTGGGTGATTCGATCGAGGGCATCACCCACTCGCTGTGCACGCTGGAGTTCGAAGACCACCGCCCGCTGTATGACTGGTGCGTGGACAACGTCGATTTCGCCCATGACGACGCGCTGACCCAGCCGCTGGTCGATGCCGGCCTGCCGCGCGAAGCCGCCAAGCCGCGCCAGATCGAGTTCTCGCGCCTGAACATCAACTACACGGTGATGAGCAAGCGCAAGCTGATGGCGCTGGTCACCGAACAGCTGGTGGACGGCTGGGAAGACCCGCGCATGCCCACCCTGCAGGGCCTGCGCCGACGCGGCTACACCCCGGCCGCGATGCGCCTGTTCGCCGAGCGCGTGGGCATCAGCAAGCAGAATTCGCTGATCGACTTCAGCGTGCTGGAAGGCGCGCTGCGCGAAGACCTGGACAGCGCCGCGCCGCGCCGCATGGCGGTGGTCGATCCGGTCAAGCTGGTGCTGACCAACCTGCCGGAAGGCCATGAAGAGCTGCTGACCTTCAGCAACCACCCGAAGGACGAGAGCTTCGGCAGCCGCGAAGTGCCGTTCGCACGCGAGGTGTGGATCGACCGCGAGGACTTCGCCGAAGTGCCGCCGAAGGGCTGGAAGCGCCTGGTGCCGGGTGGCGAAGTGCGCCTGCGCGGCGCCGGCATCATCCGCTGCGACGAAGTGATCAAGGATGCCGATGGCACCATCACCGAGCTGCGCGGCTGGCTGGATCCGGAATCGCGCCCGGGCATGGAAGGCGCCAACCGCAAGGTCAAGGGCACCATCCACTGGGTCAGCGCCGTGCATGGCGTGCCGGCCGAGATCCGCCTGTACGACCGCCTGTTCTCGGTCCCGAACCCGGACGACGAATCGGAAGGCAAGACCTACCGCGACTACCTCAATCCGGAATCGCGCCGTACCGTCACCGGCTATGTCGAGCCGGCCGCGGCCAGCGCCGCGCCGGAGCAGTCGTTCCAGTTCGAACGTACCGGCTACTTCGTTGCCGACCGCCGCGATCACAGCGAGGCCAAGCCGGTGTTCAACCGCAGCGTGACCCTGCGCGACACCTGGTCGGCCTGAGGACCTGCGCGGGCGCCTGGATGGCGCCCGCACGACCGCGACGATGATCACCGCCCTTTCCGTCCTGCTCTGGTTCATCTCGCAGCATCCGCTGCTGACGTTCTTTGCAGCGATGGTGCTGGCCGGGCTGGTCTCGTGGTGGCGGCGCTTTCCGGGCTACGCCATCGTGGTGTTCCCGCTGGCGATGCTCAACATGTTCCTCGGCCACTTCCTCAACGCCACCTTCCTCAACAGGGTGGGCGAGCGCGGTGAAGCGGTGATCGTCAAGGCCGAGCGGACCAGCTCCACGCTCAACGAACAGTACATCTGGCGCTACGAAGGGGTGCTGCGTACCGCCGAGGGCCGCGATGTGGACGTGGTGTTCCACACCAACACCGCCTCGCTGTGGCCGCTGGAAAACGCCATCCGCATCCCGGCGCGCGAGCAGCCGTTCGTGGTCAAGTACACGCCGGGTTTCCCGCGCAACTTCGTCATCCTCACCAACGAATCCCCGCACGGGCTGGCCCAGGCCCGGGCCAGCGCGCGCGAGCGGGTGGAGGTGGCGGCACGCAAGCTGCATTTCAGCCCGGGCAATGCCGAGTTCCGCGCCGACTATCGCCGCGAGCTGGAAAGCTGGCTGCGCGACCACGGCAACGATCCGCAGCAGCAACCCGACGCGCAGCGATATCGCGCCGAACTCGACGCGCTCGACCGCTAGATCCCCAGGCCCTGCCTGGATGCTCCACCCCATCCACCCACAGGCCTGACATGACCACGACCTCCGCCCTCCTCCCGCTGCTGCAGCAGGTCATGCAGGACGCCGGCACCGCCAGCCGCGTCGACGGCGGCGCGCTGCTGCTGGACAGCGGCCTGCGCCTGACCCCGCATGCGGTGGCCGCGCACGCGCGGGACAACGGCGGCTGGCAGACCTCCACCGTCATCGAGAGCCAGCATCCCGTGCTGTTCGCCGATGGCCTGTTCGAGTACCAGCATGCCAACGGTACCGATGAGCAGGCATCGCTGCTGTCCGGCTTCCAGGCCTGGGTACGGGTAGACCTTGCGACCCTGCAGACCGCGATCGGCGCCGAAGACGCGCAGGGGCTGCCGATGATGGGCCTGACCTATCCGGCCGGCGATGACGGCCAGGAACTCGAACGCACCGTGGTGCTCGGTCCACTGGCGCATTACCGCGAGCATGAGATGGACACCGGCCCCCGCAGCGAAGACGATCATGGCTCCTGCCCCTGCTGCCTGTTCACCCGCAGCATCGATGCATTCGATGCGCTGCTGAAGACGCGCTCTTTCCTGGCCATCCGCCTGTTCGCCTCGCGCGATGCCGATGGCCTGTGCGAGGCCGATTGCCGGGTCAACGGCCACGACTTCGCTCCCGCCCTGCCCCTGCTGCGCGCCTACGCGGCCAGCTGGCCGCAGGCCGGGCTGGAGTTCCGCAAGCAGTACGTGGTGATCCGCACCGGCTCGCCGGGCTGACCCACCGCCACACCCGACACAGGCCGGTGCGGCTACACTGCGCGCCGGTTTCCCAAGCAACCGCACCTTCTTCCATCCCTACGAGGCACCCCCGCGATGCTGTACGCGCAAGTCCACCTGACCCTTCCCGCCTGGATCCACGACCAGATCGACCTGGATCGTCGATATCCGGGCGACGAGGCCAAGGTCGCGCTGGCGATCGAGCTGTCGCGGCTGAACGTCGAGCACGCCAGCGGCGGCCCGTTCGGCGCCGTGGTGTTCGGTCCGGATGACAAGGTGATCGCCGCGGGCGTGAACCGGGTGATGCCGCACGCGACCTCGCTGGCGCACGCCGAGAACATGGCCTACATGCTGGCCCAGCAACGCCTGCAGACCCCGCGCCTGAACGCGGTGCTGTCGCCGGTCACCCTGGCCACCAGCTCGCAGCCCTGCTGCCAGTGCTACGGCGCCACCGTCTGGGCCGGCATCGACCGGCTGCTGATCGGTGCCAGTGCGGCCGACGTCGAGGAACTGACGCCGTTCGACGAAGGCCCGCTGCCGGCCGACTGGGTGGGCGAACTCAACAAGCGCGGCATCGAAGTGGTGCAGGGCCTGGACCGCGACGCCGCGCGCAGCGTGCTGCGAACCTATGGGGAAAGCGATGGCGCCCGTTACTGAGACCGGCATCGGCCTGCTGTGCCTGTGCCGGCAGGGCTTCGAACCCGAGCTGGCCGGCGAGCTGCAGTTCCGCGCCGGTGAAGCCGGTTTCGCTGGCTATGCGCGCACCCAGCGCAATGACGGCTATGTGCTTTTCATGTGCGACGATGCTGCAGCACTGGCGCCACGCCTGCGCTGGCGTGAACTGATCTTCGCGCGGCAGAAGCTGGTCGTGCTGGCCGAGCTGCCGCAGCTGGACCCGAGCGATCGCATCACCCCGATGCTGGAAGTGCTGGCCGATGCGCCGCGCTTCGGCGACCTGTGGGTGGAGCACCCCGATTCGGACGCTGGCAAGCCGCTGTCCGGGCTGGCGCGAGCCTTCGGCAATGCACTGCGCCCGGCGCTGCGCAAGGCCGGCAAGCTCAGCGACAAGCCGAACAACCGCCTGCCGCGCCTGCACGTCGTCTTCGTCGACGGCACCCATGCGTTCGTCTGCGTGGCCGACCCGGCCGACAGCGCGCCGTGGGCGCTGGGCATTCCGCGCCTGAAACTGCTGCCCGAAGCGCCCTCGCGTTCGGCGCTGAAGCTGGACGAAGCACTGCTGACCCTGCTGACGCCGGAAGAACGCGAAGCACTGGCCAAGCCCGGCATGCGCGCGGCCGACCTGGGCGCCGCCCCCGGCGGCTGGACCTGGGTGCTGACCCGCCAGCACATGCACGTACTGAGCATCGACAACGGCCCGCTGCGCCAGCACGTGCTGGACACCGGCCTGGTCGAGCACCTGCGCGCCGACGGCTTCCACTGGCACCCGGAACAACCGCTGGACTGGATGGTCTGCGACATGGTCGAGCAGCCGCGTCGCGTCGCCGAACGCATGGCCACCTGGTTCCGCGAAGGCTGGTGCCGGCACGCGATCTTCAACCTGAAGCTGCCGATGAAAAAGCGCTGGGACGAAACCCGGCTGTGCCTGGACCTGTTCCAGGACCAGGCCGGCAAGCCGCTGGTGGTGCGCGCCAAGCAGCTCTATCACGATCGTGAAGAGATCACCGTGCTGGCCTCGCCGCTGCGCTGATCCGTCATCGGCGGCACAGGGTGCCGGGAGTACGCTCCCGGTACCCCTTTGGCAAGGAGCCTGTCATGAACCTTCCACGTGCTGCCCTGCTGTTGACCATCCTGCTGGCCGCGGTACCGGCCATGGCCCAGCACAGGCCATCGACCCCTGCGCAGAGCCAGCCGCTGGGCCCGACCGGCGGTGCCATCCGCCAGCAACCGCTGGATGCCGGGCGGGTGACCGGCAGCGTCGAGATTGCACAGCCGGCCGGCGAGGCCCAGGTGACCGTGCGCTCGCTGGAGCCCAGCAGCGTGGTCGGCCAGTACCGCGTCCGCTTCAGCGACCTCGACGTGAATGGCGATGGTTTCATCAGCCGCGAGGAAGCACAGGCCAACCCAGCGCTGGCCGACGAATTCAACTCGCTGGACCGCAGGCATCGCGGCAAGCTGGACCGCACCGACCTGGCCGGATGGCTGGTTGACTGAAAAAAGGGGACGGAGGGGATTAAGTCGCATGTGCACATACGACTTAATCCCCTCCGTCCCCTTTTTGCTTCAGACGCCGGCGGCGCGCTTCCAGAACGCCTGCACCAGCGGCGGCCACTTGCCGACGCAGCCCAGCGCGCGGCCGCGCGCCAGGGTCAGGTGCATTTCGTCGTTGGAGAACAGGCGGTTGATCGCATCGAAGCTGTAGGCAGCGACGTGGTTGTCGCTGCGGCGTTCGCGTGCCCAGCGTTGCAGGCGCTGCGGTGACAGCCGCGGCTGGCCGCGGCGCTCTGCCGAGGGCGCCAGCCACTGCTGCAGGGCGGCGACATCGCGCAGCCCCAGGTTCACGCCCTGCCCGGCCAGCGGATGCACCACATGGGCGGCGTCTCCCAATGCCAGCACACGACCGGCCACGTAGTGACGGGCCAACTGGCGGCGCAGCGGGAATGCCGCACGTGGCGATGCCAAGCGCAGCTCACCCAGGCGTGCCGCAAAGGCGCGGGTCAGTTCGCGGTTGAAGCTGTCCTCGTCCAGCGCCAGCACGCGCGCCGCCTCGTCCTCGGGCAGGGTCCAGACGATCGAGCTGCGGCGCTCGGCCACCGGCAGCAGCGCCAGCGGCCCGCTCGGCAGGAAGCGCTGCCAGGCCGTGGCCTGGTTGGGGAGATCGCTGTCCACGTAGGCCACCACGCCTCGCTGGTGGTAGTCGTGGCGCTCGACCTCGATGCCGGCCAGCTGGCGCAGGGTCGATTCGGCGCCGTCAGCGGCCACCGCCAACGCCGCTTCCAGGCGACGCCCGTCATCCAAGCGCAGGCGCACGCCGTCCTCGTCCTGCTCCAGCGCGTCCACCCGTGCCGGGCAGTGCAGCTGCACGCCCGCCGCCGGCAATGCCGACCACAGGCGATCCTGCAGCAGGCCGTTCTCGACGATGTAGCCCAGCTCGCGTCGACCGAAGCGATCGGCATCGAACAGCAGATCCTCGCCACCGGCCGCGTCCCACACCTGCATGCGCCGGTAGGGCCAGGCACGGGCCTGGGCAATGGCCGGCCACACGCCGAGGCGGTTCAACAGCTGAACATTGTCAGCGGCGAAGGCGAACACGCGCAGGTCCGGCTGTGCAGCCTGCCACGGCGCCGGTTCGCGGCCCTCGACCAGCGCCACCGACAGTCCGGCATCGGCCAGCGCCAGCGCACACGCGGCACCGACCACGCCACCGCCGACGATGGCCACATCAAGACGCGCGCGCCGGCTCATGCGGCTTCTCCGCGGCACAGGCGTGGCACTTCGCCGCGGAAGCCCATCGCGCCACCGACCAGCATCGATTGCACCGACGCGCGCTGCGCGGCCACCAGGCCGAGGCTGCGCAACGGCCGCATCAACGGCGCCGGGTTGCTGGTCAGGCGCGCCAGTCCGCCGGAGAACGCCACCGTCTGCCGGCGGTCGTCCTCGCGGCGCGCGACGTAGGCCTGCAGCAGAGCATCGCTGCCGGCATCGTCATGCGCATCCTCCAGCAGTTCGGCCAGGGTCAGTGCATCGCGCAGGCCCAGGTTGAAGCCCTGCGCGCCCAGCGGATGGATGGTCTGCGCAGCATTGCCGAGCAGCACCGTGCGCTCACCGGCCAGCGCGCGCGCCAGCACCTGGATGAGCGGATACGCGCTGCGCGGGCCGGATTCGAGCAAGCGACCGGCACGCCAGCCGATCGCGTTCTGCAGGCGCTGCAGCCAGGCGGCATCGTCCAGCGCCATCACCGCATCGGCCTGCTCGCGTGCCACGCCGTGCACGCAGCCGAAATGACGGTCACCCCGCGGCAGCAACGCGGTCGGGCCGGTATCGGTGAAGCGCTCCCAGGCGGTGCCGTCCGGCGCGCGCTGGCTGCGCACCCGGGCCACGAACAGGGTCTGCTGGAAATCATGGCGATCGACCTCGATGCCCAGCGCGTCGCGCACGCCACTGGTCGTGCCATCGGCTCCCACCACCAGCCGCGCCAGCAGCACGCGCTCGCCGGCCTCGTCGGCCACCCGCACCTGGCGGTAACCGTCGACCACCTCGCCCAGGCCCAGGAACCGCATCGGCCGGTAGCGCCGTAGCCGCGGCAGCTCCTGCAGGCGCGCTTCCAGCGCCTGGCCGAAGTCCCGCGCCACCACCACCTGGCCGAACCACGGCCGGTCGTAGTCGCCTGCCTCCAGCTGCACGCGGCCGAAATCGCCGGCACGGCTGACATGGATGCGGCGGATCGGACCCGGTGCCATCGCCAGCTTCTGCATGACTCCCAAGGCGGTCAGTGCGTTGACCGTGGCAGCGGCGAAACTGAGGTTGCGCTGGTCGAACACCGCCGGCAGCTCGCCGGCCGGGCTGGCTTCGAGCAGGCCCACGTCGCGGCCCAGCCGGTCCAGGGCGATGGCCAGGCTGGCACCGACCAGGCCACCACCGACGATCAGCACGTCATGTCGTTCACTCATGGTGTTCATGATACGCGCTCGCCCCGCCCGAACACCCAACGGCGCCCGACCTGCGCCAACCGGCGCGGCGGGCTAGAATGAAACCTGAATCCGCTCCGGGCCCGCTGCCATGTCCGCCACCGCCAACCGTGCCTTCGTCCTGTCCGTGCTCGTGCTGGTGCTGGCGGCGACCCGGGTCAACCACTTCGCGGCGATCCCCGATGCCTCCTGGGCCGTGTTCTTCATCGGTGGCTTCTACCTGGCCACCTGGACGCGCTGGGCGTTCCCGCTGCTGATGGTGTTCGCCGTGCTGGTGGACTGGATTGTGATCCGCAGCAGCGGCCTGGATTTCTGGCAGCACTACTGCGTGTCGCCGGGCTACTGGCTGCTGCTGCCGGCGTATTTCTCGCTGTGGGCCGGCGGCATGCTGCTGGGCCGCAACTACCAGGGCGCACGCTGGCCGGTGCTGGCCAAGGGCACGTTGCTGCTGGTGGCCTCGGTGGCGGTCTGTCACCTGCTGGCACAGGGTGGCTTCTACTGGACCAGCCGCAACGTGGCCGAACCGACGCTGGCCGGCTGGGCACAGAACTACGCGCAGTGGTTCGGCCCGTACCTGCGTACGACGGCGATCTACGTGGCGCTGGCCGCCGCCCTGCAGCTGGCCGTGGAGCAGGTACTGAAGCTCCAGCAGGCCCGCCGCGACATCCGTCACTGAGCCACGCCATGGGCCATCGCCTCTCGCGCATCTACACCCGCACCGGCGACGACGGCAGTACCGGCCTTGGCGACGGCCAGCGCGTGGCCAAGGATGACGCCCGCGTGGCGTCCTACGGCACCGTCGACGAAGCCAATGCCGCGCTCGGCCTGCTGCTGGCCACGGCGCTGCCCGACGACGTGCGCGCGCTGGTGGTGCATCTGCAGCACCAGCTGTTCGACCTGGGCGCCGAGCTGTGCATTCCCGGCCACGCCGCGATCCACGCCGCCGACGTGTCCGCCCTGGAGCAGCAGCTGGACCATTACAACGCCGGCCTGCCGATGCTGAAGGAATTCATCCTGCCGGCCGGCGGCGAGGCCGCCGCCCGCTGCCACCTGGCCCGCACCATCGTCCGCCGCGCCGAGCGCGAGACGGTCACCCTGGTCCGCCACGAGGCCGTGCGCAGCGAGGCGCTGCAGTACCTCAACCGGCTGTCGGACCTGCTGTTCGTGCTGGCCCGGGTGCTGGCCCGCGCCGATGGCCACGGCGAAGCGCTGTGGCAGCCGCAGCAGCGCCAGCGCTGAGTCGGCACGATGCTGGTCTTCACCCATCCGTCCTGCCTGCTGCATGACCCCGGCGCCGGTCATCCGGAATGCCCGCAACGCCTGCAGCATGTGCTGGACGCCCTGCACGCCGCGTTCCCCGGCCAGCTGGACTGGCGCGAGGCGCCGCCGGCCAAGTTCGGCGATCTGACCCGCGTCCACGACAGCGCCCTGCTCGACTTCGTGCTGCAGCCGCAGACCGCGCCGCTGCGCCAGCTGGACATGGACACCTGGACCTCGCCCGGCTCGGCCAGTGCCGCCGTGCATGCCGCCGGCGCCGGCGTGGCGGCGGTCGACGCGGTGATGCTGGGCGGGGACCCGCTGGCATTCTGCGCGGTGCGGCCACCGGGCCACCACGCCACCAGCAGCACGGCGATGGGCTTCTGCCTGCTCAACAACATCGCCATCGCCGCCGCCCACGCCCGTGACCGCCACGGCCTGGAGCGGATCGCCGTGGTCGATTTCGATGTCCACCATGGCAATGGCACCCAGGACATCTTCCAGCACGACGCCCGGGTGTCCTACTACAGCACCCACCAGGCCGGGCTGTTCCCCAATTCCGGCCTGCGCCGCGACCGCGGTGCGGGCAACCTGATGAACATCCTGCTGCCCCCGGGCAGCGGCGGTTTCCGCTTCCGCAATGTGTGGGCCGACGAGATGCTGCCGGCCATCGACGACTTCCGCCCGCAGCTGCTGCTGATCTCGGCCGGCTTCGATGCCCACCTGCGCGACCCGCAGGCCGACCTGATGCTGGAAACCGACGATTTCGCCTGGATCACCCGCGAACTGCATGCGCTGGCGCGCCGCCATGCGGCCGGCCGGGTGGTCTCGATGCTGGAAGGCGGCTACGACCTGCAGGCCCTTGCCGAATGCAGCGTGGCCCATGTCCGGGCCCTGATGCCGGACCCTGCCGGGACCGCCGCCGGATGAACCCGAACCGGCGGGATCCGTCCGCCTTCATTGCCCCTATGCAAGGGATGGGGCAAGCTACCGTCCGTTTTCGCCCGAATCCGAACCGCGTGCGCCGAGCCCTCCGCCTGCTTCCCCTGCCTCTGAGCATCGCCATCTGCCTGCCGGCAATGGCCGATGAAAAGCCGCTCAACTGGGGCCTGTGCCCGGCTACCGACGTGATTCCCGCGTTCACCGATGCTCCCACCCCGGTCCCCGGGCAGGACAAGGCCGCCGCCAGCGCCGCGCGCGAGCAGCAGCCGACCGACATCGAGGGCGACCAGCTGCTGGGCACCACCACCGTGCCGCAGTACGAAGGCAACGTGGCGCTGCGCCGGGGCGACCAGTTCGTCGGCACCGACAAGCTGAGCTTCGATACCGAGAGCGGCAACTACATCGCCGACGGCAATGTCCGCTACCAGGACTCCTCGATCCGCATGGTCGCCAAGCGCGCCGAGGGCAACCAGGAAAGCGACACCCACAAGATCACCGACATCAAGTACCAGCTGGTGTCGCGCCGCGGCAACGGCGATGCCGAGTCGGTCGACCTGCAGGGTGCGGTCGGCCAGATGCACCGCTCCACCTACACCACCTGCGACCCGTCGCAGCCGGTGTGGAAGCTGTCGGCGCCGCAGATCGAAGTGGACAACGACGAGGGCTTCGGCACCGCGCGCAATGCCGTGCTGCGCATCGGCAAGGTGCCGGTGCTGTGGGCGCCGTACTTCAAGTTCCCGATCGATGACCGCCGCAAGACCGGCCTGCTGTTCCCGCAGCTGGGCATGTCCGGCCGCAACGGTTTCGACTACACCCAGCCGATCTACCTGAACCTGGCGCCGAACTACGACGACACGCTGATGCCGCGCTACATGAGCCGGCGTGGCCTGATGCTCGACAACGAGTTCCGCTACCTCTACAACGGCGGCCGCGGCGAGCTGCTGACCGCCTACATCCCCAACGACAAGCTGCGCGACCGCGACCGCGGCCGCGTCATGTTCAGCGGCTACCACAACGTGGATGACCACTGGCAGGCGCGCGCCAACCTGGCCTGGGTCAGCGACGAACGCTACGTCGAGGATTTCGCCAACCGCCTGGTCGGGGTGACCGCCTCGAACCTGCAGAGCACCGTGGGCCTGTACGGCACCGGCAAGAACTGGACGGCCGGCATCATGGCCGACCGCTGGCAGCTGACCGACTACACCCTCAACGAAAGCGCGCTGCCCTACAACCGCCAGCCGCGCCTGTACTTCAACTGGGACAAGCCGGTCCTGCCGTGGCTGGAAACCGGCGTCTACGCCGAAGCGGTGCGCTTCACCCACGACGACATCAACTTCAAGTACGACGCCAGCGCCGGCCCGGACCTGCAGTACACGCGCAACGGCCAGACCCAGCGCATGTACGGCGGCTCGCGCCTGGACGTGAAGCCGTACGTGTCGTTCCCGATCAGCGGCGCGGCCTGGTACGTCACCCCGACCCTGGCCTACCGCTACACCGGCTACGACCTGGACCAGGGCCTGGCCGACAGCGTCCGCCGCAACGTGCTGGTCTCGCAGGGCATCGACCCGAACACCGCCACGCCGGAGCAGCTGCGCGGCAACAAATCGCCCAGCCGCAGCCTGCCGATCGGCAGCATCGACGCCGGCCTGTTCTTCGATCGCGAGACCACCATCGGCGGCAAGTCGTTCCTGCACACCCTGGAACCGCGCCTGTTCTACCTGCGCACGCCGTACCGCAACCAGGACGACCTGCCGATCTTCGACACCCGTGACTTCACCTTCAGCTGGGGCCAGCTGTTCCGCGACTCGCGCTATACCGGCGCCGACCGCCAGAACGATGCCAACCAGCTGACCCTGGCACTGGGCACCCGCTTCATCGACCAGACCACCGGCAAGGAACGGTTCTCGGCCGCCATCGGCCAGATCCAGTACTTCGACGAGTCGCGGGTGACCGTGACCCCAGGCGGCGCGCCGGTGGAGAAGGGCAAGTCGGCGTGGATCGCCGACGGCAACTACATGATCAACGACCGCTGGACCCTGGGTGCCACCTACCAGTGGGACCCCAAGTACAAGCGCGAGGATCTGGCCAGCGTCCGCGCCCGCTACCTGATGCCCAACGATGGCGTGATCAACCTCAGCTACCGTTACCGCATCAACTCCGGCGCCCCGGCCACCGCCAACAAGCATGACCGCACGCTGCTGGAACAGGCCGACCTGTCGTTCCTGTACCCGCTGAATGCGCGCTGGAGCCTGGTCGGCCGCTACTACTACTCGCTGCAGGACAAGGAACCGCTGGAAATCATCGCCGGCGTCCAGTGGGACAGCTGCTGCCTGGCCGTGCGTGCGGTCGCCCGCCGCTACGTCCGCAACCGCGAAGGCGAGATGAACAACGCCATCCAGCTGGAGTTCGTGCTCAAGGGTCTGAGCTCCCTGGGCCAGGACACGGACCGTACCCTGCGCCGTGCTATCCTCGGCTACAACCGCGACGACCTCTATCTCGTGCCGCCGAGCAACACCGGGGCGACCCGGGATGACTACGATCCGAACCTGATCCCATGACCAAGCGCTTCCCCGTTCTTCTCGCCTCGCTGCTGGCGGTGTCCAGCGTGTCCGCCCCCCTGCAGGTGCTTGCCCAGGAGGCGCAGCCGCTTGACCGCATCGCCGCCGTCGTCGATGAGGACGTGATCCTGCAGAGCGAGCTCCAGCGTGCGATCGCCAACATCAAGGCGCAGTACGCCGGCCGTGAAAACCAGCTGCCGCCGGAAGACGTGCTCAGCCGCCAGGTGCTCGAGCGCCTGGTGCTGGTCAAGCTGCAGGTGGCCCGCGCCCAGGGCAGCGGCATCCGGGTCAGCGACCAGGAGCTGAACCAGGCGATGAATTCCATCGCCCAGCAGAACGGGTCGAACCTGGACGCCCTGCGCCAGCGCCTGGCCCATGACGGCATCGACTTCAACGACTTCCGCGCTTCGGTGCGTGACGAGATCACCGTGCAGCGCCTGCGCCAGAGCTTCGCGCAGAGCCGCATCAGCGTCAGCGAGGGTGAAGTCGACGCCGCCCTGAAGCAGCAGGCCACGGTGGGCAACCAGTACCACCTGGCGCACATCCTGATCGCCCTGCCCGACGGCGCCAACGCCGACCAGATCGCCACCGGCCAGAAGAAGGCCGATGGCGTGAAGACCCTGCTGGACAAGGGCGAGCTGGACTTCAACGCCGCAGCCGTGCGCTATTCGGACAGCCCGAACGCACTGGAAGGCGGCGACCTGGGCTGGCGCAGCCTGGACGAGATCCCCACCGCGTTCGCCCAGCTGATGGAAAAGATGAAGCCCGGCGAAGTGGTCGGCCCGATCCGCGGCCCGAGCGGCTTCCAGCTGCTGAAGCTGGTGGAAGTGCGCGATGCCAGCGCCGCCGCCGGTGAGCATACGGTCACCGAGTTCCACGGCCGCCACATCCTGGTGCGCGTGGACGACCACCAGAACGACGCCGCCGCCAAGGCCAAGATCGACACCCTGCGTGCCCGCATTGCCGGCGGTGCCGACTTCCAGGCCGTGGCCCGGGAGTCCTCCGAGGACAACAACAGCAAGGGCCAGGGCGGTGATCTGGGCTGGTTCCCGGCCGACGCGTTCGGTCCGGCGTTCGGCCAGCAGGTCGAAGGCCTGCAGGACGGTGGCGTCAGCCAGCCGTTCCGCACCGACGCCGGTTGGCACATCGTGCAGCGCGTGGCGACCCGCCAGACCGACGTGACCACCGACAACCAGCGTGCCCAGGTCCGCGAGACCATCGGCCGCCGCAAGCTGGAAGACGAGTACAACCGCTTCCTGCAGGAACTGCGTGGCGAAGCCTACGTCAGCTTCCGCAGCGGCGACCGCGCGGAAAACACCGCCACCCCGCCGCAGTCCTGACCGATGCGCCCCGAGCTCGCGCTGGTACCGGGCGAGCCCGCCGGGATCGGCCCGGAACTGTGTGTCCGCCTCGTCCAGCAGCCGCGTGAGGATTGCCGGCTGCTGGCCTTTGCCGACCCGGACACCCTGCGCGCGGCCGCGGCCGCGCTGAACCTGCCGCTGCAACTGCTGCCCGAGGACGCCGAAGCACGCGTGCCCGGCGATCTGCGCCTGCGCGCCGTCCGCAACGCTGCGCCCAGCCACTTCGGCCAGGCCGATCCGGCCAATGCCGGCGCGGTCATCGACGCCCTGCTCGGCGCCGGCCAGGCCTGCCTGTCCGGCGAACTGCACGGTGTGGTGACCGGCCCGGTGCACAAGGCAGTCATCAACGAAGGCGGCATCGCCTACAGCGGTACCACCGAACTGCTGGCCGACCAGGCCGGGGTGAAGGTGGTGATGATGCTGGCCAACCACATCGTGCGCGTGGCGCTGGCCACCACCCACCTGCCGCTGCGCGAGGTGGCCGATGCGATCACCGCCCCCGGCCTGGAGCACACCCTGCGCACCGTGCATGCGGCACTGCGCCGCGAGTTCGGCCTGCCCGCGCCGCGCATCGCCGTGCTCGGCCTGAACCCGCACGCCGGCGAAGACGGCCATCTGGGCCGCGAGGAACTGGACCTGATCATTCCCCTGCTGCAGCGGCTGCGCGCCGAGGGCCTGGACCTGGTCGGGCCGCTGCCGGCCGACACCGCCTTCCTGCCGGCCAAGCTGGCCGGTTTCGACACCGTGCTGGCGATGTACCACGACCAGGGCCTGCCGGTGTTGAAGTACTCAGGGTTCGAACAGGCCGTGAACCTGACCCTGGGCCTGCCCTACCCTCGCGTGGCGGTGGACCATGGCACCGCGCTGGACCTGGCCGGGCGTGGCATCGCCGATCCTTCCAGCCTGCAGGCGGCAGCGACGCTGTGTGCGCAGCTTGCGCGGCAACGTACACTGAGCGCATGAATTCCCCGCATTCCCCCTCCGGCCCGGTGTTCACCGCCCCGGCCAAGAAGCAGCTTGGCCAGCATTTCCTGGCCGATCGCCACTACATCGACAAGATCGTGATGGCGGTCAACCCGAAAGATGGCGACCGCCTGGTTGAAATTGGTCCCGGCCAGGGCGCGATCACCCTGCCGCTGCTGCGCGTGCACCCGAAGCTGACGGTGATCGAGTTCGACCGCGACCTGATCGCGCCACTGACCGCCGCCGCCGAGCCGCTGGGCGAGCTGACCATCGTCCACCGCGACGTGCTGCGCGTGGACTTCACCGAACTGGCCGGCGGCCAGCCGATCCGCCTGGTCGGCAACCTGCCCTACAACATCTCCTCGCCCATCCTGTTCCATGCGCTGGAGCATGCCGCGGTGATCCGCGACATGCACTTCATGCTGCAGAAGGAAGTGGTCGACCGCATGGCCGCTGGCCCCGGCAGCAAGGTGTATGGCCGCCTCAGCGTGATGCTGCAGGCCTACTGCCAGGTCACCTCGCTGTTCGTGGTGCCGCCGGGCGCGTTCCGGCCGCCGCCGAAGGTCGATTCGGCCGTGGTGCGGCTGGTGCCGCGCGACCCGGCCACGATCAACATCAACGACCACAAGCGTTTCGCCGAGGTGGTCAAGGCCGCCTTCGGGCAGCGCCGCAAGACCCTGCGCAATGCCCTGAACAACGTGGTGTCCGCCGAGCAGTTCATCGCCGCCGGCGTGCGTCCCGATGCCCGCGCCGAACAGCTGGACGTGGCTGAATTCATCGCTTTGGCCAATGCCTCCTGATTACACTGCCGGTATGGAAGACGCTGACGTATATGCCATCTCCGTCGAAGTCGCGCCGCGCTTCCTCGACGATCAATCCGCCCCGGAAGACGGTCGCTTCGCGTTCGCCTACACGATCCGCATCCACAACCAGGGGCGGGTCGCTGCACGCCTGGTCGCACGCCACTGGCGCATCACCGATGCCAATGGCCGTGTCGAGCACGTTGACGGCGACGGGGTGATCGGCGAGCAGCCACGGCTGCGCCCCGGTGAAGACTTCCGTTACACGTCCGGTGTCATGCTGGGGACCGATCACGGGACCATGCAGGGGCACTACGACATGGTCGCCGACGATGGCACCGAATTCGCCGCGCCGGTCGCACCGTTCGTGCTGGCCGTCCCGCGCACCCTGCACTGACACGGAGGCCGAACGATGAGTGTGTGGGCGATCGGCGACCTGCAGGGCTGCTATGACGTCACCCAGCGGTTGCTGGAGAAGATCCGCTTCGACCCGGCGCAGGACACCCTGTGGTTCTGCGGCGACCTGGTCAACCGGGGCGGGCAGTCGCTGGAAACGCTGCGGCTGGTGCACTCGCTGCGCGAGCACAGCGTGGTGGTGCTGGGCAACCATGATCTTTCGCTGCTGGCCGTCGGTTCGCGTACCGAAGAGGAACAGCGCAAGGTCAACCCGGACCTGCTGCGCATCGTGCAGGCCGAGGACCGCGACGAACTGCTGGACTGGCTGCGCCTGCAGAAGCTGGTGCACGTGGACCGCGAGCTGGGCTGGATGATGGTGCACGCCGGCCTGGCGCCGAAGTGGACCACGCAGATGGCCGAGAAGCATGCCGCCGAGGTCGAGGTGCAGCTGCATGGCGCCGGCTACCGCAAGCTGTTCCGCAACATGTACGGCGACAAGCCGAGCTGGGCCCCGAACCTGTCCGGCTACGACCGCTCGCGCGCGATCATCAACGTGCTCACCCGCATGCGCTACTGCACCCCGCGCGGGCGCATCGGCATCGAGGACAAGGGCACACCGGGCACACAGGAACAGGGGCTGTATCCTTGGTTCGAGGTGCCGGGCCGGGTCGAGCGCGACCTCAAGGTGGTCTGCGGCCACTGGTCGGCGCTGGGCCTGACCATCACCCAGGGCGTGCACGCCATCGACACTGGTGCGGTCTGGGGCGGCAAGCTGACCGCGCTCCAGCTGGATACCGACGAGCTGCGCGTGGTGCAGGTCCCGGGCCGCGATGTACCGGCACCAGTGCCCAACGCCCGCCCACCCGCGCGACCGGCGCACGAGCGCCCCGCCGCTGCGACGCAGGGCAAGGAACAGGGCGGCAACGCCGCTGCCACCCCGGGCAACCGTGGCCCACGCCGCCGTCGCCGTCGTGGTGGCGGAGGGGGCGGCGCGGGTGGCGCCACCAACAACAGTCCCCCGCCGCAGGCGTGACGCGGCGCGGCTGGGCACCAGGGACGGTGCTGCTGACGCTGGCCCTGGCCAGCGGCTGCCAGCCCGGCTCGCCGCCTGCTCCCACGGCTGCGGATGGTGCTGCACATGCGCCGACGCAGCCGCAGGCCCCTTCGCCGCCACTGGTGGCCGCAGCCCGCGCGCAGATCGGCGTCACCACCCGTTACGATCCTGCTTACCAGGTACTGGCCTATCCCGGCGGCGACGTGCCACTGGATCGCGGCGTGTGCACGGACGTGGTGGTGCGCGCCCTGCGCGATCTGGGCCTGGACCTGCAGGCACGCGTGCATGAGGACATGCGCGGCAGCTTCAGTGCCTATCCGGCGATCTGGGGCCTGTCACGGCCGGACCGCAACATCGATCATCGTCGTGTACCGAACCTGATGCGCTGGTTCGAGCGCCAGGGCTGGCAGCAACCGGTCACGGCCCTCGCCGCCGACTACGCGGCCGGCGACATCGTTGCCTGGAAGCTCAATGGCAACGGCCTGCTGCACGTGGGCATCGTTTCTGACCGGCGCCTGGCCAATGGCACACCGCTGGTGCTGCACAACATCGCGCGCGGCACGCGCGAAGAGAACCTGCTGTTCCAGCACGCGATCATCGGGCATTACCGGATGCCGCAGCGACAGTCCCGGTAGAATCGACTGTTAGTCGACTGCTCCTGACGCCCCCTGAAAACCCCGCGCTGCGCGCGATAGTCGACTAACAGTCGACTCTACCCCGCCGGTGTTTTCGTTGATACTTCCGCGATCAGCGGCGCACGTAGTGCACGAAGCGGAACGCATGGGCGTGCCGCGCGTCGGCCGGGTGCGGCTCGCTGCTCACTTCCTGCCAGTCCTGCACGTCCACTTCGGGGAAATGGGTATCGGCGGGGACTTCGGCATCGACCCAGGTCAGGTACAGGTCACTGGCCTGGTCCAGCAGCTGACGGAAGATCTCGCCGCCACCGATGATGCACAGCTCGCGGGCGCCCTCGGCTTCGGCAATGGCCCTGGCCTCGTCCAGCGACGCCACCGCGCGCATGCCCTCGAACGGCACCTGGCCGCTGCGGGTCAGCACCAGGTTGGTCCGCCCCGGCAGCGCGCGGCCGATCGACTCGGCCGTCTTGCGCCCCATCAGGATCGGCTTGCCCAGGGTGAGCGCCTTGAAGTGCTTGAAGTCATCCGGCAGGTGCCAGGGCATGGCATTGCCCTGGCCGATGCCACGGTTGCGGTCCAGCGCCACGATCATCGACAGCTTCAGGGCACTCATACCGCCACCGGCGCCTTGATGGCCGGGTGCGGGTCGTAGCCGTCGATGCGGATGTCGTCGAACTGGAAGCCGAACAGGTCGGTCACCTCCGGGTTCAACCACAGCGTCGGCAGCGCGCGCGGTTCACGCGACAACTGCTCGCGCGCCTGCTCGAAGTGGTTCGAATACAGGTGGGCATCGCCCAGGGTGTGCACGAAGTCGCCCACGCCCAGGCCGGTGGCCTGCGCCACCATGTGGGTCAGCAGCGCGTAGCTGGCGATGTTGAACGGCACGCCGAGGAAGATGTCGCCGCTGCGCTGGTACAGCTGGCAGCTGAGCTTGCCGTCCACCACGTAGAACTGGAACAGGTTGTGGCACGGCATCAGCGCCATCTGCGAAAGCTCGCCCACGTTCCAGGCGCTGACCACCAGCCGGCGCGAATCCGGATTGCGCTTGATCTCGTCCACCAGCCACTGCATCTGGTCGATCTCGCGACCGTCGGCAGTGGCCCAGCTGCGCCACTGCTTGCCGTAGACCGGGCCGAGGTCGCCGTTCGCGTCGGCCCACTCGTCCCAGATGCGCACCTGGTTGTCCTTCAGGTAGCCGATGTTGGTGTCGCCCTTCAGGAACCACAGCAGCTCGTGGATGATCGAGCGCAGGTGCAGTTTCTTGGTGGTGACCAGCGGGAAACCATCGTTGAGGTCGAAGCGCATCTGCCAGCCGAACACGCTGCGGGTGCCGGTACCGGTGCGATCACTCTTCTCGGCGCCGTGCTCGAGCACGTGCGCCAGCAGGTCCAGGTAGGCCTTCATGCCTTGCCCCCGGCGGCCACCGGCGGCTGCGGCTGCAGCACCGGCGCGCGGCGCGACATCACCAGCAGCACCAGGCCGAAGGCGATCAACGGCAGGCTCAGGATCTGGCCGCGGGTCAGCCAGCCGAAGGCCACGTAGACACCGTTGTCGGGCATGCGCACGAATTCGACGGCGAAGCGGAACAGGCCGTACATCAGCGCGAACAGGCCGCCGACCAGATAGCGGTGGCGCGGCTTGGCCGACACCGTCCACAGCACCACGAACATCACCAGGCCTTCCAGGAACGCTTCATACAACTGCGACGGATGGCGGGCGTACGGGTTCAATGCGCCGGTGGCGAACTGCGCCTGCAGGGTGGCAGTGTCGAGCTGGTTCAGCGGGGCCGGCAGGCCCGACGGGAACACCACGCCCCAGGTCCCGTCGGTGTACTTGCCCCACAGCTCGGCACCGATGAAGTTGCCGATGCGGCCGAAGCCCAGGCCCAGCGGCACCAGCGGCGCCATGAAATCCATGGTGTCGAAGAAGTGCAGACGGTGCTTGCGCGACCACCACCAGCAGGCACCCAGCACGCCGAGCAGGCCGCCGTGGAAGCTCATGCCGCCATCCCAGACCTTGAACAGCAGCAGCGGGTTGTGCAGGAAATCACCCAGCGCGTAGAACAGCATGTAGCCGATGCGGCCGCCCAGCACCACGCCGAGCATGGCGTAGAACAGCAGGTCGGAGAATCCGTTGGCATCGACGCCCGGCAGGCGCCCCGCGGCGATGCGCGTGCGGCCCAGCAGCCAGGCCGCGGTGAAGCCAAGCAGGTACATGATGCCGTACCAATGCACCTTGATCGGCCCCAGCGAAAGGGCGATGGGGTCGATGTCGTGGAAATAGATCATGGAAGGTGCCTTGCGGTTGAACGCCTATTCTCGGGCCAGTGCCGCCCCGGCTCAACCAAGGAGCTGGGGCGTGTTGGGCAGGCCGTCATCGTCTGACCGCGTCGAAGCGGGAAAGTGCCCTTCGATCAGGCTGGAGACCTCGTCGATCGCATCCTGCAATGCCTCGACCGGATGGGCGCCGCGCAGGCCCTCGCGCAGGTGGGTGCAGACCCGCTGCCACTGCGCCGGGCTGACCCGGCCGTGCAGGCCACGATCGGCGACGATCTCGATCGCGTGGTCGGCCAGCAGCAGGTAGATCAGCACCCCGTTGTTGTGGGCGGTGTCCCAGGTGCGCAGCCGGGCGAACGCCTGCTCGGCGGCCTGGCGCGGGGTGACCTTGTGCCACAGCGCTGCCAGCGGCAGATCCGCTTCCACCGCGAACATCACCTGCCCGCCGTGGCGCTGCTCGCCGGCCGCGATGGCCTCGGTGATCGCCTGCAATGTGGCCGGCGGGAACGCGCGCCGCACCGAGGGCGAGAATGCATGGCGGAACAGACGTTGGATCATCACCAGCCTCCCGAAGCGCCACCGCCACCGGAACGGCCACCGCCGCCGCCCCAGCCGCCACCGCCGCCGAATCCACCGCCTCCGCCGAAACCGCCTCCCCCGCCCCAGCTGCCACCGCCCCAACCGCCACCGCCGGCAAAGCGGCCCGGGTGCCCGGACAGCATCGCCACGATCAGGCCGACCACGCCGGCCAGGCCACTGGCCATCAGCGTGGAAGTGAACAGGAACGCCGCCAGCGCCGCACCCGCGCCGCCGAGCAGGCCGCGCAGCGGACGCGGCACGCGCGAGAAGACGCCGCGCAGGATGCTGCCGGCGAACACGCCGATGAACAGCGCCAGGAACCAGGTGTCGCCGCCAGCGCCGGGCTCGCGCCCGCGATGGCCGCTGACCGGTGCCGGCAGCGGTTCGCCGTCGATCAGCTTGACCAGCACCGCCGTGGCATCGGTGATGCCGCCGGCATAGTCGCCGCTGCGGAAGCGCGGGACCAGGTATTCCTGGATGACCCGGTTGGCGATGGCATCGGGGATGGCGCCTTCAAGACCGTAGCCCGGCTCGATGCGCACGCGCCGGTCATCCTTGGCCATCACCAGCAGCACGCCGTCATCCACGCCCTTGCGGCCAATCTGCCATTGGTCGAAGACCCGCGTGGTGTACTGCGCGATGTCCTCCGGCTGGGTCGTGGGCACCACCAGCACCTGCAACTGGCTGCCCTTGCGCTGCTGCAGCTCGATCGCCTGCTGCACCAGCGCCTGCTTCTGCGTGGCGTCCAGCGTGCCGGTGGTATCGACCACCGGCGAGTCCAGCGCAGGGATCGGCGCCAGCGGCTGTGCCTGCGCTGCCAGCGGCAGCCACAGCAGCAGGGCCAGCAGCGCGGTGGCCAGGCGCATCGGTCAGTGGCCCGGCTGCGGTGCCGGCTGCTGCGGCGCGTTGCCGAAATCGACCGCTGGCGCGTTGGAAATCTGCGCTTCGTTGTCCACCGTGAAGTTCGGCTTGGTCTTGTAGCCGAAGATCTTGGCGGTGACCACCTGCGGGAACGAACGGATGTAGGTGTTGTAGTCCTGCACCTGCTGGATGTAGCGGCCGCGCGCAACCGTGATGCGGTTTTCGGTGCCTTCCAGCTGGGCCTGCAGGTCGCGGAAGTTCTGGTCGGACTTCAGCACCGGGTAGTTCTCGGTGACCACCAGCAGCCGCGACAGCGCGCTGCCGAGTTCACCCTGGGCCTGCTGGAACTGCTTGAGCGAGGCTTCGTCGTCGGCGTTGACGTTGATCTGGCCGACGCGCGAACGGGCGTTGGTGACTTCGGTCAGGACACGCTCTTCCTGGCTGGCAAAGCCCTTCACCGTCTGCACCAGGTTGGGCACCAGATCGGCGCGGCGCTTGTACTGGTTGAGCACTTCGGACCAGCTGGCCTTGACCGCCTCATCCTTCTGCTGGATGGCGTTGTAGCCGCAGCCGGACAGCAGGGAGGCCAGCAGCATCAGGGGCAGGACACGGGTGAACAGGCGCATGGCGGAGGTTCCGGGTGGGCTTGGCGCCGAGCATGCCATGGTCCGGGTGAAAGACCGGCCATCGGGCGCCGCCCCCTCCGCGGTGGTTGGCAAGGAAGCGCTATCGGGATCGGCCGGGAGGGTGGGTTAGCTGGGGGACGCCGTGAATACGTCCATGTAGGCTCGGTCGCGCCATCCATGGCGCTCACGCCCCCAGCCAACCCACCCTCCCGGCCACGGACAATTTCCTGCACACCGCGGGAAGATCAAAAGAAAAAATCAAAAGCAAAAGCCGGTTTTTCAGGCATTCGAGTCGATCAAGGTCGACACCTGCCAGAGCGGAACGCCGTTCCGACCGATCGCGGCAATCTGTCGGAGGTGGGGCGGTGTGGGTTGGCAGGACCGTTGGCGCCATGGATGGCGCCATCGAGCCCCCATGGATGGGTTCACGGCGTGTCCTGCCAACCCACACCGCCCCGCCCAACCCTCAGAAAACCAGCGCCGGCTGTTGCGGTTGCTGTTGCTTCGGCCGTTGCCTTGGCCTGTAGCGGGTGCAGGGCTGCAAGCCCTGCCGGCCCCCCACCCCTCAGCAGGCCTCGGCCACCGCAGTGCGCGGACGCCCCAGCCATGCCAACAGCAGGCCCGATGCCGCCAGCAGGCCACCGGCCACCGGGATCGCGGCGTAGCCCAGGCCCGAGCTGATCACCGCACCGCCCAGCGCCGCACCCACCGCATTGCCCAGGTTGAACGCCCCCACGTTGATCGACGACGCCAGGCCCGGCGCCTCGCTGGCCACCTGCATCACCCGGATCTGCAGCGGCGGCACGAGGGCGAAGGTCGCCGCACCGAACAGCAGTACGCCCAGTGCCGCAGTGGCGTGGCTCATGAAGGCCAGCGGCAGCACGAACATCAGCACCGCCAGTACGGCCAGCAGGATGCGGGTGGCGCCATCCAGCGACCAGTCGGCCATGCGCCCGCCGATGCCGTTGCCGAAGGTGAAGCCGATGCCGATCAGTGCCAGCGACATCGCGATGAAGGCATTGGAGGCGCCGGTCAATTCGGTCAGCACCGGTGCGACGTAGGTATAGAGGGTGAACATCGCACCGGCGCCGAGCACGGTGGTGGCCATCGCCAGCAGCACCTGCGGCTGCAGGATCGCCTTCAGTTCGCGGCGCACGTCCGGGCGCGGTCCCGGCGCGGACGCCGGCAGCGCGAAGCCCAGTGCGGTGATCGCGATCAGGCCCAGCGCCGCAGTGCCCGCGAAGGACAGGCGCCAGCCCAGCTGCTGGCCTACCCAGGTCGCCAGCGGCACGCCGCCGATGTTGGCGATGGTCAGGCCCATGAACATGGTGGCCACGGCCGCAGCCTGCTTTTCCTTCGGCACCAGGCTGGCGGCGACCACCGCACCGATGCCGAAGAACGCGCCGTGGTTAAGGCTGGTGACCAGGCGGGACAGCAGCAGCAGTCCGTAGTTGGGGGCCAGCGCGGACAGCAGGTTGCCGACCACGAAGATCGACATCAGCAGCATCAGCGCGGTGCGCTTGCCGAAACGGCCCATCAGCAGGGTCATCACCGGCGCGCCCAGCATCACGCCCACGGCGTAGGCGGTGATCAGCATGCCGGCGGTGGGGATCGAGACCCCTACGCCGTCGGCGATGACCGGCAGCAGGCCCATCGGGGCAAACTCGGTGGTTCCGATGGCGAAGGCGCCAACGGCAAGCGCCAGCAAGGCGGCTCTGGAATTCATGGGGGTTTCCTGGGGGGCGGGAATCGGGAGTGCGTAGCCTGCGCGCTTTGCTGCGCCGGATTAAGCCTCGGCCCGGGAAAACACTGTTGATCCTGATTCACAAGTGGACCCCGGAAATCCGCCATCCGTGCAAAAACCGCAGGGCCGCTGCAGAGCCGGGGGCCCCACAACGCAGAACCCCCGGCCGGGGCCGGGGGTTCTGGGGGAAACGTGTACGCCGGTGGCGTGCTTACCAGTTGCCGGCACCCGGCACGTTGTGCTCGCGGGCGCGGCGGCGCATCAGCAGGTTCAGCCACTCGACCAGCACCGAGAAGCCCATCGCAGCGTAGATGTAGGGCTTGGGCACGTGCACGTCCAGGCCGTCCAGGATCAGCACCGCGCCGATCATCAGGATGAAGGCCAGCGCCAGCATCTTCACGGTGGGGTTGGCGTCGATGAAGCGGCCCAGCGGGTTGGCGGCCAGCAGCATCACCAGCACCGACAGCAGGATGGCGGCCACCATCACCGGGATGTGGTCGGCGATGCCGACGGCAGTGATCACCGAGTCCAGCGAGAACACGATGTCGATCACCGCGATCTGCGCGATCACGTAACCGAACACGGCCGAGGCCTTGGTGGTGCTGGGGTCTTCATCCTCGCCGCCGCTGATCAGCTCCTTGATCTCCATGCAGCCCTTGATGATCAGGAACAGGCCGCCGACGATCAGCACCAGGTCGCGGATGGAGATGCCCATGCCGGCCACGGTGAACAGGTTGGCCGCCATGTGCGCCAGGTAGGCCAGCGAGACCAGCAGGCCGATGCGGGTGATGCAGGCCACCGCGATGCCCAGCTTGCGTGCGAACGGACGACGCTCTTCCGGCAGCTTGCTGACCGCGATGGAAATGAACACCAGGTTGTCGATGCCGAGCACGATTTCCAGCGCGCTGAGCGTGAACAGGGTCACCCAGGCATTGGGGTCGGCGAGGAACTCAAAGGACATGGAAACTCTTCAAGGCAGTGGGGGAATGGGGTTTCAGCCGTAGCTGCCGGCCAGCGCGTGCGGAACCACGACCAGCGCCCAGCACAGCAGCACGTTCATCATCAGCACGAACACCGCCGCCGAGCCCATGTCCTTGGCACGGCCGGCCAGTTCGTGGATCTCGCTGCCGTAGCGTTCGATGACCGCTTCGATGGCCGAGTTGGCCAGCTCCATGGCCAGTACCAGCAGCATCGAGCCGATCAGCAGCGCGCGTTCGACCGGGGTCTGGCCCAGCCAGACCGCGGCTGGCGTCAGCAGGATCAGCAGGTACACCTCCAGCCGGAACGACGACTCGTGCAGCCAGGCGGCCCGCAGGCCCTGCCAGGACCAGCGGGCGGCCTGGAAGATGCGGCGAGGGCCGCGCGGCAGATGACCGAACTGATCAGCCACGGGTGGAACGTCCAGCAACAGGGGCGCGGCGCAGCAACCGCTCAGACGCACGGCAGGGAATCATGGGTGCACAGGAATAGGCAGACGGCCGCCATTTTGCCACAAGGCCGCCAGCCCTACCCCCGGCGGCCCGGGCGAATGGCCTGCCAGGGGCAAGCACCGGGCCGCGCCGTGCTCCTATGATGGGTCTTCCCTTGCCTGCTGGAGCGCCTGATGTCCCGTCGCCACACCTGCCTGCTGATGCTGGGCCTGCTGACTGCCGCACCGCTTGCCCAGGCCTTGGGCCCGGCCAGGCCGCCGCAGGTGCCCGAACAGGTCTCCAACGTGGCCTGGGCCGGCGACATGGCCCACTTCGCCAGCGCGGACCAGGCGAACCCGCCGCCGCGCGGTGGCATCGAGTTCATCGGCAGCTCCTCCATCCGCTTCTGGGAGAGCCTGGCCACCGATTTCCCCGGCCAGCCGGTGTTCAACCGCGGCTTCGGCGGTTCGGAAGTGCGCGACAGCACCTGGTATGCCGACCGCATCGTGGTGCCGTATGCGCCGTGCAAGGTGTTCTTCTACGCCGGTGACAACGACCTCAACAGCGGCCGCAGCGCCGTGCAGGTGCGCGACGATGTGGTCGCCTTCGTGCAGCGCGTGCACCGCGACCTGCCGAAGACCCGGGTGGAATACCTGTCCATCAAGCCGAGCCCGTCGCGCGCGCACCTGCTGCCGGCGATCAAGGAAGCCAACGCGCTGATCAAGGCTGCGCTGGCCAGGCTGCCCAACACCGGCTTCACCGACATCTACACGCCGATGCTCGGCGCCGACGGCCAGCCGGATGCGACACTGTTCCGCGAAGACATGCTGCACATGACCCCGGCCGGCTACGCGATCTGGACCAAGGCGCTGGCGCCGAAGGTCCACTGCAACTGAGGGACTGCGGACGCCGGGCATGGCCCGGCGCTACCGCAACCCCATCCACGCATGGCGTGGATCTACCGAATCACGGGCAATGGGGTCGGGGGATCAGCGGAAGATCACCGTAGCCTCGGTGCCCTGCCCTGGCTCGCTGGCCAGGCTGACCTTCCAGCCGAAGCGATCACACAGCCTGCGTACGATCGACAGGCCCAGGCCGGTTCCCTGCGGGCGGCTCGGCTCGGCGCGGTAGAACGGCTCGAACGCGCGCGACAGCGCCTCGGCGGACATGCCGATGCCGCTGTCGCGCACCACCACGCGATCGTTGAGCACGTGCACGTCGATGCGCCCTTCGTCGGTGTAGCTGCAGGCGTTGCGCACCAGGTTGCTGACCACCACCTGCAGCACCCGTGGCGGTGCGTGCAGCTGCACCGGGCCTTCGCTGTGCAGGTGCACCGACACCGGCCGGTTGCCCAGCAGTTCGTTGGCGTTGTCCACCTCGTAGCGGACGATGTCGTTGACATCGAACAGCTCGATCTGCGGTTCGACATCGGCCTCGCGCGCCAGGATCAGGAACGCATCGATCACCGCTTCCATGTCACGGCCGGCACGCTGGATGCGCTGCAGGCTGCGGCGCAGGCGCGGCTGCAGGGTCTCATCGCCCAACGCCATGTCGCTGGCCACGCGGATGACGGTCAACGGCGTGCGCAGCTCGTGGCTGGCATCGCGGGTGAAGTTGCGCTCGCGGGCCACGTGCGCGCTGACCCGGTTGGCCAGCGAATGCAGGGCGGCCGCCAGCTGCCGGGTCTCGCCCTGCATGTCCGCCGGCAGCTTGTTCGGCTCCAGATCGGCCGCTTCGGGGTGGCCCGGGTCCCAGCGCGAGACGCGCCGTGCCAGCCAGTTCACCGGCGACACCAGGCGCTTGGAGGCACGGTAGGTGACCCAGCTGGCGCCATACACCGCCAACAGGGTCAGCAGCACCGGCACGATGCCGAACCAGAACGCCAGCATCTCCGCACGCGAACGCAGGAACACCAGGTACAGGCGGCCGGCCGGACGTACATCGACCAGTACCAGCTGGTCGTCCCCGCGCAGCTCGTGGAACCCCGGCTCCAGGTTGCGCAGGTTGGCCGGCAACGACAGCGCCGACTGCCCGCTTTCCAGCAGGTAGCCGCGGATGTTCTGGGTGTTGGGCGGTGGCTGTACCGGCGAGGCTTCGTGCAGCGTCCAGTAATAGGCCGCTTCCTCGCGCAGGGCGGCGCCGACCAGGCTGTGCTTGATCACCAGCGAAACCAGCCAGGCACCGAGCAGGATGCCCAGGCTGGCCAGAACTGCCTGCAGGATGAAGGCGATACGGATCTTGCGCGGCAGGCCGTGCGGCATTGCGGGGTCCCGGTCAGAGCGCTGCGATTATAGGCAGCGCGCTGCGCCGTAGTCGTGCACGGAGGATGACCGGCGGCAGCGCCGGCCGGTCATCCGTGCCCGGTGCGGGGTCGTTGCCCGGCCGGGCCTGATGCTGCACCGGCCTGGCCCCGATCAGGCCATCGGCTGGGCGATATCGGCAATGCGGTAACCGGCGCTCTGCACGGTGTGCAGCAGCGGACGGTCGAACGGCTTGTCGATGATCTTGCGCAGGTTGTACAGATGGCTGCGCAGGGTGTCCGAATCCGGCAGGCCATTGCCCCAGATCTCGCGTTCGATCTCCTGGCGGGTGACCACGCGCGGCGATTCGCGCATCAGGATGGTCAGCAGGCGCAGGCCGATCGGCGACAGCTGCAGCTCGGTGCCGGCGCGGGTGGCACGCATGCTGACCGGGTCGAGCACCAGATCGGCGACCTTCAGCACCTCCGAACCGACCTGGCGGCGTTCGCGACGGATCAGCGCGCGCAGGCGGGCTTCCAGCTCCTGGATCGCGAAGGGCTTGGTCAGGTAGTCATCGGCGCCGAAACCGAGGCCGGTGAGCTTGTCGTCCAGTGTGTCGCGTGCCGTGAGCATCAGCACCGGTGTGGACTTGCGCGCATCGTTGCGCAGGCGACGGCATACTTCGATGCCATCCAGGCGCGGCAACATGAGATCGAGCACCACGACGTCATAGCTGTTCTCCGCCGCAAGGCGGTAGCCATCCAGGCCGTCCTGTGCATAGTCGACTTCGAAGCCGCGACCTTCCAGGTATTCCCCGATCATCTCGGAGATGTTGCGGTTGTCTTCGACCACCAGCACCAAGCCGGAGGTCTCCTTCGTCTGACGCATGTGATTCCCTCTAACTTCAGCTTTGTGAAACATGCCGGATCGACGGTGGACGCGATGTGAAGTTCCGTCAAGAGGGTTGTAAATCGTTCAGAGCAGGGGCCGCAGGAGCGGCCAGACGTTGTCCAGCACCCTCGGTTGCGCCTGCGCCGTGGGGTGCAGGCCATCGGCCTGCATCATGCCCGGCTGCAGGGCCACGCCTTCCAGCAGGAACGGCAGCAGCGGCACCTTGTACTGCGTGGACAGCGCCTTGTAGGCCGCAGCCAGGCGCTGGCGGTAAGCAGGCCCGTAGTTGGGCGGCACGTCGATGCCCAGCAGCAGCACCTTGGCGCTGGCCTTCTGGCTGGCCTGCACCATCTTTTCCAGGTTGCCCTGCACCTGTGCCGGGGTCAGCCCGCGCAGCGCGTCGTTGCCGCCCAGCGCGATCACCACCACCGTCGGCTTTTCCTTCGCCAGCAGGCCCGGCAGGCGGGTCAGCGCGCCGGCAGTGGTCTCTCCGCTCATGCTGGCATTGACGATGCGCGGCGGCGTTTTCGACTGTTGCCTGACCCGCTGCTGCAGCAGGCTGACCCAGCCGGCGTCGGCGGGGATATTGTGGGCAGCACTGAGGCTGTCGCCGAGGACCAGCACCGTGCCCGCCGGGCCTTTGGCTCCGGCCAGCCCGGGCAGCAGCAATCCCAGCAGCAGCACCATCATCGCGCCGGCTCGCCGGCTCCATCCCGTCTTGCGCATTGGAGTCTCCTCATCGACAGCCTGTCCCCCCGCAGCGCGCCCGTCGCCATCGCCGTCGACCAGGTCGGCAAGTCCGTGCAGGGCCCGGAGGGTGAAGTCCACATACTGGACAACATCACCCTGACCGTCCATGAAGGCACCAGTGTGGCCATCGTCGGTGCCTCGGGGTCCGGCAAGACCACCCTGCTCGGCCTGCTGGCCGGACTGGACCTGCCCAGCCGCGGTCACATCGCGCTGGCGGGCCAGAACCTGGGCGGCCTGGATGAGGAAGCTCGGGCCCAGCTGCGCGCGCGCGAGGTCGGCTTCGTGTTCCAGAGCTTCCACCTGCTGCCGGCGCTGACTGCCGCCGAGAACGTCGCGCTGCCGTTGGAACTGGCCGGACGCGAGGACCGCGCACGGGTGGACCAGGTGCTGGCCCAGGTCGGCCTGGCCCATCGCGCCCGCCACTACCCGCGCCAGCTGTCCGGTGGCGAGCAGCAGCGCGTGGCGCTGGCACGTGCCTTCGTCACCCGCCCGCGCATCCTGTTCGCCGACGAACCGACCGGCTCGCTCGACCATGCCACCGGCCAGCACATCAGCGACCTGCTGTTCGAACTCAACGCTGGCAGCGGCACCACCCTCGTCCTGGTCACCCACGACCTGCGCCTGGCCCAGCGGTGCCAGTACATCCACCGCATCGATGACGGCCGCCTGCTGCCGGTCGAGCGCGGGGCGCAGGCATGAAGCTGCTGCGTCACGCGTGGCGCGCGCTGCGCCGCGAAGCGCTGGCCGGCGATCTGCTGACCGTGTTCGCCGCGCTGGTGCTGGGCGTGGCGGTGATGACCGCCGTGGGCACGCTGGTGAACCGGGTCAACCTGGCGCTGACCGGCAGCGCGGCGGAAATGCTCGGCGGCGACCTCGGCATCGCCGGGCGCGATGATCCGCCGCCGGCATTCGCCGACGAAGCGCAACGGCGTGGCCTGGCGCATACCCGCATCGCCAGCTTCGGCAGCGTGCTGTTCAACGGCGATGCCAGCCAGATGGCCAGCATCAAGGCGGTACAGGCGGGTTATCCGCTGCGCGGCACGCTGCGGGTTCGGGCCACGCCCGGCGGGGCGCTGATCGCAGATGCCGGCATGCCGCCCAAGGGCCAGGCCTATGCCGACCCGCGCCTGCTGCAGGGGCTGGGCCTGAAGGCCGGCGATGACCTCGAATTCGGCGCCGGCACGCTGCGCATCGCCGGCATCATCGAGGCCGAGCCGGATGCCGGTGGCGACCTGCTGACACTGTCGCCCACCCTGCTGGTCAACCGCGCCGATGTGGAGGGCACCGGCCTCCTCGGCCCCGGCAGCCGCATCAATTACCGGCTGATGTTTGCCGGACCGGCCGATCAGGTTGCCGCCCTGCGCCAGTGGCTGATGCCGCAGGTCAAGGGCCTGCGCCTGCTGAGCGTGGACGACACCCAGCGCGGCGTGCGCCAGGCGTTCGATCTGGCCGGGCGCTTCCTCGGCCTGAGCGCGCTGCTGGCGGTGCTGCTGGCCGGTGTGGCCACCGCGCTGGCGGCCAACCGCTTCGCGCTGCGCCGCATCGACCAGGTCGCGATCCTGCGCTGCCTGGGCGCGCGCCAGCGCGAGATCCTGCTGGGCCTGGCGCTGCAGCTGCTGATGCTGGCGGTGCCGGCCTGCGCGCTCGGCATCGGCCTGGGCATGGCCGCGCAGGAAGGCCTGGTGCAGGTGCTGGGCAGCCTGGTGCCGCAGCGCCTTCCGCTGCCGGAAGCGATGCCGGCACTGACCGGCGCGGGCATTGGCCTGTTGCTGCTGTTCGGCTTCGGCCTGCCGCCGCTGCTGCGCCTGCGCGGGGTACCGCCGATGCGCGTGCTCAACCGTTCCTTCGCCGCCCTGCCGCCGGCGTCGTTGCTGGCCTATGTGGCAGCGCTGGCGGCCAGCCTGCTGCTGGCGGTACAGGTCACCGGCGATCTGAAACTGGCGCTGTGGGTGCTCGGCGGCCTGGCCGCGCTGGCGCTGGCGGCCGGTGCGGTCGGCTTCGTGCTGCTGCAGCTGCTGCGCGGCCTGCAGCACCGCCTGCATGGCCACTGGCGGCTCGGCCTGGCCGCGCTGACCCGGCGCCGGATGCTGGCAGTGATGCAGCTGGTCGGGCTGTCGCTGTCGTTGTGCGCGCTGTTGCTGCTGGCGGTGACCGGTCCCGGCCTGCTGCAGCAGTGGCGCGAGCGCCTGCCTGCGGATACGCCGAACTACTTCCTGATCAACATCCAGCCCGAGCAACGCGACAGTGTGCTGGCCGCATTGCGTGGACTGGGCGCCGGCGACGCCAGCATCGAGCCGATGGCGACCGGCCGCCTGATCGCGATCGACGGCAAGCCGCCGCTGCGCGTGGACCCGGCCGCCACCGAAGGGAACGGCACGAGCAACGGCCCCCGCGAGGACGACGACGAGAACCGGCCGTTGAACTTCAGCTGGCGCAGCACGTTCCCGCCCGCCAATGCGCTGCTGGAAGGCCGCTTCTGGCAGGCCGGCAGCACCGCGGCGGAAGCCTCGGTGGAAACCGGCTGGGCGCGGCGCTACGGCGCGCACCTGGGCGATCGCATTACGATTTCCGTAGGCGAGCAGCAGCGCGAGTTCACCGTCACCAGCATCCGCAAGGCCGACTGGAACACGTTCCGGCCGAACTTCTTCGTGCTGTTGAACCCCAACGCGGTGGGCGATACGCCGCACAACCTGCTGTCGGCCTTCCATCTGCCGTCCGGCAACGCGGCCGGGCTGGGCGAGCTGGTGCGCGCGCAGCCGAACCTGTCGCTGCTGGACGTGGACGCGGTGATCTCGCAGGTGCGCGACGTGATGGAGCGCGTGGCGCAGGCAGTGCAACTGGTGATGGTGTTCAGCCTGCTGGCCGGCGTGCTGGTGCTGCTGGCGGCGCTGCAGGCCACCGCCGGCGAGCGCCGCTACGACAGCGCGGTGCTGCGCACGCTGGGTGCGACCCGGCGCCAGCTGCGCGGTGCCGTGCTGGTGGAGTTCGGCGCGTTGGGCACGCTGGCGGCGATGCTGGCGGTGGGCGCGGCCGCAGCGATCGGTGTGGCGGTGTCGCAGAAGGTGTTCGAGCTGCCGTTGCTGCCGCCGTGGCCGGGCCTGCTGATCGGCGGCGTGGTCGGCATCGGGTTGAGCCTGCTGGCGGGCTGGTGGGGTACGCGGGCGATCCTGCATACGCCGCCGGCGTTGGCGCTGCGCGAGGCCTGAATCGGTTGCGGCTCCGGACGGCGTGCCGAGCAGGCTCGGCACCCACCGGAAGCAGGTGGATGCGGTGCCGGGTACGCCCGGCACCCCTCTCCACCGCGGCGATCAGCCTTCGTTCGGCGCCTTTTCCACGTACTTGGCAAACACTTCGTCGATCTGCTTGTCCTTCACCTTCTTGCCAGACTGGATCGCTTCGGCCTGGGTGAACAGCGGAATGATCATCGCCATGCCATCGATCCTGGTCTTCAGGTGCACGCCCGGGGCCTGGCCGAGAAAACCGTCCCAACGCTGGCGCACCTTGGCCCAGTAACCGGCAGTGGCCTTCCAGTAGTCACGCGCCGGGGTGAAGTCGACCTCGGTGGTCTTCACGTAGTCGTTGAAGCCGAACTCGCGGGCGATCTCCACCTGGCTGCCGTCGGCGTTGCGCTGCACCTTGGTGTTGAACTGCTCGTGGGTCCAGCCATTGGGCGTGAGCGTGTGGCGGTTGACCACGGCCAGCGCGTTGTAGTCGCTGCGCTTGGTGTACTCGCGGCGCGGCAACGGGCGCCAGCTCAGGTCGCTGGTCCAGCTCGGCACGTTGTTGGTATAGGTCCATTTGCCGGTGCCGCAGTAGCGCGGTGCATCGCTCACTTCGTACACGCACTGGGTCCAGGCGCCCTGGTTCACCGCTGCGGGAATGCGGCGCACCTGCCAGGTCTGGTCGGCGCTGAACTCGAAGCGGTTGGGTGCTTCGTAGACCCAGTCCTGGCGCCAGTGCTTGGTGATGTGGCCGCTCTTCTCATCCAGCAGCAGGTGCTGCAGCACGATGCGCTTCGGCGTGTCCTCGACCACGATCACCAGCTCGTTGCCGCCGCTGCGCATCGCCGGGGCGCGCTCGTAGCCGGGCTTCAGCAGCACGGTCTCGTCGAATGCGAAATCGACGGTGTACTCGCCCTGCAGGGCAAGGATGCTGTCGTGGTCGCGGGCGACGTCGGAGGGCTGCGCGCTGGCCACGCCGCCGGTGGCGAGCAGCAGCAGGACGCTGGCTGTCTGGAGCTTCATCGGGGTCTTCCTTCGGGGTTGCAGATGTAATGAGAGGCCATCGGTGGCCAACGGACATTCGGCCCGCCGCCGATCACAGGCGGATCAGTGGCGGCTCGCCGGGTAGGCGCGCCGCAGGTCGACGTGCGGCACCGGCACAGCAGCAATCGTCGACGACCAGCTCGCCTTCGGCGCCTTCCAGGCGCGCAATACGTCGCGCGGCGGTCGCGCCCAGCGACGACAGCGTCGACAGGCTGGCCGCCAGCGTGCGGCCGTCGTCGGCGGCATGCAGGCGCAGCGCACACAGCCGCCAGCGCTGGCCACCGAGATGGCCGGCCAGGCGCCGCCACAGGCGCTCGCCGACACTGCCCTCGCTGTCGTGCGCCGGGCCCGGCGGCAGCGCCGCGACCAGCCGGTCCCAGGCCAGGAAATCGCTGTCGGGCAGCAGGTACAGGCGCCACACGCAGCGGCCGCGGCCATCGAGGAAGCACAGGCTTTCGCGCAGGCCTTCGCTGTCCACGCCCTGGCAGGCGTGCACGCGTACGGCCTGCCGCCAGCCCCCCAGCTCGTTGCCATCGGCGTGGTACAGGCACAGCACGGTGCCGAGCGTGGCCAGCTGTGCCGGGGTCGGCCAGGCCGCGCTGTGCAGCGCGGCGATGGTGTCATTCCTGCGTGCGGACAGTGCTCGGCTCATGGGGTCACCAGGAAACGGCAAGGCTGGCGGAGAAGGTGCGGCCCGGGCTGGTGTAGCGATCCAGCACGCGGCTGGTCGGCGACAGTGTCGAGCCCACGTTGGACCAGTCGATGTAGCGCTTGTCGCCCAGGTTGAACACACCGACGTTGAAAGTGGCGCCCGGCGCGAAGTTCCAGTGCGCCATCAGGTCGGCCACACCGTAGCCGGCCGGGCGGTACACCGTCGCTGCGGTGACGCGGTCCTTGCGCTTGACGAAGGTACCGGCCAGTTCGACGCCCCAGGTATCGGTGTCGTACATCAGGCCGACGGTACCGCGCAGCGGGTCGACCGAATCCAGCGGCGTGTCTTCGGTCTTGTTGTCGCCGCGCGACCAGGCCACCGCACTGCGCAGTGCCCAGCCCTGCAGGCCCGGGCTGATCTGGCCGAAGTCGACGCCGGCCTTCAGTTCAGCACCGTAGATGCGCGCATCGGCGATGTTGCGCGACTGGAACACCATCAGGCCCTGCGCGTTGGTGCCGACCAGCGACTGCGACTCGATGAAGTCCTTGTACTCGTTGTAGTAGCCGCTGACGCTGACGTAGGCCGCCGGCGACAGGAAGCGCAGGCCCAGCTCCAGGCCGTCGCTGGTTTCCGGCTTCAGGTCCGGATTGGGAATGGCGGTGTAGCCGAAGGCGAAGTTGGTGAAACCGAGGTTGACGTCGTTGTACGGCGGCGAGCGGAAGCCACGCGAATAGCCGGCGAACAGCGACCATTCGTCGGTGAAGCGGTAGACCATGCCGAGCTTCGGCGAGACGCTGGTCTTGGTCAGCCTGGCCACCGCAACGCCGGGATTGTCCTCGGCGAAGATGCTGTCCACTTCCGGCTTCAGTTCGTAGCGGTCCACGCGCACGCCCGGCACCAGCGACAGCTTGCCGCCGGCCATGCGCATTTCATCCTGCGCGTACAGGCCCAGCTCGGTGGTCTTGCTGATCGGGAAATCGCGTACCGGGAAGGCGTCGGGCAGGATGGTGGTGCTGGTCTGGCCATTGGCCAGCACCTGGTAGCCGTCGCGCTTCTGGCGGATCTCGGTACGCGCGCCCTCGAATCCGTAGGTCAGCGCGTGTTCGACACTGCCGGTGCTGAACGCCTTGTTGAACTGTGCCTGCAGGCCGTAGACGCGCTGGTCGAAATTGAACGCGCGGTGGCGGCGGCTGCGGTTGGCACGGTCTTCGTCGGTGACCTGGTTGGTCTCGCTGTGCTGGGTATACAGCTGCCAGTGCAGGCTGTCGGCGAAGCCCTTGTCCAGCGCATCCATTTCATGTGCGAACGACACGCGGGTGCGGTTCTGGGTGTCGCGTGCCTTCATGCCGGTGGTGGTGGTGCGGTCGATCGAGGACAGCACGTGGGTATCGGTGGTGTCTTCGTTGCCTTCCACGGTCAGGCGAAAACGCTGGTCTTCACTGGGCGCATAGACCAGCTTGGCCAGGCCACTGCGACCGTCGCGGTCCTGCGGGTTGGGCGCAGTGCGGGTGTTGTCGAGGCTGCGCACATCGCCCTTGTTGCCGGTTTCCTGGCCCTGGCGATGGTTGAGGTTGACCATGCCGCTCCAGTGCTCGCCACCAAACGCGCCGGTCACGCCGCCGAGCAGGCCCTTCCACTCGCCGTCGTAGCCAAACTTCAGGCCGACGTAGCTGTCCTTGCCATCCTTCAGGTAATCGGCCGGATCCTTGGTGACGAAGGCGACCACGCCCCCGAGCGCATCGGAGCCGTACAGCGAGCTGGCCGGACCGCGCACGATCTCCACGCGCTTGAGCGTGTCCAGATCGGTGAAGTTGCGGTTGGCGTTGGAGAACGAACCGATCGCGAAGCTGGTGGGCATGGCGATGCCGTCGGTCTGCACGCGCACGCGGTTGCCGTCCAGGCCGCGGATGCGGATGCTGCCAAGGCCGAAGCGCGCGGCACTGCGGCTGACCGACAGGCCCGGCTCGTAGCGCAGCAGGTCCTTGATGTCCTGCACCAGGTGCCGGTCCATCTGCTCGCGGTCGATGACATCGACGGTGGCCGCCACGTCACTGACCGCCCGCTCGGTGCGGGTGGCGGTGACCTGCACGCGGTCGAATTCGCGCGCATCGGGCGCGGCGGTGGCCGCGTCAGCAGCATGGGCGGACAGCGGCAGGGCCATCCAGACGGCAACGCAAAGGGCGGTAGGGCGGGTCATCGGGTTCGTTCGGTCAGGCAGGGGAACCCCCGGTTACCGGCACACCCGGAAGGTGCACGCGGTAGACCGGGGGGGAGAGAGCGGGAGCGGACGGATCGCCCACCCTGCCGGCGCGGCCGGCAGGAGGGAGGGCGGGCGGGCGACCAGGCCGCGATTACTTGGTCAGGATCAGCTTGTCGTTGCTGGTGTGCCGCAGGCGATAGAAGCGGTCGCCGTGCTGGATCAGGATTTCACGACGACCCTTGAGCAGGGCTTCGCTGTCGATGACCTCTTCCGGCGGAACGACACGGACCGGGCGATCGCGGAGGGTCAGCGTTTCGGGGCGCAGCAGTACAGGTTGAGCATTCATGAGCATCTGGACTCGTGCGAGGGACGAGTTAAATGATAATGATTCTCAGTTGACAATCAACAACCATTCTCAATTTGATTGATGAGAATAATGATCGAGTTCTGAAATTCGATAGATCATGTCAATCAAAGGGCGACGCAGCCGTGTAGAGTCGACTGTCAGTCGACTGCGGTTGCTCGAAGCGGTCGGTCATTCGAAGCAGTCGACTGACAGTCGACTCTACCGTTCCCGTTCCCTCGGCCGAGCCGGCCCGACCGAGCCCCGGGCCCGGTCGGCCCGGGGTTCAGGCGAAAGCGGCTTCGACGTCGGCCCAGCCGGCCGCGTCGACCTGCTCCAGCACGTCCAGTGCCTGCAGGTTCTGCAGCAGCTGGCTGACCCGGCTGGCGCCGAGGATCACGCTGGAGACGTTCGGGTTGCGCAGGCACCAGGCGATGGCCAGCGTGGCCGGCGCCTGCCCCAGTGCGCGCGCGACCGCACTGAAGCGGCGCACCTGGGCCAGGCGGGCCTCGGTGTCGTCACCCAGCACCAGCGACTGCAGCCATTCCATGCCCTCGCGGCCCAGCCGCGCATCGGCCGGGATGCCCTGGTCGTACTTGCCGGTCAGCAGGCCCGAGGCCAGCGGCGAGAAGATGGTGGTGCCCAGTCCGGCACCGGCATACAGCGGCGCGTACTCGACCTCGACCCGCTCGCGGTGCAGCAGGTTGTACTGCGGCTGTTCCATCGACGGGCCCTGCAGGTTGTGCGCTTCGGCGATGTCCAGCGCCTGCTGGATCTGCGCCGCCGACCACTCCGAGGTGCCCCAGTAGAGGATCTTGCCCTGCCGCACCAGGGTGTCCATGGCGTGCACGGTCTCGGCGATCGGCGCGGCCGGATCCGGCCGGTGGCAGTAGTAGAGGTCCAGGTACTCCACCCGCAGGCGCTTGAGCGCGGCGTGGCAGGCATCGGTCACATGCTTGCGCGACAGGCCGCGCTGGGTCGGCCGTGGGTCCTTGGCGCTGCCGAAGAACACCTTGCTGGAGACGCAGATGCCGTCGCGCGGCAGGCGCAGGTCGGCGATCACATCGCCCATCACCTGTTCGGCGCGGCCGTTGGCATAGCCCTCGGCGTTGTCGAAGAAGTTGACGCCGTGGTCCCAGGCGGCCGCCACGAGGTTGCGGGCCTCGTCGCGCGGGATCTGGTCACCGAAGGTCACCCAGGCGCCGAAGGACAGGGCGGAAATCGGCAGGCCGGTAGAGCCCAGGCGACGGTATTGCATGCGAATCTCCTGCTGCGGGCCCGCATCCGGGCCGGGATCGAACCCCATTCTACCTGCCGTCGCCGGCCGCAAGCCCTTGCCGTTGCTGGCCCGATCGGTACCGTTGGGTGCGCGCACGCTGCTTTTTCTTGCCCCGGCCCCTGCCCTGCACTAGGCTTCCCGTTTTTCGCGACGCCCCAGGGGAGTCACTCACATGGTCGAAGGTTTGGGCAGGATCGGCTTCGGCCTGTTCGGGTTGGCGGTGCTGATCGGCATCACCTGGTTGTTTTCCAACAACAAGCGTGCAGTTGACTGGAAGCTGGTTGCCACCGGTATCACCCTGCAGATCGCCTTTGCGGCGCTGGTGATCCTGGTGCCGGGCGGGCGCGACGTGTTCGATGCGCTGGGCAAGGGCTTCGTCAAGATCCTCAGCTTCGTCAACGAGGGCTCGGGCTTCATCTTCGGCTCGTTGATGGACACCAAGAACTACGGCTTCATCTTCGCCTTCCAGGTGCTGCCGACCATCATCTTCTTCTCGGCGCTGATGGGGGTGATGTACCACCTCAACGTCATGCAGGCGATCGTGCGCGTGATGGCCTGGTCGATCACCAAGGTGATGCGCGTGTCCGGCGCGGAAACCACCAGCGTCTGCGCCAGCGTCTTCATCGGCCAGACCGAGGCGCCGCTGACCGTGCGCCCGTACATCGCCAGGATGACCCAGTCCGAGCTGCTGACCATGATGATCGGCGGCATGGCGCACATCGCCGGCGGCGTGCTGGCGGCCTACGTGGGCATGCTCGGCGGTGGCGACCCGGCGCAGCAGGCCTTCTACGCCAAGCACCTGCTGGCAGCGAGTATCATGGCCGCACCGGCCACCCTGGTCGTGGCCAAGCTGCTGATTCCGGAAACCGGCACCCCGCTGACCCGCGGCACGGTGAAGATGGAAGTCGAAAAGACCTCCAGCAACATCATCGATGCGGCCGCTGCCGGTGCCGGCGACGGCCTGAAGCTGGCGCTGAACATCGGCGCGATGCTGCTGGCCTTCATCGCCCTGATCGCGCTGCTGAATGCCCCGCTGACCTGGTTCGGCGAAGTGACCGGCCTGGCCGCTGCCATCGGCAAGCCGACCAACCTGTCGACCATCTTCGGCTACGTGCTGGCCCCGATCGCCTGGGTGATCGGCACGCCGTGGGCCGACGCCACCACCGTCGGCTCGCTGATCGGCCAGAAGGTCGTGATCAACGAGTTCGTCGCCTACACCGAGCTGTCGCAGATCGTGAACGGCCAGATCCCCGGCGTGAGCCTGTCCGCCGAAGGTCGCCTGATTGCCACCTATGCACTGTGCGGCTTTGCCAACTTCAGCTCGATCGCGATCCAGATCGGCGGCATCGGCGGCCTGGCCCCGGAACGTCGCCACGACCTGGCCAAGTTCGGCCTGCGCGCGGTGCTGGGCGGTACCATTGCCACCTTCATGACGGCGACCATCGCCGGCGTGCTCACGCACTTCAGTTGAACCCCTGGTTGAGAAAAGATTTCCTATGAGCAGCAGTGTCGTTGTCGTCGGTTCCTTCAATGTCGATCACGTGTGGCGGTGCGAGTCGCTGCCGGCACCGGGTGCGACCATTGCCGGCCGCTACAGCACCGGCCCCGGGGGCAAGGGCTTCAACCAGGCCGTGGCGGCCTGCCGCGCCGGTGCCCAGACGCACTTCGTGTGCGCCTTGGGCGATGACGCCGGTGGCGCCACTGCGCGTGAACTGGCTGCGCAGGATGGCTTCGCGCTGATCGCCGAGGCCAGCAGCGAGCCGACCGGCACCGCCGGCATCTACGTGGATGCGCGTGGCCGCAACACGATCGTGATCGGACCGGGCGCCAACGCCGCGCTGGGCACCGATTTCCTGCAACAGCAGCAGGCCCTGCTGACCGGTGCCAAGGTGGTGCTGGTGCAGCTGGAATCGCCGGTGCAGACCATCGAAGCGGCGCTGGCCACGGCCCGCGAGGCCGGTGTCACCACCGTGCTCAACACCGCGCCGGCCGATGCGCCCTCGACCATCGGCCTGCTCAAGCTGGCCGATGTGATCACCCCGAACGAGACCGAGTTCGCCGCCCTGCTCGGCCGCCATGTCGGTGAGCGCGTGGATGCCAACGACGTCGCCGCGCTGGATGGCGCCAGCCTGCACGCGCTGTGCCGCAAGCTGGTCGGCAACGGTACCGTGGTGGTGACGCTGGGTTCGGTGGGCGTGTTCGTCTCGCACGCCGACGAGAACCTGCGCGGCGACACCCAGCCGTACTACCGCGTCGGTGCCGAACAGGTGCAGGCCATCGACACCACCGGTGCCGGTGATGCCTTCAACGGTGCGCTGGCTGCGTCGCTGGCACAGGTGGCCGATGCACCGTTCGCCCGCCACGTACGCTTCGCCAACCAGTTCGCCGGTCGTTCGACCGAGAAGGAAGGCGCCGCTGCAGCGATGCCGCGCTTCACCCCGGCCGATTCCGAAGCCAAGTAGATCCACCCCACGCGTGGATGTGACGGCCCGGGGGCGCAGGCACCCGGGCCTTTCTTTTGCCCATCCCCCGCTCCTGCGACCGCCGGTCGCATTGCCGGCCCCCTGGCCTGCGCCCACCATCGGCGCAGCTTCCTTGCACGGGCAGGACATGGACGGATTCCCCTGGTTGCTGGTCGCGGCCGCCGGCAGTGCCATCGCGGCCCTGCTGCACATCGGCTGCATCGCCTTCGGCGCCGCGTGGTACAGGTACTTCGGCGCCGGCCCGCGCGTGGTCCGGCTGGCACACGCCGGGCACTGGTGGCCGCCGCTGATGACCGCCGGCATTACTGCCATGCTGGTGGCCTGGACGCTGTACGCACTGGCCGCCGCGGGCTGGCATTCGCCGCTGCCGGCCAGCCGCTGGGTTCTGCCCGCCATCGGTGCCTTGCTGCTGCTGCGCGCCACGATGGGCTTCGGCCTGGCACTGTTCCGCCCCGGCTACAACGGCGTGCGCTTCTGGGTGGTCAGCTCGCTGGCCTGCCTGGGCCTGGGCCTGGCCTTCGCCCTGGGCGCCCACCAGGCCTGGCAGCGCCTGGGTTAGCCGCCCACCATCGCGCGGCCCTTGGGGCGACGGAAGCAACCGTCAAGCATCTGCTGATGCCGGTACGGCATGAGGTCGGTGCCGATCGGCCTGAACCGGACCGCGCCCGGCACGGTCGGGCCGCCGCTTGCGCCCTACAATGGGCGCATGCAGATCGGCCCGTACACCATCGCCCCCAACGTCGTGCTGGCGCCCATGGCCGGCGTCACCGACAAGCCCTTCCGCCTGCTGTGCAAACGGCTGGGCGCGGGGCTGGCCGCCTCGGAAATGACCATCAGCGACCCGCGCTTCTGGACCACGCGCAAGTCGATCCACCGCATGGACCATGACGGCGAGCCGGCGCCGATCAGCGTGCAGATCGCCGGCACCGAGCCGCAGCAGCTGGCCGACGCCGCGCGCTACAACGTGGACCATGGCGCGCAGATCATCGACATCAACATGGGCTGCCCGGCGAAGAAGGTGTGCAACGCCTGGGCCGGTTCGGCGCTGATGCGCGACGAGCAGCTGGTGGCGCGCATCCTCGACGCCGTAGTCAATGCGGTGGACGTGCCGGTCACGCTGAAGATCCGCACCGGCTGGGACTGCGACCATCGCAATGGCCCGCTGATCGCGCGCATCGCCGAGGACAGCGGCATCGCCGCGCTGGCCGTGCATGGCCGCACCCGCGACCAGCATTACACCGGCCAGGCCGAGTACGGCACCATCGGCGAGATCAAGGCCGCGCTGCGCATTCCGGTGATCGCCAACGGCGATATCGATTCGCCGCAGAAGGCGGCCTACGTGCTGCAGCAGACCGGGGTGGATGCCGTGATGATCGGCCGCTCCGCGCAGGGCCGGCCATGGATCTTCCGCGAAGTTGCGCACTACCTGGCCACCGGCGAGGAACTGCCACCGCCGTCGTTGGCGGAAGTGCGCGACATCCTGCTCGGCCACCTGCATGCCCTGCACGCGTTCTACGGCGAGCCGCAGGGCGTGCGCATCGCACGCAAGCACCTGGGCTGGTATGCCAAGGACCGGCCGGAGAATGCCGCCTTCCGCGCAGTGGTCAACCGCGCCGAAGACCCGCAGAGCCAGATCGCGCTGACCACCGAATACTTCGACCGCCTGATCGCCGGGGAACCGGCGTTGTCATCTGCTGCCTGAGCGTACTGCCACGCCGTCGAGTCGAGCTTGCCCGACTGAATTTCCAGAGCCGTCGAGCATGCTCGACGCTACAAGAGCCCGCCCCATGACCCCGCCGATTTCCTCCCCGACTTACCTGCACGGCTTTTCCGGCACCGAACAGCAGCGCCTGATGACCCAGGCCCGGCTGCTGGAATCGAGCATCTTCGGCCAGATCGACTACGGCGGCGCGCGGCGCCTGCTGGAAGTCGGCAGTGGCGTCGGTGCGCAGACCGAGATCCTGCTGCGCCGCTTCCCCGAGCTGCACGTGACCGGCGTGGACCTGAGCGAAACGCAGCTGGCCACCGCGCGCGAGAACCTGGCGCGCACGCCGTGGTGCAGCGACCGCTACACCCTGCAGCAGGCCGACGCCGGCGAGCTGCCGTTCGAGGCACGCAGCTTCGACGCGGCGTTCCTGTGCTGGGTGCTGGAACACGTGCCTTCACCAGCGCGGGTGCTGAGCGAAGTGCGCCGCGTGCTGGCACCGGGTTCGCCGGTCTACATCACCGAGGTGATGAATGCCTCGTTCCTGCTCGACCCGTACTCGCCGCACATCTGGCGCTACTGGATGGCCTTCAACGACTTCCAGTACGACCGCGGCGGCGACCCGTTCGTCGGTGCCAAGCTGGGCAACCTGCTGCTGGCCGGTGGCTTCCGCGACGTGCACACCGAGATCAAGACCATCCACCTGGACAACCGCGAACCGGCCCGTCGCAAGACGATGATCGCGTTCTGGGAACAACTGCTGCTGTCGGCGGCCGACCAGCTGCTGCAGGCCGGCTCGGTGGACGAGGAAACCGTGGAAGGCATGCGCCGCGAGTTCCGCCTGGTGCAGAACGACCCCAATGCGGTGTTCTTCTATTCGTTCGTGCAGGGCCGCGCCACGGTGTATTGAGCCGACGCGGCACTAATGCTCCCGCATCCACGCATGGCGTGGATCTTATCTCTTGCCGATCTGGCACCTTGGGTGCCGAGAGCCCGGCGTGGGCGACCGTGTGGATCCAGGTCTTGCGACCGAGAAGTAGCTTGGGTCCCCACGCCGGATTCTCCCTGAACCGC
>NZ_JCAFUS010000020.1:0-55766 GCF_059371555.1 Stenotrophomonas sp. YJH_SMC_10 | reverse complement strand
GCCGCTGGCCGGCAGATCCGATGACCTGGTAGTGCCGGCCGCTGGCCGGCAGATCCGATGACCTGGTAGTGCCGGCCGCTGGCCGGCAGATCCGATGACCTGGTAGTGCCGGCCGCTGGCCGGCAGATCCGATGATCCCGCCGAAGGTTGATGGGGTTGCCGGCCAGCGGCCAGCACTACCGATAATGGGCACCGCGCATTCATACGGGGCGACGGGCAATAAAAAAGCCCGCTTGCAGCGAACTGCCAGCGGGCTCTGCTCCCTCCCCCACGTCGGGATGCAGGGCCATCGTGCGGGCTGCGAAAGCACTTTGCACGCTGCACTGCAAAACAGAACCGGTGGGTATGGGTGAGCCCCTGGGGGAAAAGCCATTCCACGAAGGTAGAACCCCCCGTACGGATGAGGATGGCCGATAATCGGGTTTCCCCCCAGAAACACTGTCGTCATGTCTGTTGATCGCATCGCCAACGCGCGTCTTCGTGACCGCGTGGTCTCCGCCGAGGCCGCAGCCGCGCTGATCCAGCCCGGTGAAACCGTGGCCATGAGCGGCTTTACCGGCTCCGGGTATCCCAAGGCCGTCCCCGTCGAACTGGCCCGCCGCATCGAAGCGGTGCACGCCCAGGGCCAGCCCTTCCAGATCAAGCTGATGACCGGCGCCTCCACTGCGCCGGAACTGGATGGCGCGCTGGCCAAGGCCGATGGCATCGCCATGCGCATGCCGTTCCAGAGCGATCCGGATGCGCGCAACCGCATCAACGAGGGCAAGCTGGATTACATCGACATCCACCTCAGCCACGTCGCCCAGCACGTGTGGTTCGGCTTCTATGGCGAGATCGATACCGCCGTGATCGAAGTCTCGGCCATCCGCGAGGATGGCTCGCTGGTGCCCTCCACCTCGGTCGGCAACAACAAGACCTGGCTGGACCTGGCGAAGAAGGTGATCGTCGAGGTCAACGAATGGCAGCCCGCCGGCGTCGACGGCATGCATGACATCTACTACGGCACCGCGCTGCCGCCGCACCGCAAGCCGATTCCGCTGGTGAACGCCAACGACCGCATCGGCGACACCGCGCTGCGCTGCGACCCGGACAAGATCGTGGCCGTGGTGCGCACCAACGGCCCGGACCGCAACAGCCCGTTCAGCCCGATCGATGCGACCAGCGAGCAGATCGCTTCGCACCTGATCGAGTTCCTCAAGCACGAAGTGAAGAAGGGCCGCCTGCCGCCGAACCTGCTGCCGCTGCAGTCGGGCGTGGGCAACATCCCCAACGCCGTGCTGGCCGGCCTGGCCAAGAGCGGTTTCCGCGACCTGGCTGCGTTCACCGAAGTGATCCAGGACGGCATGCTCGACCTGCTGCGCGACGGCGTGCTGAGCTACGCCTCGTGTACCGGCTTCGCGCTGAGCCCGCAGGCCAACGAGACGTTCAAGGAGAACATCGATTTCTACCGCGAGCGCATCATCATGCGCACGCAGGAGATCTCCAACCATCCCGAACTGGTGCGCCGCCTGGGCTGCATCGGCATGAACGGCATGATCGAGGTGGACATCTACGGCAACGTCAATTCGACGCACGTGATGGGCACGCGGATCATGAACGGCATTGGCGGTTCGGGTGACTTTGCCCGTAACGGTTTCCTGTCGGCGTTCCTGAGCCCGTCCACTGCCAAGAACGGCACCATCTCGGCGATCGTGCCGATGGCCAGCCATGTCGACCACACCGAGCACGACGTGTCGGTGATCGTCACCGAACAGGGCCTGGCCGACCTGCGCGGCCTGACCCCGCGCAAGCGCGCGCAGGTGCTGATCGACAACTGCGCGCATCCGGATTTCCGTCCGCAGCTGCAGGATTACTTCGACCGTGCCAGCCGCGAAAGCTACGGCAAGCACACCCCGCACCTGCTGCCGGAAGCGCTGTCGTGGCACCAGCGCTGGCTGGATACCGGCACGATGAAGGGCTGACCCCGGGTCCGGACATCGGGTAGAGCCGGCCGCTGGCCGGCTTCCCCCTACAGCCGGCCAGCGGCCGGCTCTACCTCCACGCGGTGCCCGGCCAGCGGCCGGCTCTACCTTTCACGCGTTGCCCGGCCAGCGGCCGGCTCTGCCTTTACGCGGTGCGCAACGCCGCCAGCGATTCGGCCTGCAGACGCTCGTAGATCTCGAACTCGTCATTCACCGCCACGCCCAGTGCCTGCTCGAACGCCTCGCGGTTGGCATGTGCGGCATACGCGCGTTGTTCTTCGCCGCCCAGGTTCGACTGGAAGATGCCCGCGGCGCTGACCGGCAGGAAATCCTCGTAGACGATCGGATCGGCCGTGGCCAGGCCGGCGGCCACCAGCACTTCGGCAGGCAGATCGGCCACGCGCTCCGGCGCGGCGCGGCCGGCGTCGGTCAGCTGGTAGCGGTAGTAGCCCAATCCTTCCTGGCGCAGCGTGTCATGGTCATCCGGGAAGCTGGCGAACACCGCCTGCAGGCGCTGGCCGTAGTCGCCACCGGTACTGCCTTCGCCGCCGGCATCACGTGCCTGCGACAGCAGCTGGTCGTACAGCGCGCGGCCCTTCGGGGTCAGCGCAAGGCCGCGCTGTTCGATCTCGCCGAAGCGCGCGGTGTGGGTGCCGGCATCGCCACCGTCCGCATCCGGGAAATGCACGGCCTCTTCCAGCGCCTTGAAGCTGGTCTGGCGCAGCAGGATCGGGCAGGCGCGGCGCGGCGGGCCTTCGATCACCGCCTTGGCCGCCATGCCGTGCTCGATCATCGCCGCCTGCGCGGCGTCGATGTCCAGCGTGCGCGGGGTCAGATGGTTGATGTGCGGGCCGCGGAAACTGACCACGTCGGCCACCAGCCGGTGCGCGTTGTGCAGCGCGTGGTAGGTCGGCAGGTCGACCGTGGCATCGCCGTGCCAGCGGAAGGTCTCCAGGGCTTCATCGACGAAGCGCTCGGCGTCGGCCTGCGACAGCCCACCGTCACGCTCGGCCTGGTCGATCAGCGCCAGCGCACCGTCGGTGAAGATGCGGCGGCGTGCCAGGATCTTCGCCGATTCGGCACGCAGGGCTTGGTCTTCGATCAGCTCCAGGCGCAGCAGCGAGGTGAACACGCGGAACGGATTCTGCGCCAGCGCCGCGCCGGTCAGCGGCCGGAACGCGGTGGAGTGCACCGGTACGCCGGCCACCGACAGGTCGTAGTAGCCGACCGGGTACATGCCCATCACTGTAAACAGGCGGCGCAACGTGGCCAGCTCTTCGGCGGTGCCGACGCGGATCGCGCCGTGGCGCTCCTCGTCCAGGCGCGCACGCTCGTCGTTGCGTTGCAGCTGCGCGGCCAGTGCCGGGTCCTGGGCAAGCACCTGCGCGTTGATCCGCTCCACCAGTTCCACCAGCGTGCCGTACAGCGGCACTTCGGTGCGGTACATGCGGGACATGGCCTGCGCGAACAGGCGGCGGATCACATCAGGCGAAACGAAAGAGGCGCTCATCAGTCACTCGATCACGGGAACAGGGAACAGCTCGGACCCGTATTGTCGCCGGAGCGCGGTGCGGCGGCGATATGCAGAGCAACATGACCGGGTAGCGCCGGCCGCTGGCCGGCAACCTCCTGATGCCTGGAAGGGTGCAGTTGCCGGCCAGCGGCCGGCACTACCGCTTCAACTGGCGCTTCAGCGTGGCATCCAGGGTAATCGGCCGGTCCCAGTGCCGGTAGCTGGCCACGATGGCGTGGCGCACGGCACGGTAATGCAGGTTCTCCGGCCTGGTGGGCATGCGCTTCACCACGGCCTCCCAGCCCCCCTCCGGGTTCTGGCTGAAGGCGCGCACGCTGTCGCGGCAGGTCTGTCCGCTGGCCTTGGCCCAGAAACAGGCGAAATAGATATCCCCGGCCTGCCAGCCATGGGTGGTGAACAGCGCATTGAGGTAGCCGCGGGGGACATCGGCGTAGCGCGACACTTCATCGAGGAAGGCGTCGGGGTAGCGTTCGGCGTAGTGGTTGATGTCCTGCAGCTGGGCATCGATCCAGCGGTCACCGGTTTCCACCGTGTAGTCCGCCGAACGCTCGGCGGTCTGCTGGGCCAGCACGGTGGCCGGCACCAGCAGCAGGGACAGCAACAGCGCGCGCAGTCGGTGGTTCATGCCCCGATTCTGCCGCAGCCGCCGCGCCCTGTCAGGCCGCCGCGGCGGCCTTGGCCTCGATCGCCGCCAGCGCAGCCGGCCAGTCGCGGGCGGTATCGGCGGTGACCATGCGCGGCTCGTCATCGGCCACGCCGTGCTGGGTCTCGTGGGCCCAGGTCACCGCGTAGGGGGTATGCACGCCCCAGCCACCGAGGGTGACCACCGGCTCGATATCCGAACGCAGCGAGTTGCCGACCATCACGAAGCGCTCCATCGGCAGGTCGAACTCGGCCAGCACGCGAGCGTAGGTTTCCGGGTCCTTCTCGGAGACGATCTCGATGCGCGGGAACAGCTCGGCCAGGTTGGCGACCTTGATCTTCGCTTCCTGGTGGAACAGGTCACCCTTGGTGATCAGCACCACCGGGTAGTGCTCGGCAATGGCCGCCACCGCGTCGCGCACTCCGTCGATCAGCTCCACCGGGTGACGCAGGGTGTCGTGGCCGATGTCGAGGATGCGCTGGATGTCCCGGGCCTCGATGCGCTGGCCGGTGATGTCGATGGCCGCTTCGATCATCGACAGGGTCATGCTCTTCACGCCGTAGCCGAAGGTGCCCAGGTGGCGCTGCTGCACTTCCAGCAGGTGGCGCGCGGTCTGGGTGTCGTGCACGTCGACGTAGCGCGACAACAGGTCAAGGTAATCCTGCTCGGCCTTGCGGTAGTAGTCCTCGCTCTTCCACAGCGTATCGTCACCGTCAAAACCGACCAGGCCGATGGCGCGCGACGGCGCAGGCATGGAGGTGTTCATCGGCCAAGGATACAGGGGCCGCGATGACGGGAAAAACCCGGGCGGCCACCGCCGCCCGGGTTCCATGCACCGGTCTTCCCGAATCTAGCCTGGATCAGCGGCCCTGCGCCGCGCCGGCACCCGCGCCGGCCTGCTGGGCGGCCACGTAGGCCTTGTACTCGTCGGCGCTCAGCTCGCCGTCCTTGTTGCTGTCGGCCTGGTCGAATACCTGGGCCAGGCCCGCGTTCACCTGGGCCTCGGACTTGCTGATGGTGCCGTTGCCATCGGTATCGATGCTGGCCCAGGTCTGGCCACCGCCGTTGGCCTGCGCCGAGGCCGCTGCAGCCGCGTTGGAGGCCTGGTCGGCCGCCTGGCCCGCCTGTGCCGCCGCCTGCTGGGCCTGCGCCGCTTCATTCTGGGCATGTGCGGCCTGCTGCTTGGCCGACTGGGCCATCGCCGGGAGGGCCAGCACGCTGGCAGCGGCGACGATCAGGGCGATCAGGGGCTTGCGGTTGCGAATAGTCATCAGGGCTGTCTCCTACCTGTTGGGTGGTGTTGCGCGGCCTGTTGTTTCCGCACGGCACCTACCCTGCCACCGCGTTTCTGAATCGATTTTGCCCCGCAACCGGCGCCCACACGCATGATTAACCACTGGCCAGCGCGCATGCGTTAGCGCGGTGGTTAGCAGGAAGTGAGTGGCTCATAAGCCCGGCATTCAACGCCTTCGCGTTTAACCGCGAGGCAACGAAAAACCTGCGTCAGTCGACGGTTTTTTCCGATGACCGCGAACTGAACATCACCCAGCCCAGTGCGACCCCGGCCAGCGCGCCGGCGATTTCCAGCACCACCCGGCTGCCGAGTTCGTTCGGATCGTGGATGGTGGCCAGGAACAGGCGCGCGTACAGCGGTGATTCCAGCCGCACGATGCCCATGTAGAACAGCTTCCACGCATCGATGCCGGCGGAGATCACCACCGAGATGACGCAGGCCCAGCCGATCGCATGGCCCATCGACCAGTGCAGCAGCCGGCACAGCCGCGACCACAGCAGGTACACCAGCAGGCCGACCAGCAGGGCGATGGCGCCCGCTTCCAGGGTGCCGAGCAGGCCGAAGTGCAGGGGAAGGTTCATCGGGTGGGCAACGGTGGGATGGCGGCCAGTGTAAGGGATCTGCCCCGGACCCAATCCGCTGGCCCCGGTAGATCCACGCCATGCGTGGACGAATCTCCATCGAGATCGACTATCTCCGGGGTTGGACGGAAAGCACCCACGCATGGCGTGGATCTACCGTGTCGACCAAGGTCGACACCTACCAAGAGCAGCGGGAAATTGTCGAGGGCGCCCCTGCCAACAAACCCTAAAGCACCGGCACGTCGTATGCGGTGCCGGGATCCGGTTCGGGCTGCAGGGTGTAGTGCCACCACTCCTGCGGATAGTTGACGAAGCCGTGGCGCGCCATCGCCTGCACCAGCTGACGGCGGTTCGCCTGCTGTGCAGCGCTCAGCCCGCGGGTCTGGGTATGCGCACGCGGGCCAAAGAAATCGAAGTCCGTGCCCATGTCCAACGGCGTGCACGTCCCGCTGCGGCAATCCAGCAGGCCCAGATCCACCGTGGCACCGCGGCTGTGGCCGGAGCGCTCGGCGATGTAGCCGTCGGCCAGCAGGCGCGGTTTGTCCAGGTCAGGGTATTGCAGGGCCTTGCGCGAGCGTTCGTGTGGATCGTTCACCCAGGCCATGAAGGCCTGCACCGAACGCACCGGCCGGTAGCAGTCGTAGAGGCGCAGGCCGAAGCCATCGGCGCGCAGGTCCTGTTCCACCTGTGCCAGTGCCTTCGCCACCGGCGCCAGCAGGTAGCACGAAGGCGCCTCGTAGCCGGGCACGCGCGCGCCGGTGAAGTTGTTGGCGCCGGCATAGCGGATATCCAGGTCGATGCGCGGCGACACCGTGCGGATCTCCACCAGTCCGGCACTGGCCGCGTCGGTGGCCGGTGAAACGCGCGGTGGCTCAGCGGCGCCGGTGGTCGCCGCCAGCGCAGTCGCCAGTACGAGTGAAATGCAGGTCCTGGAAGTCATAGCTGAAGTCGATGTCCGGATCGATGGCGCGCAGGTCCAGCGTGGGCGACGCACCGTCCCCGGGTTGCAGCCAGGCCTGTGCGTCGTCGCCCAGCGTATCCCAGCGCAGCAGCCAGCGCCCCTGCAGCTGCAGCACAGCCGCCTGCAGCCGGGGCGACTTGTCCACGCTGAAACGCAGGCCGTCCTTGCCCGGGCACAGCGAGGCCGGCCCCAGCCACGGGTCGGTGTAGCGACCCTGCCAGCGCGGCAGATCGGCGTCCGATGTCGGCCGTGCCTCCGACGTCGCCGGCCGCTGATGGCCGCTTGCCGCGCGCACCGCCTGGTCCGCCTTCAGTTCGGCCAGGTACTCCAGCGCCGGACGCGCATCGTCCGGCGCCGTAAAGCGCTTCAGCGCGGCCTGCATCAATGCGGTACGCGCGTCCTCCCCATCACCGTTGATCAGCATGACCACGCCCACCTTGCGGTCGGGCAGCAGCGCCAGCGACGAATACATGCCGGACAGCGTGCCGGTATGCGCCACCTTCCACTGGCCGTCCATGTCGGACACGCGCCAGCCATAGCCGTAGCCGTAGAAATGCGCGTTGTCCCAGCGCCGCTGGCGCTCGCCCAGCGGCATCGGCATGTGCAGGGTCCACAGCGTGCGGCGCTGCTCCGCATCCAGCCAGCCGGGCGCCACGGTGGGATCGAGCAGCACCTGCATCCAGCGCGTCATGTCGCGCAGCGAACACCGGATGCCGCCAGCGGCCATCGACGGCAGGTCCGGGCTGATCGCTCCATCCTCATTCACTACCGCGTTGCGATCACCGCGCCAGGCATGCGGCTGCGCCACGTTGCCCACGCGCTTCACCGACCACGCCCCCACCTGGCAGCGCGACAGGCCCAGTGGTTCGAACACCTGCTCGCGCATCAACTGGTCGTACGGCTTGCCGCCCGCCGCAGCGGCCACTTCGCCAGCCACCACGTACATCAGGTTGTCGTAGGCATAGTGGCTGCGGAAGCTGCTGACCGGCGTCAGGTGCGCCAATCCGGCGATGATGTCGGTGCGGGTGAATGCGTTCGGTTCCGGCCACAGCATCAGGTCCCCGGCGCCCAGGCCCAGGCCGCTGTTGTGGATCAGCAGGTCGCGCACCTGCATCTGCTGGCCCACCCAGGCATCGTGCATGCGGAAGCCCGGCAGATGCCGCTGCACCGGATCATCCCAGCGCAGCCTGCCCTGCTGCACCAGCCGCGCCAGCAGCGCGGCAGTCATCGCCTTGCTGTTGGAGGCGATCTTGAACAGCGTGTCCTGGTCGATGCGGCCGCCATCGCCACGCGCGCCCTCGGCGTGGCGATAGACCACCTGCCCGTTGTCGACCACCGCCATGGCCAGCCCGGGCAGGTGCTCGTGCCGGACCACGGCGGCGACATCGGCCTCGACAGAGGCGGTATCGACCGCCGCCGCCGGAAAAGCCACCAGCGCGGCCAGCATCCCCAGTGCCTGCATGCGCATGGTCCCGGCACCGGGCCTCAGTAGGCCCAGGTGACGGTCAGCTGCGCGTAGCGCGGCGACTGGAAGCCGGTGCCGTAGCGGTAGAGCGGGTTCGGCGTGCCGATGCTGTCCTGCGGCTCGTAGTCCTGGTCCACGGTCACCACGCGCTGCTGGTTGAGCACGTTGTACACCGCCAGCTTCAGGCGCAGATCGGTGGGAATCGGCACCTTGTACGACACGCTCACGTCCAGGTCATAGGTCCAGGGCGTGCGGCCGTCGCCACCGCGTGGCGAATGCACGAACACGCGCTGGGACGGAACCGTCGACTGGCAGTTGGACACGCACACGTAGTAGCTGTGGAAGTCGGTGTCGTCGAACGGATTACCGGCGCCGAAGCGGGTAATCGGGCTGCCCGACTGCACGCCCAGCGTGGCCGCCACGCTGAGGTTCTCGGTCAATGCGTAGCTGCCACGGAACTTGAACTGGTGGCGGCGGTCGTTGGCCAGATAGCCGTAGCCGCGGTAGTTGACCCACGGGTTGTCGAAGTTCTCGGTGCGCCCTGCGTCGGCGAAGTCGGTATCGGAGTTGACCGGGCCTTCTGCGTTGCCGCGACCGTATGCAAGGGTGTAGGAGGCGTTGAAGCCCCACTTGCCGTCCCAGGCGCGGTCGACCTGCAGTTCCAGCGCCTTGTAGTCACGCTTGGGCTTCACCCAGCCGCGCTGGCCGACGTAGTTGCCGTTGTCGTCGTACAGTGCCCAGCCTTCCTTCGACGTATCGATGCTGATCCAGCCGTCGTTGCGGCCATCGCAGTCGGTGTCGCCCCAGACGGTATTGGTGCGCCCGGGGTTGCCCATGATCCACACCCCGTCGATGGCACCACACTGGCCGGTCGCGGTGATGTTCATGTCATCGATGGCATTGTGCAGGCGGCGATAGGTCACGCTCGCCCCCACCGACCAGGCTTCGTTGATCATCTGCTGGAAGCCGAGGATCGCTTCGTCCTGGTAGACCGGGTCCATGTCCCGGTTCACTTCGGCACGCAGGTCCGGCACGCTGCCGTCGCCCTGCGAGTTGTCCACCGGCCCGATCTGTGCGCCCAGGTTGGGGATGTTGTTGGCCGCGCCGCTGTAGCCGAGGAACTCATACCAGGTCCGCTCGTCGAGGAAGCCACCGGCCTGCTTGATGTTGATGACGTTGGCCACCGGCAGGAAGTATCGGCCCAGGTTGCCGAACACCTTGGTCGTGCCATCGCCGCGCACGTCCCAGGAGAAGCCCAGGCGCGGGGCCAGCATGTCGTCGATCTTGATGTAGCTGCTGCCGTCGCCGCCCTTGTTGTCGAAGGCTTCCAGGCGCAGGCCCATGTTCAGCAGCAGATTCGGCGTCACCTGCCAGTTGTCTTCCAGGTAGTAGGCCGAGTTGATCGTCTCGAAGGCCCCTTCCACTTCATAGCGACGGGTGCGCGCGACCAGGCCGCTGGCCGGCACCACGCCACCATTGAGCGGACTGCCGGGTGTGCGGGCATAGATGTCATAGCGCAGGCCGCCGGGCCCGGGGTAGGCACGGCTGTAGTCGGAGGTGTTCTCTTCGCGGTCCAGGCCGAAGCGCAGCAGGTGGTTGCCCAGCGTCCATTCGAAATCGGCGCGTGCAGCCTTGCGGGTGTCCAGCGCGGATTCCAGCTGCGAGCTGCTGGTGCAGCCGCGGTCACCCTGCAGCGATGGCGGCACGCCCTGGCTGGCGGTGCGATTGTCGAACACGCGGTTGCAGTTCTCGTCCATCAACGAGCTCTGCACACGGTTGCGCTTGTTCTCGCCGTACATCAGCTTCATGGTCAGGTCGTTGTTGACCTGCCAGCTGTAGGTACCGGACCAGTTCTTGCCGCCCACCGTGTTGTAGATCTGGTTGCTGCGCTCGCCCACGGTCTGCCCCGTGGCGTAATCGTAGGCGTAGACGTCGGTGAGGGTCTTGCTCTTGTCCGAGAAGCCGAACAGCGACAGCATCTGGTTGTCGGTGATCTGCCAGTCGATCTTGCCGCCCCAGAACGGATCATCGGCCTTGCCCTGGCTCAGGCGCGTGCCGGCGTCATTGGTCGAGGTGGGGCGGTAGTCGCGCGCCTCGTACATGCCGAAGAAGAACAGGCGATCCTGCACCAGCGCACCGGAGGCGAATACATTCAGCGCGCTGCGGCTGTAGTCGTCGCGGCTGGCGGTGATGTAGCGGCTGCCGCTGCCGTCGTAGCGATCACGTGCCTGCGATTGCCATGCCCGCGGCTCGAACACCAGCTCGGCGCCGGCCTTGAAATCGTTGCTGCCCGAGCGGGTTACCGCGTTGATGACACCACCGGTGCTGCGCCCGAACTCGACCGAGTAGCCGCCGGTCTTGACCTGGAATTCCTGGTAGAACGAGAACGGCACCGACGAGAAGCCGACCCGGTTGTAGAAGTCGGTGACGTTCAGGCCATTAATGTAGACGGTGTTCTCGGCCACCGACGATCCGCCGAAGGAAATACCCTGCCCGCCGAGCGACCCCTTGCCCTTCACGGCTCCCGGCGCGAGCAGCGCTACGGCGGTGATGTCACGGTCCACCGGCAGGCGCGACAGCTCCTCGCGGGTGATGTTGGTGGCCGACTCGGTGGACTTCACGTCCACCATCGACACCACCTGCGGCGCCCGCACTTCGACCGTGCCCAGGGTACTGACCGCACCCAGCGGCACGTTGACCGTGGTGGCACTGCCGAGGCTGACCGTCACCTGGCCGACGCGGCTGGCCCCTCCGCCGGGCAGGCTCACCTCCATGTCATAGGTGCCGACCGGCAGCAGCGGAATGCGGTAGCTGCCGTTGGCGTCGGCCTGCACGGAGCGGACGAAGCCCGTTGCCGGGTTGCGTACGGTCACCGTGGCACCGGCCGGGACCTGGCCGGCATCGCTGACCAGCCGGCCGACCACTGAACCATCCTGTGCGAATGCGCTGGGCGCGATCACGCCCAGACACGCCCCGAGAGCGACGCACAACGCCGCCCGCTTGATGCTGTAAGCCTTCATCCCCTGCTCTCTCCTGCAAGAATTGAATGGTGTGGAATGCGAGGTGTCGCGCTAGCGTTGCCTGGCTGGCAGTACCCGCCACTGGAAGTCGTAGCTCCATTGGTCGAAGTACAGGTTGCCGCCTGCCCACTCGGCCTCGCCACGCTGCGAGTCGACCGTTTCCGAGCGGTAATGCTGTCTGGCCGGCACGAAGGGCTGGCCGAAATCATCGTTGAAGGCGATGCGGTAGCCATCGAGGCCAACCAGATAGAAGTCGCGCAGCGCCGGTACATCGCTGGCCAGCGCGCCAGTGGTCACGTCCATCGGCAGCCAGCCATACGGCGCCAGGTAGACCTGTCCCCAGTCATGCAGGTTGTTGTAACCACTGCCATCGTCGGAGAACACCATGCCAGACTGCCAGCGTGCGGGGATGCCGTTCAGGCGCAGCAGTGCGATCAGCAGCAACGTCTGCTGCCCGCAGTCGGCATGGCCGGCACGCAGCGCGTAATCGCTGATGTTGCTGAGCGTGGAATATTCGCGCGCACCGGCCCACGGAATGCGGTCGACCGCGGCAAACAGCCTGCGCACCACTTCATACGGGCGCGTCTCGCCCTGCAGCACCTGGTCGGAGAACAGCTTCAGCGCCGGGGTGAAGCGCACATGGGGCAGCTGTTCGGCCAGATAGGGCTTCAGGGCCGGATCGGCCGGGGTCGGTTGCACCACGGCCGGGTCGATCGCGGTATGCCGGGCGAAGATCGTGACCGCGTAGCGGATCTCGAAGCGGGTCGGCTGCCCGGCCACCGCGTTGGCTTCGAGGTAGGCGGTGCGTTGCTGGGTGTGGGCCGGAGCCACGCGCGCCTTGCCCGGGGTGCTGCCCAGCCACTGCACCTGCTCCTGCTGGCCGGGGATCTCGCGCGGGTACGGAATCCAGGCACGCACGGTCTCGCCGGCCGGTACCGCATCGGCCTTCACCGTCAGCGACTGGGTGAATTCGATGCGCTGCGGCAGCACCGACGCCTGGCCACGCTGCTCGGACGCGGCCACCACGCGCGCGTGGTGTGCGTTGAGCACTTCGTTCGGGCCCGGAGCGGGCATCGGCGCATCGGCGCGGCGGCGCGCGCGTGCTTCGTCGCTGAGCAGGAACAGATTGGACGGTGCGCGCTTGAAGTACCAACGCTCGCCGTCGATATCGAGATGCTCGATCAGGCCAAGCTGGTCCCAGCGCGCGAATTCCTCGTCGGTCAGGTCGGGAATCCAGCGGCGTACGGCGGCCTTGGCGGCAGCCTGGTCGAGGCTGAAATCCAAGCGGATGCGGCGCATGCGCTCGCGCTGGAAGGCCCCGTCGGCGGTATCGCCTGCCGTTGCCAGCAGCGCTTGGGCATCGCTGAAGCGACCGCTGTCGATCAGGTCGATCACCTGCGCCTGGCGCGCCCGCTGCTGGTGGCTATCCCCATCCGTGGCCTGCGCGGCAGACGCCCACAGCAGCAGCGCGGCACACAGGCCGGCAGCAGCAGGCAGACGTGGTTTGCGAACGGCAGGATCCACAGCGACACTTCCCCAGCGCGGGTGGTAACGGCTGTGTAACACGGGCCGGGATGCCGGTCAATAATTTATTCTTGCTTTCGCCGCCGAAAGGAATAAATATTCCAACAGGCATTCGAGGAGGGTGTGCAGCGCATGATCCTGGCTTCCCGCGAACGGCACCGGCGTTGGCCGCGCCGCGTGTCCCTGGCGCTGTGCCTGCTGGCCGCACCGGCCTTCGCACCGGCGGCGGCCCCCCCCGACCCCGGTGCGCCGCTGCCGTATGTGATCGGCCTGCACGAGGCCTACCTGACGCCGCAGTACTGGGCCGCGCGTCTGGACAACGCCGATGCGTCGATCCTGGACCGCGCGCAGATCGAGGCGCAGAACGCGCGGATGCGGGCGCAGGACAGCCACCTGCAGGACATCGCGGCGTTGCCGGCGCAGCTTGATGCGGCGACGGTGCGTGCCAGCATCACCGCGCTGTCGCGCTGGCCCACACGCGCCCTCTACAACGACAAGGGCCAGCCGATCGCGCCGGCGCTGCGCAGCGCGATCGAAGCCAACCTCGGCCTGGATGCGATCCCGGCCGAGGTGGCACCGGCCTACGGGCTGGTGGTGAAGCGCGCGGCACTGCGTACCTTCCCCACCCGCGAGCGCGTCTTCAGCAGCGTCGGTGACACCGATATCGACCGTTTCCAGGAATCGGCACTGTTCCCCGGCGACAAGGTCGCCGTGGTCCATCGCAGCGCCGACGGCCGCTGGCTGTTCGTCCACAGCGAGCGCTACAGCGCGTGGATCGAGGCCGAGGCCATCGCCAGCGGCGACAAGGCCACCGTGCTCGGCTACGGCACGAAGGGCCCGTACCGGATCGTCACCGGTGCCACCGCGCAGACCGCCTACACCCCGGAAGAGCCGCGTGTCTCGCGCCTGCAGTTGGACATGGGCGTGCGCCTGCCGGTGTTGGCCGACTGGCCGGCTGCCGACCCGGTGAACGGCCAGCAGGCGCACGCATCGTGGGTGGTGCAGTTGCCCGTGCGGGAAGCCGATGGCCGCCTGAAGCTGGTGCCGGCGCTGCTGCCACGCTCGCAGGACACTGCCGCCGACTACCTGCCGCTGACCCCGCGCCTGCTGCTGCAGCAGGCGTTCAAGTTCCTTGGCGAACGCTACGGCTGGGGCCACGATTACGACACCCGCGACTGCAGCGGCTTTGTGTCCGAGATCTACCGCAGCTTCGGCGTACTGCTGCCGCGCAATACCAGCGCGCAGGCGGTCAGCCCCGCGCTGGATCGACTACCGTTCACCGGCAAGGACGGCAAGGCGGTGCGCGACCGCGCCGTCACCGACCTCCGTGTTGGCGACCTGGTCTACATTCCCGGCCACGTGATGATGGCCATCGGCCACGTCGACGGCCGCACCTGGGTGATCCACGATACGGCAGGCGGCAGCTGGTTCGGTGCCGACGGCAGACGTGTGCAGGCCCATCTCAATGGTGTTTCGGTCACGCCGCTGGAGCCGATGATGGCCAGCGATACCGTCCGCTACATCGACCGCATCACCAACATCCAGCGCCTGCGGGCCAAGACCCCCTGAATGAAGATCACTGCCATCGAACTGGGCATGCTGCGCGTGCCGTTGAAGACACCGTTCAAGACGGCCCTGCGCACGGTGGAAACCGTCGAGGACGTGGTCGTCCTGATCCGTACCGATACCGGCAACACCGGTTACGGCGAAGCCCCGGCCACCGCCGTGATCACCGGCGATACGCACGGCTCGATCATCGAAGCGATCCGCCACTTCATCGCCCCGCGCCTGATCGGCCAGGACGTGGTCAACCTCAACCACCTGTGCACGCTGGTGCAGACCGCCATGGAGCGCAACACCAGCGCCAAGGCGGCGGTGGAGATCGCACTGTACGACCTGTGGGCGCAGCTGCACGGTGCCCCGCTGTACCAGATGCTTGGTGGCGGCGACCCGGTGATCACCACCGACATCACCATCAGCGTGGACTACATCGACAAGATGGTGGCCGATTCGCTGTCGGCGATCGAGCGCGGCTTCGAGTCGCTGAAGATCAAGGTCGGCAAGGACATCGGACTGGACATCGAACGGGTCAAGGCCATCCACGCCGCCGTGGAAGGCCGTGCCCTGCTGCGCCTGGATGCGAACCAGGGCTGGACTGCCAAGCAGGCGGTGCATGCGATGCGTACGCTGGAAGACGCCGGCGTAGTGCTTGAACTGCTGGAGCAGCCGGTGAAAGCCGCCGACATCAGCGGGCTGAAGTACGTCACCGACCGCGTCAACACGCCGGTGATGGCCGACGAGAGCGTGTTCAGCCCGAGCCAGGTGATGGACCTGATCCAGCAGCGCGCGGCCGACATCATCAACATCAAGCTGATGAAGACCGGCGGCCTGTCCAACGCGATCCGCATCGCCGACATTGCCGGCATCTACGGCGTGCCGTGCATGATCGGCTGCATGATCGAATCGAGCATCAGCGTGGCTGCCGCCGTGCACCTGGCCGTGGCCAAGAGCGATGTGATCACCAAGGTCGATCTGGACGGCCCCTCGCTGGGCCAGTTCGACCCGGTCAGCGGCGGCGTGCATTTCAACGAATCGGAGATCAGCATCAGCGACGTGCCGGGGCTGGGCATTACTGAAGTGCGTGGGCTGGAGATGCTGGGTTGATCTCTGCCTTGCGGCTGGCGTGGCGTGCCACTGACGTTGGGTCGGGCGTTGCTTTTCTTTTCGCGAAAAGAAAAGTAACCAAAAGAAACGCTCCGCCGGCCGCGAGCCGACGTGCTGCGCACGCCGGTGCGCTGCGCTCCTCGGCCGGTCGAGGGACGGCGCGGAACTCGATGCGCTCAGACACCCGCGCCTCTTCGCCCTCGCCGGACCTGCGGTGCTCGGCTCGCTTGAAGGCGGACTCAACGTCAAAGGCAACAACTGCATCCCGTGGATCCACGCCATGCGTGGATGCTTTTGCTCTTGCTTCTGCTCTACCCCGTATCCCCTTCGCGGCTGGCACGCGCGCGATCTGTCCGGGGTCGGTCGGGTGGGGCTTGCATGGGTGTCCGCGCCATGGGCCCGAGGCATGCCTCGGGCGGGTTGGGCAGGACGCCCAACCCCGGTCTTGCCGTTTGCGCAGGACAGCGCAAACGAGCAAGCGCGGCCAAGCCTCCGTGGACGGATTCACGGCGTCCCCTGCAAACCCCACCCCCCCGACCCACTCCATGACCTGCTCTACGCTGCCAACCGCAACGCGTTCCCCTATGCTCCAACGCACGCCCCTCGGACACCCCGCATGCCGCCCCTGCTGAAGATCCGCACCGAGCGCGGGCAGATGTCGGCCATCGAGCGCCGCATCGCCGACTTCATCCTCGACAACGCCCACCTGCTGCGCGACTACTCGTCCCAGCAACTGGCCAGCGCGTTGGGCATCAGCCAGTCCAGCGTGGTGAAGTTCAGCCAGAAGCTCGGCTTCAAGGGCTACCCGGACCTGAAGTACTCCATCGGCCAGGACGTCGCCCGCGCCGGTGCCGATCCGCAGCAGGCGCCCGACGAACCCGACAGCGGCGATGACTACCTGCGCCTGGGCGAGGCGCTGCGCCGCAGCAAGGCGCAGGCCGAAGAGGAAACGCGCCAGGCCAATCCACGCGCGGAGATCGAGCGCATCGTGCAGCTGCTCGACGGTGCGCCCAAGCTGTTCGTGTACGGCCTGGGAGACGACGGCCTGTTCGCCCGCGAGTTTGCCATGCGGCTGTCGCTGCTCGGGCTGCTCGTGGTACCCCACACCGACCCGATCCTGATGCTGGCCAACCTCTCGGCCGCACGGCCCGGTGACGCGCTGCTGGTGTTCTCCGAGTTCGGCAACCTGCCCCAGCTCTCGCAGCTGTCGCGGCAGTTCCAGGACATGGGGGGCAAGGTGATTTCCATCACCCGCCACACCGCCAACCCGCTGCGCGCGCATGCGGATGCGGCCCTGGCGGTCTGCGCCCACGACCGCACGCCGCAGGTCGCGCAGCTGCTGTACCGTAGCGCCATGCACGCCCTGCTCGATTTCCTGTTCGTGCTGCTCTGCCATGCCAATCCGGATCGCCAGCAGCAGCTTGCGGTGAACCTGGAGCGGATCGACCACCTGCTGGATTCCTGACCGGAGCGCATGTTGATGAGATCGCTGGTCCGCCTTGTCATCACTACACTGCTGCTTGCCGCAGTGGTGTCCGTTCACGCTGCGCCGCTGGATGGCGCGCGCCAGCTGATCGTGGTCACCAGCGATGGCTGGGACAGCACCCAGGGGCAACTACAGGCCTATGTGCGCGACGGCAAGGGCTGGCACCCGCATGGCCAGGCGTTCCCGGTGGCGCTTGGCCGCACCGGCAGCGCATGGGGCCTGGGCCTGCATCCGGCACAGGCCGATGGCCCGCAGAAGCAGGAAGGCGATGGCCGCAGCCCGGCCGGCATATTCGCGCTCGGCAGCGCGTTCGGCTATGCGGTCACCCGCCCCGGCACCGTCATGCCCTACCAGCCGATGCTGGACAGCAGCTACTGCATGGACGTGCCCGCCTCGCCGTTCTACAACCGCATCGTGGATGAGAAGAAGGTCGGCAGCGCAGCGGTCAAGGGCTCCACCGAGCCGATGCGGCTGGACCTGCACAACAAGGGCGACGTGCGCTACCGGGAAGGCTTCGTGATTGCCCACAACCCGGACAACCAGCCCGGCAAGGGCAGCTGCATCTTTGCCCATCTGTGGCGCCAGCCCGGCGAGGCCACCGCCGGCTGCACGGCCATGCCGCAGGAACGCATGCAGGCACTGCTGGACTGGCTGCGGCCGCAGGACGCGCCGCGTTTCGTGCTGCTGCCGCGCGCGGAGTACAAGCGACTGCAGGCGCAGTGGCAGCTGCCTGCACTGCAGGGAGACGGCCGTTGAGCGCGCAGGACGAACCGCAGCTGCAGCGCGCGGTCAGCCGTTGGCAGATCGTCGGCCTGTCGATCAACGATGTGATCGGCAGCGGCATCTACCTGCTGCCGGCCGCCACCGTCGCCCTGCTCGGCCCCTTCAGCCTGTGGGGCGTGGTCGCCGCCGGCATCGTCGTGGCCTTGCTGGTGCTGTGCTATGCGCAGGCCGCCAGCTACTTCGATGAACCCGGCGGCAGCTACCTGTATGCACGCGAGGCCTTCGGCCGCTTCGCCGGTTTCGAGATCGGCTGGATGATCTGGCTGACCCGCATCAGTTCGGCGGCCGCACTCAGCAATGCGCTGGCCGATGCGGTCGCGCGCTTCTGGCCATGGGCCGGTGCCGGCCTGGGCCGCATCGCGGTGATCGTGGTGTCGCTGGGCTTCCTCACCGGCATCAACATCATCGGCGTGCGGTCGGCCGCGCGCACCGGCGTGGTGCTGGTGATCGGCAAGATGCTGCCGCTGCTGCTGTTCGTGGCCATCGGTGCGTTCTACATCGACCCGAAGCTGGCCTTCTCCGGCCAGCGCCCGGACCCGCACGACCTGCAACGCATGGGCGAGGCCGCGTTGTTGCTGCTGTACGCCTACGCCGGTTTCGAGAACATTCCCGCCGCCGCCGGCGAGTACCGCAATCCGCGCCGCGACATTCCGTTCGCGCTGATCACCATGATCATCACCGTCACCGTCATCTACGGCGCGGTGCAGGTGGTGGCACAGGGCACGCTGGCCGGCCTGGCCAGCTCGGCCACGCCGCTGGCCGATGCCGCCGCTGGATTCGGTGGCGAAGCACTGGCGCTGATCCTGACCGTCGGTGCCACCATCTCCATCCTCGGCACCAACAGCAACACGATGATGATGGGCCCGCGTTTCCTGTTCGCCTTGGCACGCGATGGCTATGGGCCGAAGATCCTGGCCCAGGTGCATCCGCGCTTCCATACCCCGGCCGCGTCGATCCTGTGCCAGGGCCTGATCGCGCTCGGCCTGGCCCTGTCCGGTTCGTTCGTGCAGCTGGCCCTGCTGTCGATGACCACGCGCCTGTTCGCCTACATCGGCACCGCCGCGGCGGTACTGGTCCTGGCCAAGCGCTACGCCGACCGCCCGGGCGCGTTGAAGCTGCCCGGTGGACCGCTGATTCCGGTGCTGGCACTGCTGCTGTGCCTGGCCCTGTTTGCCAGCGCCAGCTGGCAGAACATTGCCGCCGCACTGGTCGCGTTTGCCATCGGCGCAGTGATCTACACGCTGCCGCGCAAGGATGCCAGCACCGGGTGACCGGCCGCATCAGGCCGTGCCGGTCGGATTGATCTGGCAATCACGTCGCTGGACCGGGCCATTAACCATCGGGCCGGCATGATCGGGTTTCGTCCACCACGGAGCCCTCCATGACCGAGTACCAGATTCCCGGCCGCGTGCCGGACGACAGCACCCCGCGTGATGCGATCAGCAACTACTGGCGCGAGCGCTACACCGCCGAACCGTACTACGACGACCAGCTGTTCTTCGAGGACTACGAGCCGGCCTACCGCATCGGCCACGCCGCGCGTGCACAGGACATCATCCGCGCCTATGAACAGGTCGAGGCCGAGCTCGAATCACGCTGGGCCAACGAACGCGGCCGCAGCCGCCTGGAATGGGCGCAGGCACGCAATGCGGTGCGTCGTGGCTGGGAGGATGCACAGCTGGCGGATCCGCAATTGAAGCGATAGCGCCCTGCTGCTGTAGAGCCGAGCATTGGGCTCGGCTCTACACATTCACTCCTGTTCCGGCAGCGGCGGCACGATCGCGCTGCGCTTGCTCTCGCCACCACCAGCGGCGATCAGGTCGCGGGTATTCTTCTGCACCGCCACCGCACCGAACAGCGACAGCGCATACGCCATGCCGTAGAAGCCTTTTTCACTGGGTGCCAGCGTGGCATTCCACAGGCCGACCAGCAGCAGCATCAGCGCCGACAGCAGCGCGAACCAGCACAGCGCGTAGTACAGGCCGCTCACCGGAATGCCTTCCACGCGATCGCGCACGCTCTTCTGCAGCGAGACCGCCGCGAACAGGCCGAACAGCAGCAGGGTCAGGTAGTAGCCCTTCTCGTTGAGCGCCATCGTGGCGTTGAACAGGCCGATCAGGTACGCCGCCGCCCCCAGCAGCAGTGCCACCCACGAGGCGGCGATGAAGGCGGTGGACGGCTTGTGGGGTAGTGCAGTGTTCATTGCAGGTCCTTGGCAGGCAGGCGGGCACGCTTTGCCCGGGCGTGCCCACCCTAGACGATCCCGCTGCGCTCGCACAGGGGTCGCAGGACCTTCGGGCCACGACGCTCACGGCACCGGTGGTATACAAGGGAACGCCCGGCCATCCGCATCCCCGCCCTGGAGATACCCATGACCCGCACGCCCCTGCTGCTCGCCCTCGGCCTGGTGCCGATCCTTGCCACCTCCGCCTGCAATGCCGCCGACCCGGCCGCCAACGGCGCCCAGACCGCGGCGCCCGCAGCCTCCACCGCTGCAGACCAGCGCCCGTTCACCGCCACCGAAGTCAGCCGCTTCGACCAGCCGTGGGCGATGACCTTCCTGCCTGATGGCAGCCTGCTGGTCACCGAGAAGCGCGGCAAACTGCAGCACCTGGACCTGGCCAGCGGCCAGAAGCACGAGATCACCGGTGTTCCGAAGGTCGCCTATGGTGGCCAGGGCGGTTTCGGCGACGTGATCCTGCACCCGGATTTCGCCCGCAACCACGTTATCTACCTCAGCTATGCCGAGGAAGGCACGCTGGATACCCGCGGTGCTGCGGTGGCCCGGGCCACCCTGGCGCTGGATGCCAACGGCGGTGGCCAGCTGAAGGACCTGAAGGTGATCTGGCGGCAGAGCCCCAAGGTCAGCGGCGAAGGCCACTACGGCCATCGTCTTACCTTCGGCCCGGACGGCAAGCTGTGGATCAGTTCCAGCGAGCGGCAGAAGTTCGATCCGGCCCAGGACATGGGCAGCAACCTCGGCAAGATCATCCGCCTGAACGACGATGGCAGCCTGCCCGCCGACAACCCGTTCGCTTCGCAGGGCGGGGTGGCCGCACAGGTGTGGTCGCTGGGCCACCGCAACATCCTCGGCATGGCCTTCGATGCCAGCGGCAAGCTGTGGGCTCACGAGATGGGCCCGGCCGGCGGTGACGAACTGAACCTAGTCGTGCGCGGCGCCAACTACGGCTACCCGATCGTTTCCAATGGTGACCATTACGATGGCCGCCCGATTCCCGACCACGACACGCGCCCCGAATTCGCCGCGCCGAAGGTGACCTGGACGCCGGTGATCTCGCCGGCCGGCTTCGTGATCTACAGCGGCAGCCTGTTCCCGCAGTGGAAGGGCAGCGGCTTCATCGGCGGCCTGTCGTCCACCTCGCTGGTGCGCGTGGCCTTCGATGGCGACAGCGCGCGCGAAGCCGAGCGCTTCAACATGGGCGAGCGCATCCGCGAAGTGGAACAGGGCCCCGACGGCACGCTGTGGCTGCTGGAAGACGGCAGCAAGGCACGCCTGCTGAAGCTCACGCCGAAGACCTGAGGTAGTGCCGGCCGCTGGCCGGCACCCTGGATCCTTCCAGCATCCTGCGGTTGCCGGCCAGCGGCCGGCACTACCCTTGCCAGACGGCCCCGCACGCGGGGGACCTTCACCTCGGTCTTCGATGGGCGAGCGCACCCGACGGTGCGCTGTGGCTGCTGGAAGACGGCAGGTAGTGCCGGCCGCTGGCCGGCAACCTGGATCCTTCCGGCACCCTGCGGTTGCCGGCCAGCGGCCGGCACTACCCTTGCCAGACGACCCCGCACGCGGGGGACCTTCACCTCGGTCTTCGTGATCGGCGAGCGCACCCGACGGTGCGCTGTGGCTGCTGAAAGACGGCAGGTAGTGCCGGCCGCTGGCCGGCAACCTGGATCCTTCCTGCATCCCGCGGTTGCCGGCCAGCGGCCGGCACTACCCTTGCCAGACGGCCCCGCACGCGGGGTCGTCTGCAGTCACTGGATGGTGATGACCTTCACCTCGGTCTTCGTGCAGGCCTGGTCCAGGCACTGGCCACTCAACCACACCTGGCCGCTGCCGATCATCACGCCCTGCTGGTTGACGAACACCTTGCCGAAGTCCTGCTCGGACACCGCCTTGACCACCTCCGGCGTGATGATCTTCTCGTAGTTGCGCTGGAACTCTCCGGGGCCGGAGATCTTCTTTCCGCCGCTGATGTTCAAGGGGAATCGCACTTCCTCGACCACCGCAGCGCGATCTCCGCCAACCACGGCGGCCTTGAACGCATTGAAGACCTTTTCGAACTGCGCGGCATCGCCAAGCAACGACTCGATGCGCGCACGCGCATCCTCGGCGGGCGCCTCGGCTGCCGGTGCAGCAGGTGCAGCAGCGGGTTCGGCAGCCGGCGCCGGCGGTTCAGCGGCAGGCGTCGCTGCCGCGTTCGCTTCCATCGGCGGCGGCGCATCCACCGCAGGCTGCGCCGGCGGCTCAGGCTGCGAACAGGCCGCCAGCAGCAGGGCGGGAATCAGGTAGGCCATCCGGCGCATGCGCGCACTCCGTCAAAACAGGAAGCCCGATGGTAGCGCCGCCACAGTGAGGACAACAAAAAGGGGACGGAGGGGATTAAGTCGTTAGTGGCACAAACGACTTAATCCCCTCCGTCCCCTTTTTCTTGATCAGGCCTTCAGCAGTTCGAACTGCACCGCTTCGCCAGCGGCCGACGAGGCACAGACCCACAGGTCGAACTGGCCCGGCTCGGCACGCAGCACGCCATCGCGGCCGGTAAAGGCCAGCTGCTCGCGGGTCAAAGTGAACACCACTTCGGCCGACTCGCCCGGCTGCAGCGCCACCTTGCGGAAGTCCTTCAGTTCACGCACTGGACGCACGCGGCTGGCCACGCGATCGTGGATGTACAGCTGCACCACTTCCTCGCCCGCCACGCGGCCGGTGTTGGTCAGCACGGTGGTGATGGTCAGGGTGTCGTCCCAGCCGAGCTGTGCCGTGCTCAGCTGCGGCACGCCGTAGGCGAAGGTGGTGTAGCCGATGCCATGGCCGAACGGGTACAGCGGTTCGTTGGGAATCTCGCGCCAGCGCGCCTTGAACTCCGACATGGTCGGCAGTTCCGGGCGGCCGGTGCGCGGGTGGTTGTAGAAGTACGGCTGCTGGCCGGACACCTGCGGGAAACTGACCGGCAGGCGGCCAGACGGACTGTAGTCGCCGAACAGCACATCGGCCACGGCATGGCCGGTCTGCGTGCCCAGGTACCAGGTCACCGCCACGGCCTGCGCATTGCGCACCGCGCCCTGCAATGCCAGCGCGCGGCCATTGCGCAGCAGCACCACCAGCGGCTTGCCGGTCATCGCCACGGCCTCGGCCAGCGCCTGCTGTGCCGGCGGCAGGGTGATTTCCACGCGCGACTGCGCTTCACCGCTGTAGCGCTGCGGTTCACCCAGCGCCAGCACCACCACGTCAGCACGCAGTGCGGCAGCCACAGCGGCTTCTGTGCCGCCAGGAATCGCGGCTTCCAGTTCGCAACCCGGCACGATTTCCAGCAGCGCTTCGTCGCCGATGGCGGCACGCACGCCGGTTTCCAGGTCCACGTATCGCTGCTTGTCGCCGAACAGCGTCCAGCAGCCTTCGATGTTCTCGCGGTCCTGCACGAACGGGCCGATCAGCGCGATCTTCTGCCCGGTCTTCTGCAGCGGCAGCACGTTGTCACGGTTGTTCAGCAGCACGATCGAACGCCGCGCAGCATCGCGCGACAGTTCATCATGCGCGGCAAGGTGCGAGGTATCCGCTTCGCGCGCCGGGTCCAGCGACCGGTACGGGTCGTCGAACAGGCCGATGGTCTCCTTCAGCCACAGGATGCGGCGCACGCCCTCATCCAGCACCGCCATCGGCACCTCGCCGCTCTCGACCAGGCCCGGCAGGTGCTCGGCGTAGAAGCCGCTCTGCATGCTCAGGTCCAGGCCGGCGGTGAACGCCTTGGCCGTGGCATCGCGGTCATCGGCGGCATAGCCGTGCGCGACCAGTTCCATGTCGGCGGTGTAGTCGGAGATCACCACGCCCGGGAACTTCCATTCGCCGCGCAGGATGTCGGTCAGCAGTTCGGCATTGGCACTGGCCGGCACGCCGTTGATGTCGTTGAACGAGGACATCACGGTGATCGCGCCGGCATCGAAGGCGGCCTTGAACGGCGGCAGGTGTACATCGCGCAGGGTCTGCGGCGAGATGTCCACCATGTTGTACTCCATGCCGGCCATCACCGCGCCATAGGCGGCGAAGTGCTTCGGCGTGGCCAGCAGCGAATCGGCCGCACGCAGGTCGCTGCCCTGGAAGCCACGCACGCGGGCGGCGGCGAACGCACAGCCCAGCACCACGTCCTCGCCGGCACCTTCGGCGCCACGGCCCCAGCGCTGGTCGCGGGCGATGTCCACGGCCGGCGCATAGGTCCAGTGCAGGCCGGCAGCGGTGGCTTCGATCGCAGTGGCGCGCGCGGTGCGCTCGGCCAGGTCCGGCTCGAAGCTGGCGGCCTCGCCCAGCGGAATCGGGAACACGGTACGCATGCCGTGGATCACGTCGGCGGCGAGGATCACCGGGATGCCCAGGCGGCTCTCTTCGGTCGCGACCTGCTGGATGCGGCGGCCCAGTTCGGCGCCCACACCATTGAACAGCGAGCCGACCTTGCCCTCGCGCACCTGCTGCAGCACCTGGTCGGCATTGCGCACGTTGGCTTCCGGGTTCACGTCCGGGGCGAACGGGCGGACCATGTCCGCGAAGACACCCAGCTGGCCGACCTTTTCCTCGACGGTCATCTGGGCAATGAGGGATTCGATGCGATCGGAGGCCACCGGCAGTCCTTGATGAAAACGTTTACAAGCCCGGCATTCTAGCGATCCCGGGCGATTTTGCGAGAGGTTTCGTCATTCAGCTTCCTCCCCCGGCGGGACCCGCAGGCGACCGCCAGGGGCACCGCAGCTTACTCCGACCCGGCCAGCTGGCGCTGCCCGGCCATCAACATGGCGTCGCTGGACGCCTGGAACACCCGCAGCCCGAAGGCCGGCAGGATCGCCAGCAGGTGGTCGAAAATGTCCGACTGCACGGCCTCGTACTCGCCCCAGGCGGTGCTGCGGGTGAAGCAGTACAGCTCCAGCGGCAGGCCCTCGGTGGTCGGCTGCAGCTGCCGCACCAGCAGGGTCATGTCGGTATGGATGCCCGGATGGCTGCGCAGGTAGCGCTCTACATACGCGCGGAAGGTACCCAGGTTGGTCACCCGGCGGCTGTTGACCTCGGCCACGCCCTGCTCGCGCAGGCGTCCGTTCCATTGCCCCAGCTCCTGCGCTTTCTCGCGCAGGTAGTCGCGCAGCAGCGCGAACTCGCCGAGGAAGGCCAGGTCACCCTCGTCCAGGAAGCCGACGCTGTGCTGGTCCAGGTACAGCGCGCGCTTGATCCGGCGCCCGCCGGCCTCCTGCATGCCGCGCCAGTTCTTGAACGACTCGGTCACCAGCTTCTTGGTCGGGATGGTGGTGATGGTCTTGTCGAAGTTCTGCACGGTGACGGTGTGCAGCGCGATGTCGATGACGTCACCGTCGGCATTCTGGCTGGGCATCTCGATCCAGTCGCCGATGCGCACGCGGCCATCGCCACTGATCTGCACGCTGGCCACCAGCGACAGGATGGTGTCCTGGAAGATCAGCATCAGCACCGCCGTGGCCGCGCCCAGGCCGGTGACCAGGTAGCGCAGATCGACCCCCGCCAGGGTCGCGACGATCGACAGGCCCGCGATCACGAAGATGACGATCTTGGCGACCTGCAGGTAGCCCTTGATCGGCTTGTTGCGTGCCTCGGGGCGGCGCTCGTAGAGATCATTGGCCGCATCCAGCGCATGCGAGAGGGCCAGCACCACGGTCAGGATCGCCCACGCCTGGCAGGCGCCGATGATGAAGCTGACCAGGCCCGGCGGCAGGTCCGGCACGATGCGGATACCCGAGGCGATCACCTGGCTGGGGACCACGTTCGACAGCCGCGAGATCACCCGCATCAGGTGGCTGCCGCGGCCGGTATCGGCGCCGGGAAGCCGGCTGAGCAGGCGCCGCAGGCCACGCAACAGGATGCGCTTGGTCACCCAGTTGGCCAGGCCTGCAGCGACCAGCAGGGCCGAGATCATCAACGCCAGGTAGGCGCCAGGATAGGGTTCCAGTGTGTTCTGCAGCCGTTCCAGCCACTGTACCGCCACCACCGCGTCCACCATCCGTTGTCTCCTGTCTGTTTCGTTGTTACCAAGATTGCCGGCCAGCGGCCGGCACTACCGGGGTTTCCGGCCGGTGGCCGGTTTGCCGGGTCAGTCGCGCGTGCGCTCGATGATCACGCCCACCGCGCGCGCACCGCGCACCGCACCGGGCTTGCTCAGCTTCAGGCGCAGCCACTTCACCTCGAACTCGTCCAGCACGATCTGCGCGCAGCGCTCGGCCAGGGTTTCGACCAGGCCGAATTCCGACTCGCGCACGAACTGTTCCAGGCGCTTGCTCACTGCCTTGTAGTTCAGGGTGTGGGCGATGTCATCGGTGGCCGCGGGGCGTCGGTTGTCGAAGCCCATTTCCAGATCGAACACCAGGTCCTGGCGGATCCGTCGTTCCCAATCGTAGATACCGATCAGGGCGTCGATCGTCAGCCCTTCGATGAAAACCTTGTCCATTGCGCGTACCGGCACGAATACAGGCGGCCATGGTAACGGCACGGCGGTGAGCCTGCCCGGAACGGGCGGTGGGCGGCCGGCGTGAGGCGGCCCGGAAAAGACAAAGGGCCCTGCTGACGGGGCCCTTTGGTACCTCTCAACGTCCCCGGCGGGAGCTGGAATCCAGCCGCGAGTCCCGAAGCACACGATGCAGATCGTGGCTGCCTGACGCGGCGGCGTTGCCCGCAGCTTTTCACCCGGCGCTTCGAGGGAGCCATCTGGACGTGGGGCTTGAAGATTGCGTTACCGCAGCTGATCCACGCGCGCTGCCCGCACACCCTGGGCTGGCTGCAGCACCATGAGCGGGCGACGACGGTGTTGGCGGCATCGCCATGAGCAGGGCGTGCGTAATGCGTCCGCCGGGCGAGGCCCGGCGCGACCGGCTCATACCGCCGGCAGCGTCGCCATGTCCCAGCGCGGGGTCACGTCCACCTTCGGCGGGCTGTGCTGGCCGGCCTGCAGCCGCAGCGCACCGGCGAAGGCGATCATCGCGCCGTTGTCGGTGCACAGCGCCGGCCGCGGGAAGCAGGCACGGCCGCCGAGGCGCTCGGCCATCTGCTGCAGGCGCGCACGCAGGCGCTTGTTCGCGCCGACGCCGCCGGCCACCACGATCACATTGGTTCCAGCCGCTTCCAGCGCGCGCTCGCACTTGATCGACAGGGTCTCGACCACGGCGTCTTCAAAGCCGCGGGCGATGTCGGCGCGGGTCTGCTCGCTCTGGTCACTGTCGCGCCAGGCCATCAGGACCTGGGTCTTCAGGCCGGAGAAGCTGAAATCCAGCCCCGGGCGGTCGGTCATCGGCCGCGCGAAGCGGTACGCGCCCGGCGTGCCCTGCTCGGCCAGCCTGGCCAGCTGCGGGCCGCCCGGGTACGGCAGGCCCATCAGCTTGGCGGTCTTGTCGAAGGCCTCGCCGGCCGCATCGTCCAGGGTCTCGCCCAGCAGCCGGTACTGGCCGATGGCGTCCACCGCCACCAGCTGGGTATGGCCACCGGACACCAGCAGGGCCACGAAAGGCGCTTCCGGCGGGTCGTCTTCCATCAGCGGCGCCAGCAGGTGGCCTTCCATATGGTGTACACCCACTGCCGGCACCTCCAGCGCCCAGGCCAGCGAGCGGGCCACGCCCGCGCCGACCAGCAGCGCGCCGACCAGGCCGGGACCGGCCGTGTAGGCCACGCCATCGATATCGCCCACGCCGAGGCCGGCCTCGGCCAGGGTCTGGCGCACCAGTGGCAGCAGTTTGCGGACGTGGTCGCGGCTGGCCAGCTCAGGCACCACACCCCCATATTCGGCGTGCAGGGCGATCTGGCTGTAGACCGCGTGGGCGCGCAGGGCCGCGCTGCCGGACAGGTCGGTGTCATACACCGCCACGCCGGTCTCATCACAGGAAGATTCGATGCCAAGGACTCGCATGCCTGCTATTATGACGCCCCTGCCGCCCCCTCGGGGGACGTGCAGATCTCACTGCTTTCGAACCTCCGGCCCGTATTCAGGGTTGGCCGCTTGCAGTTTGTCTATTCGCCGCTATAATGTGCGGCTCGCCGGGCGTGACCCGGTTCTACTGTGTCCCGGAGATTCCATGCCCAGCGTCAAAGTCCGCGAGAACGAGCCCTTCGAGTTTGCTCTTCGCCGCTTCAAGCGCACTTGCGAAAAGGCCGGTGTGCTGGCCGAAACCCGCAAGCGCGAGTTCTACGAAAAGCCGACCCAGGAGCGCAAGCGCAAGGCCGCCGCTGCTGTGAAGCGTCAGCTGCGCCGCTCGTCGCGCGACGTCACCAAGCGTCAGCGCCTGTACTGATCGGACGCATCTTCATTGCGGCGGGCCTGCCTGTCGCGATGGAGCCGAAGCCGGCACGCGCGAGCGTCGCCGGCTTTTTGCGTTTCCGGGTTCGGGCAGCCGCCCCGCCCCACCTACCACCACGAGGTTCCTCATGAGCATGAAGCAGCAGCTCACCGAAGACATGAAGGCCGCCATGAAGGCGGGCGAGAAGCACAAGCTGGGCGTGATCCGCCTGATCAACGCTGCCATCAAGCAGCGCGAAGTCGACGAGCGCATCGAGCTGGACGACACCGCCGTGATCGCCGTGCTCGACAAGATGGTCAAGCAGCGTAAGGACTCGGTCAGCCAGTACGAAGCCGCCAACCGCGAAGACCTCGCCGAGATCGAACGCGCCGAGATCGTGGTCATCGAAGCCTACCTGCCGGCCAAGATGGGCGAGGCCGAGATCGTGGCCGCCATCCAGGCCGCCATCGCCGAGACCGGTGCGACCGGCCCGGCCGATATGGGCAAGCTGATGGGTGCCCTGAAGCCCAAGCTCGCCGGCCAGGCCGACATGGGCCTGGTGTCCAGGCTGGTCAAGCAGCAGCTGGCGTAACCCGGCACGCGGGGTCGGATCCCTTCCGCAGCGCGGAAGGGCTCTGACCCCATTGATGCACCCGCTTCACCGCACCTTCGTCGGTCGCCTGCTACAACCGCACACATGGTTGAACCCGAGCCCAACGTTCCCGTGTCCCTGCACAAGTACCTCAAGCGCCTGCAGGACAGCTTTCCGATGGCGGTGGCCAAGCGCTTCATCGACGTCGACGTGCTGACCCAGGCAGCCTCCGTCTCGTTCTACGCCCTGCTGTCGATGGCACCGCTGCTGGTGCTGCTGCTGTGGCTGACCGCCTCGCTGTACCCGCCGGCACAGCAGGCGCTGATCGAGCAGATCAGCTCGGTGGCCGGCAGCAGTGCCGCGACCGTGGCCGAAACCGTCCTGAAGAATGCCGACAACCAACCGGACGTCGGCTCGTTGGCGGGCCTGTGGAGCACGCTGCTGCTGTTCGTGGGCGCCACGGCCGTGTTCGCGCAGCTGCAGAACGCGCTCAACCTGATCTTCCGCACCAGTGGCGAGCGCCTGGAGGGCATCAAGGCCTGGCTGCGCAAGCGCGTGTTCTCGTTCGGCGTGGTGCTGGCCCTGGGCTTCCTGCTGATCCTGTCGATGACTGCCACCACGGTGCTGCAGGTGGCCTTCGCACAGCTGCCTTCGATCCTGCCGGCGCTGGGCTACGCCACCAGCCTGCTGCTGTACGCGGTGGGGTTCGCTTTCATGTACCACTACCTGCCCGACCGCCGCGTGGCGTGGCGCCAGGCCTTCATCGGCGGTGCCATCACCTCGGCGTTGTTCGCACTGGGCCGCTACGGCATCGGCGTCTACATCGCCACCGTGGCACCGGGCAGCGCCTACGGCTCGATGGGTGCGCTGGTGATCTCGCTGGTCTGGATCTACTACGCCACCGTCGTGTTCTTCGTGGGCGCCCTGATGACGGCGGTGATCGACGAGCGCCTGCGCGCGCGCCACCACCTGGCCGCAGCCGGCATTGATCCGGCAACCGCCAGCCAGGTGCCCGACAGGGGGTAAACTAGGGCGACCGCCCCCGGTTCCGTCGCGTGGTCCTGCACCGCGCCCTGCCCTGTTGCCCATGGCCCGTATCCCCGACGCTTTCATCGACGACCTGCTGGCCCGCACCGACATCGTCGAGGTGGTGGGCAGCCGCGTGCCGTTGAAGCGACAGGGCAAGGAATACGCCGCGCGCTGCCCGTTCCATGACGAGCGCTCGGCCTCGTTCACGGTCTCGCCCACCAAGCAGTTCTATCACTGCTTCGGCTGCGGCGCGCACGGCACCGCGATCAGCTTCCTGATGAACTACGACCGCCTCGAGTTCCTCGATGCGGTGGATGAGCTGGCCAAGCGTGCCGGCATGGAGGTGCCGCGCAACGAGAACCCGCGCAGCCCCCAGCAGCAGGACGACAGCCGCGAGCTGTATTCGGCACTGGATGCCGCCGCCCGGTTCTTCCAGAAGAACCTGGAAAGCAGCGACAAGGCACGCAGTTACCTCGATGGGCGTGGCGTGGACGAAGAGAACCGCGCGCGCTTCCAGATCGGCTACGCCCCGGACGGGTACAGCGGCCTGCGCGATGCGCTGGGCAAGGACGAGCGGCGCATGAAGCTGCTCGACCGTGCCGGCCTGTTCTCCAAGAACGATCGCGGCCATGTCTACGACAAGTTCCGCGACCGGGTGATGTTCCCGATCTTCGATCGTCGCGGCCGGGTGATCGCCTTCGGCGGCCGCGTGTTCGAGAAGGACGACGGCCCCAAGTACCTCAACTCGCCCGAGACCGCGCTGTTCCACAAGGGCCGGGAGCTGTACGGCCTGTGGCAGGTGCGCCAGGCCAACCAGAAGATCGAGCGGCTGATCGTGGTCGAGGGCTACATGGACGTGGTCTCGCTGTTCCAGTTCGGCGTCACCCAGGCGGTGGCCACGCTGGGTACCGCCACCACGCCGGACCATGCCGAGCTGCTGTTCCGCAACGCGCCGGACGTGTTTTTCTGCTTCGACGGCGACGCCGCCGGCCGCCGCGCCGGCTGGAAGGCGCTGGAGTCGGTGCTGCCGCGCATGAAGGACGGCCGCCAGGCCTTCTTCCTGTTCCTGCCCGATGGCGAGGATCCGGACACCATCGTGCGCAAGGAAGGCGCCGAGGCCTTCAACGAACGCCTGAAGCAGGCCACACCGCTGTCGCAGTTCTTCTTCGACGAGCTCACCCGCGAGATCAATCTGGGCACGCTCGATGGCAAGGCGCGCCTGGCCGAGCGGGCAAAGCCGATGCTGGCACAGATTCCCGATGGTGCCTTCGGCGACCTGATGAAGCAGCAGCTGGCGCAGCTGACCGGGCTCGGCGGCAACGCGCAGTCTGCGCGCGCGCCGATGCCGCAACGCCAGCCACAGCGGACGATCCAGCCGGTGGCCAAGCGCAGCCTGGTGCGCGGCGCGATCGCCGTGCTGCTGCAGCAACCGTCGCTGGCGCTGACCCTGGGTGGCCAGCATCACTTCCAGGGCCTGCGCCTGCCGGGCGTGGAGCTGCTGCTGGAGCTGCTGGGGCTGGTCGAACAGCGCCCGGACATCAGCACCGGCGCCCTGCTGGAACACTTCGACGGGCGTGAGGAACAGGCTTCGCTGCATACGCTGGCCGCACAGACGCTGCCCGGCACCGAAGCCAGCTGGACCCAGGAGCTGCACGACGCGGTGGCCCAGCTGGAGAAACAGCTGCTGGTGCAACGTCTGGAGGAGTTGTTGGCAAAGCAGCGCCAGCAGGGTCTGGACGATACTGACAAGTACGAGCTGCGCGAGCTGCTGAAGGCGCGCGCCGGACTGCGCCTGTAGCGGCAGACCGTTCCCACGGAGAAGACCATGCTGCTGCGCCTGACCTGCCTGCTGTTGTTGTCGCTCTGCCTGCCACTGGCGGCCCTGGCCGAAGAGGCATCCCTCAACGAGGTCCGGCATGGCCTGTATGCCGGCGGCCAGCCCAGCGCTGCACAGCTGCGGGCCCTGGCCGCGCAGGGGGTGCGCACCGTGATCGACCTGCGCCAGCCTGGCGAGGATCGCGGTTTCGACGAAACCCGTGCCGCCGAATCACTCGGCCTGCGTTATGTGCGCATCCCGGTGGCCGGCGCCGACGGGCTCGATGCTGCCAACGTGCGCGCCGTGCACCAGGCCCTGCAGCAGAGCCAGGGGCCGGTGCTGCTGCACTGCGCGTCCGGCAACCGTGCTGGCGCCGTGCTCGGCCTGGTCAACGCACGCTACGAACACGCCAGCCCCGAACAGGCCCTGCAGCTTGGCCAGCGCGCCGGCCTGAAGTCGCTGGAAACCGCCACCCGCCAGCGCCTGGCCACGCCGGTCACTTCGCCCTGAACCCTCCGCACCAAGGACACTGCCCACCATGACCCGCTGGTGGTCGCGCCTGCGACCGGACAATTTCACCCTCGCCCTGCTGTGCACCGTCGGCCTGGCCTCGCTGCTGCCGATGAAGGGCGCCGCCGCCATCGTGCTCGACGATGTCACCACCGTCGCCATCGCCGCGCTGTTCTTCCTGCACGGCGCGCGCCTGCCGCGCGAGTCGATCATCGGCGGCATGCTGCACTGGCGGCTGCACCTGACCATCCTGGCCTGCACCTTCCTCCTGTTCCCGCTGCTGGGGCTGATGTTCAAGCCGCTGTCAGGCTGGTTGCTGACCCCGGAGCTGTACCTGGGCGTGCTGTTCCTGTGCACCCTGCCCTCCACCGTGCAGTCGTCCATCGCGTTCACCTCGATGGCGCGCGGCAACGTGCCAGCGGCGGTGTGCAGCGCTTCGCTGTCGAGCATCCTCGGCGTGTTCCTGACCCCGCTGCTGCTGACCGCGCTGGCCGGTACTTCCGGCGGCGTGCATGACCCGCTGCATGCGATCGGCGGCATCATGCTGCAGCTGCTGGTGCCGTTCGTGGCGGGCCACCTGCTGCGGCCGTGGATCGCCGGCTGGGTGGAAAAGCAGCGCGCGCTGCTGCGCTACACCGACCAGGGCACGATCCTGCTGGTGGTGTATTCGGCGTTCGGCGAAGCCGTCACCGAAGGCCTGTGGAGCAAGACGCCGCTGCTGTCGCTGCTGGCGGTGGCGGTGGTCGCCGCCGTGCTGCTCGGCATCGCCATGCCGCTGATCACCTTCATCGCCCGCCGCCTGCGTTTCAACCGCGAGGACGAGATCGCCATCGTGTTCTGCGGCTCGAAGAAGAGCCTGGCCACCGGCGTGCCGATTGCCAAGGTCCTGTTCGCCGGCGGCAGTCTCGGCGCCATCGTGCTGCCGGTGATGATCTACCACCAGATCCAGCTGATCGTCTGCGGCGTGATCGCGCAGCGTTATGCGCGGCGCAAGCCCTGACCATCCGGGGAATGATCCACGCATGGCGTGGATCTACTGTGGAGCCGAGCCCATGCTTGGCTGATGCCGGTGATCCGGTGTAGATCCACGCCATGCGTGGATGTCCGCGCGAACAGGTGGGGTCAGAGCCCCTTCGGGGATCCGACCCCGAGGTCACAGCCAGGGCAGGATCCAGTGGTCCACCAACAGGAAGGCGAACAGCGCCATCAGGTAGACGATGGAGTAATAGAACATCTTCATCGAGAACAGCTCGTCCGGCGGGTCCAGCATGCGCCAGGCGTACCAGAGGAACACGGCATTGAGCACGATTGCGCCGCCCAGGTAGAACGCACCGCTCATGCCCACCAGGTACGGCAGCAGGCAGACCAGCGCCAGCACCACCGAATACACCATGATCTGCCTGCGGGTGTGCACCACGCCGTGGGTCACCGGCAGCATCGGGATCTCGGCCTTGGCGTAATCCTCACGGCGGAAGATCGCCAGCGCCCAGAAATGCGGCGGCGTCCAGATGAAGATGATCAGCACCAGCAGCGACGAGTACGCCCAGTCCGACGAACCCTGCATGCCGGTCACCGCGGCCCAGCCCAGCATCGGCGGCATCGCCCCGGCAAGGCCGCCGATGACGATGTTCTGCGAGGTCGCACGCTTGAGGTACACGGTGTAGATCACCGCGTAGCCGATCAGCGAGGCGAAGGTCAGCACCGCGGTGATCAGGTTCACCCACAGCACCAGGAGGGTCATCGACAGCACGATGAGCACGCCGGCGAACACCAGCACCTGCCATGGCTTGACCTTGCCCACCACCAGCGGCCGCCACGAGGTGCGCGCCATCTGCGCATCGATGTGCGCGTCCAGCAGCTGGTTGATCGCGGCCGCGGCCGAGGCCGCCAGCCAGATGCCGAGGAAGCCGAGCAGGCCGGCGCGCACCTGCTCCCAGCTGGGCACGCCCGGAATGGCCAGGACCATGCCGACCAGCGCGGTGAACACGATCAGGGCGACGACCTTGGGCTTGGTCAGGTCCCAGTACTGGCGGTAATTGGAAAACATGGAATCAGTCCGGGGCACGCAGGCGGGCCAGCAGGCTGACCAGCACGAACAACAGGGCAACGGCCACGCCGTTATGGGCCACGGCCACTTCCAGCGGCAGTGCCAGCTTCACATTGAGGATGCCGAGCGTGACCTGCAGCACCAGCAGCGCGATCAGCGCACTGGCCCAGCCACGCATGCTCGGCAAACGGAACAGGCGCACGCCCAGCCACAGCAGGTAGACGGCCACCACCATGGCGAACAGGCGATGGGCCATCTGGATGGCGATACGCGAGGCGCCATCGAGCACGCCGCCTTCGTAATCCACGCCGATGCCACGCCACAGCGTGAAGCCTTCGACGAAGTTGTGCTGCGGCCACCACTGGTTGGCGCAGCGCGGGAAGTTGTCCAGCGAGGCGCTGCCACCGCCGCAGGCCAGCGCCGCGTAGTTGGCGCTGACCCAGCCGCCCAGGGCGATCTGGGTGACCAGCACGGCCAGGCCGATGCGCAGCAGCCACTTCAGCTTCGGCGCCTCGGCCAGGGTGATCGGCATGTGCGTGGCACGCCATGCCATCCAGGCCAGCAGCGCGAACATCAGCATGCCGCCCAGCAGATGGCCCATCACCACGATCGGCTTGAGCAGCAGGGTCACCGTCCACATGCCCAGCAGGGCCTGGAAGATCACCACCGCCAGGGTCAGCAGTGCGGCGCGCGCCAGGTCGATGTTGCTCCAGCGCAGCGCGGCGATCAGCAGGATCGCCTCGCCGATCAGGGCCAGCGCGCTGGCCGTTCCATGCCAGCCCATCATGTACAGCGGTATGCCGGCGGCCACCAGCACGCAGGCGGTCACCACCGCCGTGGTTCCAAAGCGGCGCTTGCGCGTGGCCAGCAGGGCCAGGGTCAGGATCTCGATGCCCAGCGCGCCGGCCAGGAAGCGGTGCACCTGCTCACGCCAGGCCTTGTGGGTCTCCAGCGGGCGGATCTCCGCCGCCGGGTGGCCGATGGTCTCTTCCACGTGCTGCGGCCAGGTGGCCTGCCCGTAACAGGTCGGCCAGTCCGGGCAGCTCAGGCCGGCATCGGACAGGCGCACGAAGGCGCCGAACATGATCGTGCTCGCCGTCATGATCATGGCGAACCACGCCAGGCGGTGGAAATTGCGGTGCAGCGCCGGACGCGCGGAAAGGCTCATCAAACGGGACTCACTTCAGTTTCAGCAACGTGGCCATGTCCTTGCGCAGGCCACCCAGGTCGGTGCCGGGGGCATGGCGCATGATCACGAAGCCGTTCGGATCGATCACGTAGACCGGCAGTCCAGCCGGATCATCGACGCCGGGCAGCGCCGCGCGCAGGGCTGGCGACGGAGCCAGCGGCCGCAGCGCGGGCAGCGAGGCGATCGACGCCGGTGGCGTTCCCAGCCACAGGATCTCGACATTATCGGCGTTATGGCCGAACAGCTGCCACACCTTGCCCAGTCCCTGCGACAAAGTGACGCACTGCGCGTCGCAGGCACCGGGCGGGGCCACCAGCAGGCGCCAGGTACGGGCTTCGGGGTTCCACGGGTACGGCTGGCCATTGGCCAGGGTCGGTGCCTGCTGGCGCAGGTCCACCGGCGGCTGCAGCAGCTGGCCGGCGTTGCGGTGCCCGGTCGGCTGCCAGCCGGAGAAGCGCAGCACCGCCGCCAGTGCCATCGCCCCGAAGAACACGGCAAACAGCAGCACCAAGGTCCGGCGGCCGGAACCGCGCGCCTGCGGGGACGTAGCAGTGTTCATGCGGGGTATTTTCTCATGGTTGAGCAAGGGATGCGGGTGCGGTACCCCGGTAGTGCCGGCCGCTGGCCGGCATCCAGGATTGCGGGGGATGCCGGCCAGCGCCCGGCACTACCGGGCCACAGCACGTCGCCTGCGCCACTCCAGCACCAGCGCCACCACCAGCACGGTCAGCGCCAGGCCGAACCACTGCACGGCGTAACCCAGGTGGCGCTGCGGCGGCAGCGTGTTGGGCAGCAGGTCCAGGTCGCGTTCGTCGCCGAAGGGCAGCGCCGGATCCAGGCGCAGCACGCGCTCGGGCAAGGCCGGCAGGCCCAGCGCCGCCGCCAGGCCCTCCGCCGGCAACCGGCTGGCCAGCCAGCGCCCGGCCTCGCCGGTGGCAGAGAACGCCGGCCCCAGCGCCAGCCCGGCCGACGGCGGCGGCGCCAACAGCCCGCGCACGGCCACCGGCGAAGGCGGCGACGGCACCTCCGGCAGCGTGCGGTCCGGCGGCAGCGCGCGCCAGCCGAGGTCGACCAGCAGCACGCGGCCTTCGTCACTGCGGAACGGGCGGTAGATCTTTACCCCGGCGCGGCCGTGCCGGGTCTGGTTGTCCAGCAGCACCACGCCGGGCAGGAAGCGGCCATGGTCGGCCACGCCATGCAACGCGCCCGGTGCGGCCAGCGCCTGGGCCAGCGACAGCGCCTGAGCCACCGCTGGCCCCTGCGCAACCAGCAGCGCCTGTTTGGCATGCATGCGCTGCAGCTGCCACAGCCCCAATGCGGTGAATCCGGCCATCGCCAACACGGCCAGCAGCCACCCGATCACGCGCGTGTGCTGGCGCATCATGACAAGTCCGCGCAAACGCGGTCAGATAGGCGCATCCACCCTGCCCTCGAGCCGCGCATGAGTGATTCGCTGAAGACCCTGCTGGTAATCGCGTTTCTGATCGTCATCGTCTGGAATCTGGGCGCCGGCCTGTATTACCTGCTGGTCGACCGCGGCCAGACCAAGCGCACGGTCAACGCGCTGACACGTCGCATCGCGGTGTCGGTCGCGTTGATCCTGCTGGTGATCGTGAGCATCTACATGGGCTGGATCAAACCGCACGGCATCGGCGGCTGACGCCGCAGCCGCCGGGATCAAAGCACGTAGACGAACATGAAGAGCATCAGCCACACCACGTCGACGAAGTGCCAGTACCACGCGGCGGCTTCGAAACCGAAATGGTTGTCGCGGGTGAAGTGCCCCTTGGCCGAACGCAGCCACATCACCACCAGCATGATCGTGCCCAGCAGCACGTGCGCGCCGTGGAAACCGGTCAGCATGAAGAACGTCGAACCGTAGATGCCCGAGCCCAGCGTCAGGTTCAGTTCCTTGTAGGCGTGGAGGTACTCCTCTGCCTGCAGGGTCAGGAAGCCCAGGCCGAGCACCACGGTCAGGCCCAGCCAGATCAGCAGCTGGCGGCGGTTGCCGGCCTTCAGTGCGTGGTGGGCGATGGTCAGGGTCACGCCGGAGGTCAGCAGGATGAGCGTGTTGATCAGCGGCAGCCCCCAGGCCGGGATGGTCTGGAACGCACCACCGATCGCCGCCGGGCCATTGGTCGGCCATCCGGCGGAATAACCCTGCCAGAGCAGCTCGTTGGTCATCACCCCGCGGCCTTCGCCACTGAGCCACGACAGGCCCAGGTTGCGGGTGTAGAACAGCGCGCCGAAGAAGGCACCGAAGAACATCACTTCGGAGAAGATGAACCAGATCATCCCCATCCGGAACGAACCATCGACCTGGTGGTTGTAGCTGCCCGCCTGTGACTCGCGCACCACGTCGCTGAACCACCAGAACAGGGTCAGCACCAGCATCGCGATGCCGACGTAGAACGTCCAGCGCCCCCAGCCGGCATCGTTGAGCCAGCTGGCCACGCCCACCATGGTCACCATCATCGCGATGGACCCCACGAAAGGCCATTTGCTCTGGGCCGGGACGAAGTACACGTTGGCGTCGGTCGGTGTCTGGGCCATGTCGGTATCCGGGTCAGGGTGCGGCGTGCGCGCCGTCCGAGGTGGCGGCCGGGGCCAGCCGATCGGACAACGCGTCGTTGCGGTAGAAGGTGTAGGACAAGGTGATCGTCTTGATCTCCGGCGGCAGGTCCGGATCGACGATGAAACGCACCGGCATGTCGCGCTTCTCGCCGGCCTGCAGCGTCTGCGCGGTGAAACAGAAACACTCGGTCTTGCTGAAGAAGCCCGACGCACGCGCCGGTGCCACCGAAGGCACCGCGCTGCCGACCACGGCCTGCGCGCTGTCGTTGCGGGCGAAGTACAACGCCTCGTTGAGTTCGCCGGGCACCACATCCATGGTCAGCTGCTCGGGATGGAACGACCACGGCAGGCGCGAATTGACGCCGCCGTCGAACTCCACGCGCACGGTGCGCTTGCCCGCCGCCGCGCCTGCACTGGCTTCCCCTCCGGGACCGCGCTCCAGGCGCACGCCGAACACCTTTTCACAGGCAATGCGGTACAGCGGCACCAGCGAGAACGTCAGCAGGAACACCGCCACCGCCACGCCGATCAGGCGCGGCAGCCCGGCACTGGGTGAGGGCGTGCTGGCCGGCGCCTCGCTCATCGCCCGATCACCCCGCTGAGGATGAAGCCGACATAGACCAGTACGGCGATGGCGCCGACCCACATCGCCGTGCGCTTCGCACGCTGGCGCTGCTGCTCGATGCTTCCGCCCTGGTAGAGCCGACCGCTGGTCGGCTGCTCTTCATTGTTGTAGAGCCGACCGCTGGTCGGCTGCTTCTCATCCGCCGAACATGGCTCGACTCTACCGATCGGGAGCGGGCTCTCGTTATGCATGCCCCACCTCAATGCGTGATGTCGTCATGTGCCAGGTCCCCCGGGCGGAGGGTCGGCGGCGTGGTGAAGGTGTGCGCCGGTGCCGGCGACGGCAGCGTCCACTCCAGCCCGCGCGCGCCTTCCCAGGAACGGGCCTCGGCCTTCTCACCGTTGCGCAGCGAGGACAGCAGGATCGCGGCCATCATGAACGGGGTGACGAACATGCCGAACGCGCCGATCGAACTGATCAGGTTCCAGTCGGCAAAGGCCACGCTGTAATCGGGAATGCGGCGCGGCATGCCGGCCAGGCCGAGGAAATGCTGCGGGAAGAACAGCAGGTTGACGAACACGATCGACCACCAGAAGTGCACCTTGGCCCACTTTTCGCTGTACATGCGCCCGGTCCACTTCGGCCACCAGTAGTACACCGCAGCGATCAGCGCGAACACCGCGCCGGTCACCAGCACGTAGTGGAAGTGGGCGACCACGAAGTAGGTGTCGTGGTACTGGAAGTCGGCGGCGACGATCGCCAGCATCAAGCCGGAGAAGCCACCAATGGTGAACAGGATGACGAAGGCCACCGACCACAGCATCGGCGCCTCGAACGTCAGCGAGCCGCGCCACATCGTGCTGACCCAGTTGAACACCTTCACCCCGGTCGGGATCGAGATCAGCATGGTGGCGAACATGAAATAGATCTCGCCGCCCAGCGGCATGCCCACGGTGAACATGTGGTGGGCCCAGACGATGAACGACAGGAACGCGATCGCGGCGGTGGCGTACACCATCGCCTGGTAGCCGAACAGCGGCTTGCGGCTGAAGGTCGGGATGATCTCGCTGACCACGCCGAAGGCGGGCAGGATCATGATGTAGACCTCGGGATGCCCGAAGAACCAGAAGATGTGCTGGTACATCACCGGGTCACCGCCACCGGCGGCGTTGAAGAAGCTGGTGCCGAAGAACTTGTCGGTCAGCAGCATGGTCACCGCACCGGCCAGCACCGGCATCACCGCGATCAGCAGGAAGGCGGTGATCAGCCAGGCCCAGCAGAAGATCGGCATCTTCAGCAGGTCGATGCCCGGCGCACGCATGTTGAGCACGGTGGCGATGATGTTGATCGCGCCCATGATCGAACTGATGCCGGCCACGTGGATGGCGAACACACTGAAGGCAACGTTGTAGCCACCCTGCAGCGACAGCGGCGGGTACAGCGTCCAGCCACCGGCCGGCGCGCCACCGGGCAGGAACAGGGTCAGCAGCAGCAGGCTGAAGGCCACCGGCAGCAACCAGAACGACCAGTTGTTCATGCGCGGCAGCGCCATGTCCGGCGCGCCGATCTGCAGCGGGATCATCCAGTTGGCGAGGCCGACGAAAGCCGGCATCACGCCGCCGAAGATCATCACCAGTGCATGCACGGTGGTCATCTGGTTGAAGAACTCGGGCTTGACGAACTGCAGGCCCGGCTGTGCCAGCTCGGCGCGGATCACCACGCTCATCGCCGCGCCGATGATGAACATGATGAAGCTGAAACCCAGGTACAGCGTGCCGATGTCCTTGTGGTTGGTCGAGAAGAACCAACGCTCGAAGAAACTCTGCTGGTGATGGTGATCGTCGTGCCCAACTGCCGAGTGCGCCATTGCAAAACACCTCTCAGAATCGGTTGTCACCACGGCCGCGGGCGGCCGCGGGCTTTACATCACGCGCCGCTGGCTGCGGTGGCAGGTGCGCTGCCCGCTGCTGCAGCAGCAGGCGCAGCCGGTGCCTCGCCCGCCGGTGCAGCCGGTGCAGCCGGTTCGGCCGGTGTCGCAAGCGTGGCCGGCTCGGCAGCCGGCGCCGGCTTGCGCTGCGCCAGCCACTGCTTGAAGTCCTCCTTGGACACCGCCTCGACCACGATCGGCATGAAGCCGTGGTCCTTGCCACACAGCTCGGCGCACTGGCCGCGGTAGACGCCGGGCTGCTCGATGCGGGTCCAGGCTTCGTTGATGAAGCCGGGGATGGCGTCCTGCTTCCAGCCCAGCGCCGGCACCCACCAGGCGTGGATCACGTCGTCGGAAGTGATGACGAAGCGGACCTTGGTATCGACCGGCAGCACCAGCCGGTTGTCGACATCCAGCAGGTAATGCGGATGGCTTTCGCGGGTCGGCACGATACCGCTCTGCCGTACGCGGTCGGACTCGCGGTCCAGGCGGCTGGTGAAGGTGACGTTCTCGCCGAGGTATTCGTACTTCCACATCCACTGGTAGCCGGTGACCTTCACCGTCATCTCGGCATCGCGGGTGTCGTACATCTTGATCAGGTTGGCCGTGGCCGGCCATGCCATCACGATCAGGATGATCACCGGGATCACCGTCCAGATCACTTCGGCCTTGGTGTTGTGGCTGAAGGTGGCGGCGACCGCGCCCTTGGATTTGCGGAACTTGAAGATGGCGTAGGCCATCGCCCCGAACACGATGACGCCGATCACCGTGCAGATGATCAACGAGAGGTTGTTCGATTCCCAGGCCAGGCGCGAGGTCTGGGTCACCCCCTTGCCCATGTTCAGCTGCCACGGCTTGGGATCGGCCGCCTGGGCCCAGGCCAACGCCGGAACCCATCCCCCGGCCACCATGGCGGCGACCGCTGCAACGCACTTCGTGCCCCACCTGCTGCTTTGCTTCATTGCCTAGACCCTTAGCGTCGTCGGTGGCCGCCATCGCTGGCGGCGAGCAAGCTTTCAAGTGTCTCTGCGAGCGTCTGGCGTTCGGCCGGCGCGAGGAAACTCCCCACCTCCACCTGCCGGCCGCTGGATGCCAGCCGGACCCTCTCATCGTCGGTGAGCAGGCGCACCCAGTGCGGGTGGGCCCGGAACACCGGCGATCCACCGGGTACGGGGATGACCTCCACGTACGCCGGCACTACCCGGATCTCCTCCTGCCGTTCACCGCTGCGCCACAAGGCACGCAGCGCGGCCGCCAGCACCAGGCTGTACAGCAGCGCGAACAGGGGGGCGAATGCATTGCCGGCCCACCACCCGAGGGCGGACACCAGCCACATCGCACCCGACAACACGGTGAACAACAGGACGAACTGCCGGGCATCGAGCGCCCGTGGGGGACGCAGCCGCAGCTGCGTACCTGACCCATCCGGAGCTGGAAGCACCTCGATCATGTCGCAACCGCGTTCCTGCCGCGGGAAACGTCTCGATGGTAGCCCCGCCCTCTCGCCGGTAGCAAGGGTGCATTCACACTTTTTCCGATGCTGCAACACAGCATGAGGTCGGCGGCGCGAATGACGAATTCAGCACAAAAGTTGACGGGCATGCTGAACACGCTGAATCCACCACCGCTACGGGCTATGAGCCCTTCACGAAGGGCGCTTCGGGGCACTTCCGGAACCCGCAAAAATGATTAAAATCGCCAAGTTTTCCATTGGCCGGACCGGCATGAACGCACCTTCCTCTTCCCCTGCCGCCAGTGACGCTCCGCGTCCGGGCGCGCTGCTGTCGCCGGAACTGCCGGCGTCCCCCAACCCGTTCCGCCAGGCCATCACCGACGCCTGGTTGAAGGACGAGGCCAGCCACGTCCGCGACCTGCTGGCGCAGGCCCGCCTGCCCGCCGAGGAACAGGCCCGGGTGCAGGCGCTGGCCGCCGACCTGGTCGGCCGCGTGCGCGTGCGCGCCAAGGACCAGGGCGCCATCGAAGCCTTCATGCGCCAGTACGACCTGGGCAGCGAGGAAGGCGTGCTGCTGATGTGCGTGGCCGAGGCACTGCTGCGCATTCCGGACCAGGACACCGCCGACAAGCTGATCCGCGACAAGCTGGCCGATGCCGACTGGGAAAAACACCTCGGCGGCAGCGACTCGGTGCTGGTCAACGCCTCCACCTGGGGCCTGATGCTGACCGGCAAGCTGGTGCAGATGAACGACGCCACCCGCGCCGACGCGCCCAGCGCGTTCAAGCGCCTGGTCGGTCGCGTCGGCGAGCCGGTGGTGCGCCTGGCCGTGCGCCAGGCGATGAAGATCATGGGCCACCAGTTCGTCATGGGCCGCACCATCAGCGAAGCCCTGGCGCGCTCGCACAAGGGCGACAACGCCAGCTACCGCTATTCCTTCGACATGCTGGGCGAAGGCGCGCTGACCATGAAGGACGCGCTGCGCTACCTGGAAGACTACCGTCGCGCGATCCACGCCATCGGCGGCGATCACAAGGCCCGCGGCGGCCGCCCGGACGGCGACGTCAACAACGCGCCGGGCATCTCGATCAAGCTGTCGGCGCTGTACCCGCGCTACGAGCACGCCAAGCGCGAGCGCGTGCTGAAGGACCTGGTGCCGGGCGTGCTGGAACTGGCACAGCTGGCCAAGAGCTACGGTATCGGCTGCACCGTCGACGCCGAAGAATCCGACCGCCTGGAACTGTCGCTGGACATCATCGAGCAGGTGTTCTCCGACGCCTCGCTGTCCGGCTGGGATGGCTTCGGCGTGGTCGTGCAGGCCTACCAGAAGCGCACGCCGTACACGATCGACCACCTGGCCGACATGGCGCGCCGCGCCGGTCGCCGCCTGCAGGTGCGCCTGGTCAAGGGCGCCTACTGGGATGCCGAGATCAAGCGCGCGCAGATCGAAGGTTATCCGGGCTACCCGGTGTTCACCCGCAAGCAGAACACCGACGTGTCCTACCTGGCCTGCGCCAAGCGGCTGTTCACCCATGCCGACGCGATCTACCCGATGTTCGCCACGCACAACGCGCACACCATCGCGGCCGTGCGCAGCATTGCCAACGGCGGCGTGTACGAGCACCAGAAGCTGCACGGCATGGGCGACGACCTGTACGCCGAAGTGGTGCCGGCCGACCGCCTGGGCCTGCCCTGCCGCGTGTACGCCCCGGTCGGTTCGCACGAAGACCTGCTGCCGTACCTGGTGCGCCGCCTGCTGGAAAACGGCGCCAACTCCAGCTTCGTCAACCGCATCACCGACGAGCGCGTGCCGATCGCCGACCTGATCCGCGATCCGGTCGAGATGGTCGCCTCGTTCGCTTCGATTCCGCATCCCAAGATCCCGCTGCCGGTTGACCTGCTGCGCAGCCAGAACCACGACAGGAAGAATTCCATGGGCGTCAACCTCGCCAACGACAACGAACTGCGCGCCCTGGCCGAGCAGATCAACGCCGCGGTGAAGCCGTGGCAGGCTGCCCCGCTGGTGCCGGGCGCCAGCCCGGCCGGCGCCGCGCTGCCGGTGACCAATCCGGCCGACACCCGCGAGGTGGTCGGCCAGTGGCTGGCCGCCGATGCCGCCACCGTGCAGAAGGCCCTGGCCAACGCCGTGGCTGCGCAGCCGGCCTGGAACCGCACCCCGGCCGCCAGCCGCGCCGCCATCCTCGAGCACGCCGCCGACCAGCTGGAAGCGCGCATGCCGGAGTTCATGGCGCTGTGCGTGAAGGAAGCCGGCAAGAGCCTGCCCGACAGCATCGCCGAAGTACGGGAAGCCGTGGATTTCCTGCGCTATTACGCCAAGCAGGCACGCGAGCAGTTCAGCCACGCCGAGAAGCTGCCCAGCCCGACCGGCGAGTCCAACGAACTGCAGCTGCATGGCCGCGGCGTATTCGTCTGCATCAGCCCGTGGAACTTCCCGCTGGCGATCTTCCTGGGCCAGGTGGCCGCTGCCCTGGCCGCCGGCAACAGTGTGATCGCCAAGCCGGCCGAGCAGACCAACCTGATCGGCTACTACGCGGTGAAGCTGCTGCACGACGCCGGCGTGCCGGCCGAGGTGGTGCAGTTCCTGCCGGGCGACGGCGCCACCGTCGGTGCCGCGCTGACCGCCGACCCGCGCGTGGCCGGCGTGGCCTTCACCGGCTCCACCGATACCGCCCGTGCCATCAACCGCGCGATGGCCGCCCGTGACGCCGCCATCGGCGTGCTGATCGCCGAGACCGGTGGCCAGAACGCCTTCATCGCCGACTCCTCGGCGCTGCCGGAACAGCTGGTCAAGGACGCGATCGGTTCGGCCTTCACCTCCGCCGGCCAGCGTTGCTCGGCCGCGCGCGTGCTGTTCGTGCAGGACGACATCGCCGACAAGGTGATGACCATGCTGGCCGGCGCGATGAAGGAACTGAAGGTCGGCAACCCGGGCCTGCTGTCCACCGACGTCGGCCCGGTGATCGACGCCGATGCGCTGAAGATCCTGCAGGACCACGCCAAGCGCATGGACCGCGAAGCACGCCTGATCGCCGCTGCCGAGCTGTCGGCCGACACCGCCCACGGCACCTTCTTCGCGCCGCGCGCTTACGAACTGAAGGACCTGGGCCAGCTGCAGAAGGAAGTGTTTGGTCCGGTCCTGCACGTGATCCGCTGGAAGGGCGACCAGCTCGATGCGGTGATCGACCAGATCAACGCCACCGGCTACGGCCTGACCCTGGGCGTGCACTCGCGCATCGACGAGACCGTGGACCGCATCAGCAATGGCGTCCATGTCGGCAACGTCTACGTCAACCGCAACCAGATCGGTGCGGTGGTCGGCGTGCAGCCGTTCGGCGGCCAGGGCCTGTCCGGCACCGGCCCGAAGGCCGGCGGCCCGCACTACCTGCTGCGCTTTGCCACCGAAAAGACGGTGACGGTGAACACCACCGCCGCCGGCGGCAACGCCTCGCTGCTGACCCTGGGCGACTGATCGCCGGCTTGATGCGGCAAACAAGAAACCCCGCGAACGCGGGGTTTTTTGTGCCTTGCTTCCTGCTCGGCTTTCCTGGCGCGGCCGAGCGTGGGCTCGGCTCTACAGAGGCTGGGCCACACTGAACCGATTGTCAGCCCGCGTCGCCAGCTCGCGCTGCACGCGTGCGATGCGCGTTTCCAGGTCGCCCTCCAGCAGCACATGCTCGACACCCTCTGCCTGCAACTGCTCCAGGTACCACGCATGCTGCTGCGCCCGGAATGCCGCCCCTACCCGGGTGCCATCCTGGTCAAACGGAATATCAGGCGAGCACAGGAACAGCAGGTCGTAGCGTCGTCGTGCCGCCTGCCGCAGTGCCTCCGGCGCCGTGCCAAACATCCAGCCGCTATAGCCCAGCGTCACCAGCGGCGTGGTATCGCAGAACAGCCAGCGATGCGCCCGCCGCGCAGCCTTGTCTTCATGCTGCGGCTGGGTCATGGCGATGCGAAGCAGATCGTCCGGCACCAGGTCGCCGCCCTGCTGCTCCCAGAGCGTGCGGCCATACTCCGGCACCCACGCGGTCTGCAGGCGTTCGGCCATCACCCGCGCCAGCGTGGTCTTGCCACTGGACTCGCCACCAATGAAGGCCACGCGCTGCACGTAGTCCTCATACACCTGCGGTGCGAGCCCATGGCGATGCGCATGCGGATCGGTGCGCAGCTGGGTGCCGCTGGCTTGGCCGACATCCCGCGTGCGCTCCAGCCGTTCATGACGTACCGGCGCATCGAAGTGCATGGCCAGCGCCTGCGCGAAGCCGTCGCCGTAGTCCTCACCGGTGTACACCGCCTGCACCGGCCCACCGAACAGGCTCAGGCACAGCCAGGCGGTGAACTCGCGCTGCACGTGCTCATCGTCGCTGTCCTGCGGCAACGTGCGAACCGCTGCGCCCCGCTGCACGCACAATGCCGCCAGCCGAACATCGTCAAGCACCGCCACCGTGGCCTGCGGAAACCGGGCGCGCAGCCAACGCTCTCGGCGCACAGCGCTGTAGCCGGGGAAGCCCGGCTGCGACCAGCCGATCACCAGCAGCTGCTGGCAACGCGTGGAAGCGAATTCGATCAGGCGCTCGTGGCCAAGGTGCAGCGGGCAGAACTTGCCCACCACCAGGCCGCGGGCAACGCGCTCAGGCGGCGGCATCGGCTGCCTTGGCCTCGGTCTGCATCAGATGTCGCCAATGGCGCAGGGCGACCAGCGCGTTTATCCAGAAACCGATGTAGAGGATCGAGGTCAGGTGCAGGCCACGGCTGTAGTACAGCGGCACCGCCACGGTGTTCACCAGCAGCCACACCCACCACGATTCCAGCTTGCGTCGCATCATCAGGATCTGCGCGATCACGCTCAACACCAGCACTGCCGAATCGATGTAGGGCGCATAGGCGTTGGTCAGTCGGGTCAGCATCCAGCCGTAGCCTAAGGTGGCCACTACCGCCAGCGGCGCCAGCCAGGCCCAAGCACGTGGGCGCAGCGCGGTGATCGGCAGCGGCGCGCCATGGTCACCACGCAGCCATTGCCACCAGCCCACCACGCTGATGGCGATGAAGAAGAACTGCAGCACCATGTCCGCGTACAGGTGCGAGCGTTCGAACACGGCGGCGAACAGTGCGCAGCCAACGATGCCCAGCCACCAGGTATGCACGTTGTTGCGGCCGGCCAGCAGGATCGAGCCGGCAACGGCGATGTTGGCAGCCAGCTCCAGCTGGAAGTTCGGATCGGACAGGTTCATCGCGCCATTGTCGCGTAGATCCACGCCCGCCGTGGATGCTGCGGCGCTCCCCGCAAAAGGAAAGCCCCGCTTGCGCGGGGCCCTCCGTGTACTGCGTCAGGCCAACGCCCGATTCAGAACTTGTACTGCAGCGAAGCCGCCAGCACGTCGCCGCTGACCTTGTACTTGCCGGTCACGGTGTTGCCGGTGGCCGAGGTCGAGGTGATGTTCGGATCCTTGGTGAACAGGTGGGTGTAGCCCACGCTGTATTCCATCTTGTCCGAAGCGGCGTAGGTCATGCCCAGCGACAGCCACTTGCGGGTGGTGTCCGGCACCCGCACGTCGCGGTGGGCATCGGTGGTCGGGGTCTGGTCATAGGCCAGGCCGCCGCGCAGGGTCAGCTTGTCGTTCACGCGGAAATCGGTACCGATCGACGCGAAGGTGGTGTCACGGTAGTGGAACGGCAGCACGCTGTCCGGCTGGTTGGAGTCGTAATCGACGACGACCTGGTCGAACTTGCTCCACGCGGTGCGCGTGACTTCAGCCATGATCTGCCACTGGTCGTTCACGCGGTGGGTGAAGCCCACGGTGGCGCTGGCCGGCAGGGTGATGGTCGCGCGACCATTGCTGTCGATGAAGGTACCCGGGGCAGCCGTGGCCAGGAAGGCCGCCGCATTCTGCGGAATGGTGAAGTCCGCCTTGCCGTCGGTGATCTTGTGCTCGACCTTCGAGCGGTAGCTGAAGGCGATGTTGGTGCCTTCCACCGGGGTGACGGTCATGCCCAGGGTGTAGCCGACCGACACTTCATCGCCCTTGATGCGCAGGTAGCCATCGGCGGTGCCCGGCGAGAAGCCGAGCTGGGCGGCCTGGCGTGCAGCCGCCTGCGACGCCGCCGCAGCCTGGGCCGCGGTGCCGCCGGCAGCCAGCACACGCGCCGCAGCGGTGCGCTGGGCAGTGGCGTTGATCGCGGTGCCGGTGTCGACAGCGCTGGTCAGGTCGACGTTCAGGCGCTCGGCGAACACCGACGCACCGAACGACAGGTACGGGTTGACGTCATAGGAGAACGCCACGCCCAGGTCGATGGCCTGCAGCTCGGTCTTGACGCCGTTGTAGCGGCCGACCCAGTCGCGGTCGTATTCGGTCTTGAAACCGAACGGCACGGTCAGCGAAGCACCGAAGTGCATGTTGTCGTTCTCGCCGAACGGCACGTGGAAGTACGCGGCCGGAACCGGGGCGATCATGCCGGCGTCGCCGCCGTTGCCGCCGGAAATCGGCGCGCCGTTGGCGTACTTGCCCTGGCCGCGGAACTTGGCGCCGAAGCTGATGGCGCTGACGTCGCCCTGGACCAGGGTGCCGTCGAGCAGGCGCATGGACGCCGGGTTGGTGGCGATGACCGAGGCGTCACCTTCGGTCGAGGTGGAGCCGGCGAACGCGCGGCCCAGGCCCTTGGCGCTGTTTTCCTTCAGCTGGAAGGCGGCAGCATTGGCATCGGCGGCGGCCAGCGCACCGGCAACGCCGACGGCCAGCAGGGTCAGTCGGGCAATGGTGGAAGCGGTTTGCATCGTAGTTCTCTCTCTCCGGTAAGCGGTGATGGTGCTCTGAGTGCGCCTGCGCCCGACCGGCCCTGAAGCCCTTCGGAGCGCGCCGGATTCCCCTCCCGACATACGACGCCGTATGCGAGTATTACCCAGAGCCGTTAATGAAACAATAACAGCGCAGCCGGTTTTCCCGTCTCAAAAGCTGAACAGGACAGTCCCCGCCGAAAGCGGCGCACGCTAGGCTATTGGCATGTTCGTCTCGCTCCCGTCCCGCAAGAAGGCGGCCCTGCGCTGGGCCACGCCCGTGCTGTTCGCGTCACTGTGGCTGGCGTTCCTGTGGTCGATCTCGCGCCCGGACGACGCCCGCAACAGCCTCTGGCTGGACTGGGGCGCCCTGTCCACCGGCCTGACCCACCCGCTGGACTGGTGGGCGACCCTGCAGGACGGCAGCGTGCTGCGCCTGTTCACCGCCCTGTTCCTGCACGCCGACTGGTCGCACCTGCTGGGCAACCTGGTGTTCCTGCTGATCTTCGGCCTGCCGGCCGAGCGGGTGCTGGGGCCGTGGCGGCTGCTGCTGCTGTTCCTGGTCGGCGGCGCGGTATCGAACCTGGTGGCGATCTACACCATGGGCAGCCCGGACCAGATCATCATCGGCGCCAGCGGCGCGGTGTCGGCGCTGATCGGCGCGTATCTGGCCCTGTTCCCGGGTGCGCGGCTGGGCGTGGTGATTCCGCTCGGGCTGTTCCTGGAGTTCGTGCGGGCCCCGGCCTACCTGTTGATCGGTGTCTGGGCCGCGCTGCAGGTGGTGTTCGCCCACATCGGTCCCAGCTTCGGCATGGTGGCGTGGTGGGCGCACATCGGCGGTTTCGTGTTCGGCGTCGTGTACGGAGTCTACGTGCGGGCTGCGATCGCGCGCCGCCTGCGCAAGCGGCACGGGTTCTGACCCCTGGTAGCGCCGGCCGCTGGCCGGCTCCACGCTCACTCGCCCGTTCGTAGATCAGTCGAGCATGGCTCGACTCTACAGAATCAGGGCTTGGCTGGGACCGGAGCGGGCTTTGCTTCCGGCTTTGCTTCCGGCTTAGGTTCGACCTTCGCTTCCGGCTTCGCCGCAGCGGCCTTCGCCGCCTTGGCCGCATCCGCCTTCGCGGCTTCGGCCTTCAACCGTGCGGCCACCGAACCGGGGTTCTTCAGCTCGGCCAGCGCGTCGTTGATCGGGCCGTCGCCCGGCAGCACCGCACCGGCGTGGTAGCCCTCGGTGCCTTCGTCATCGCCGCGCAGATGGCCCGGCAGGGTGGCTTCGCTGTAGTCGCTCAGGCTGGCCGGCAGTGCATCCTCGGCCGGCGTGGCGGCGGGTTTCAGCTCGACGTCCGGCACGATGCCGGTGGCCTGGATCGATTTGCCGCTGGGCGTGTAATAGCGCGCGGTGGTCAGCTTCACCGAATCGCCATTGTCCAGCGGCAGCACCGTCTGCACCGAGCCCTTGCCGAAGGTGCGGCTGCCGACCACACGCGCGCGCTTGTTGTCGCGCAGCGCACCGGCCAGCACTTCCGATGCACTGGCCGAGCCGGCATCGGCCAGCACCACGACCGGCGCGCCCTTCAGCAGGTCGCCCGGGGTCGCGTCGAAACGGGCGTCGCTGATGCTGATCCGGCCACGGGTGCTGACGATGTTGCCCTTGTCGAGCAGATCGTCGGCCACCTGCACGGCGGCCGTCAGCAGGCCACCCGGGTTGCTGCGCAGATCCAGCACCAGGCCCTTGAGCTGGCCACCCGACTGCTTCTGCAGCTGCTGCACGTGCTTCTGGAAGTCCGAACCGGTATCGGCCTGGAACGTGCTCAGGCGGATATAGCCATAGCCCGGCTCGAGCAGGCGGCTGCGCACGCTGGTCACGCGGATGGTCTGGCGGGTGAGGCTGACATCGAACGGCTTGGGCCTGCCTTCGCGCACGATGGTCAGCACCACCTTGCTGCCGGCCGGGCCGCGCAACGGCTCGCTGGCATCGATCGCACTGATCGGCTTGCCGTCGATGGCGATGATCAGGTCACCGGCAAGGATGCCGGCCTTGGCCGCCGGCGTGTCGTCGATCGGCGAGATCACCTTCATGCTGGCGTTGTCCGGCTGCTGCTGCAGCTCGACACCGATGCCGTCGTAGGCGCCATTGGCCTGCTCGTCGAAGGCCTGCGCATCTTCCTTGTTGAAGTAGGTGCTGTGCGGATCGAGGTCGAGCAGCAGGCCACGCACGGCCGACTGCATCAGCTTCTTGTCATCGACCGGATCGACATAGGCCGCACGCACCGCGTTGTAGACGGCCACGAAGCGGCGGATTTCCTCCAGCGGCACCTTCGAGGTCACCGCCTCCTCGCTGTTCGCTGCCTGCCCGCCGGTTTCCTGGCTCGGAGCGGGCGCGGTCTGCTGCGCCCAGGACAGCGCTGGCAACAGGGCCAGCAAGAGGGTGGCGGTACGGGCTGCGCGCATGGAGCACTCCTGTCGACGTTGGCATCGTGCTCAAGGCACATGGGCCGATTATGCGCGAAGCACGGCTAAATTCCCGTTGAATCCGCCGTGCATGCGGCGAGCCCGGGTTCAGCGCCGCTGCAGCCAGCTGTCCGGATTGACCGGCTGCCCGCCACGGCGCAGCTCGAAGTACAGCGCGGTCACGCCCTGGCCGCCGGAATTGCCGACCTTGGCCACCGCATCGCCACGGCTGACCCGCGCGCCGGCATCCTTCAGCAGGGTGTCATTGTGCGCGTACAGGCTCATGTAGCCGTTGCCGTGGTCGACGATCAGGATCATGCCGTAGCCGGTCATCCAGTCGGAGAACACGACGGTGCCATCGGCCACGGCCGTGACCGTGCTGCCGGCTGGCGCGCCGATCAGCACGCCGCTGCTGGTGCGGCCGTCGGGCAGCTTGCCGCCGTAGCGCGCCAGCAGGTTGCCGGACAACGGCCAGCCCAGGCCACCGACCTTCGGCGCCGGTGCCGATGCCACCGCAGGCGGCACCTTGGTCGGCGGCGGTGGTGGCCGGCCCTGTGCCGCAGCCTGGCGCGCGGCACGCTCGGCGGCGGCCTTCTCCGCGGCCGCGCGGCGCGCAGCGGCCCGGCGCTCGGCCTCCGCACGGGCCGCAGCAGCACGCAGGTTGGCCAGCAGTGTTTCCAGCGCCTTGGCGTCCTGGCCCAGCGCCTGTTCCTTCTCGCGCTGGTCCTTGAAGCGCTCGTCCAGCGAGGCCACGGTCCTGGCGCGATCGCGACGGTCGGCTTCCAGCGCCGCAGCCTGCTGCTTCTGGTCCTGGTGCGCGCCCTGCAGCTTCTGCTTGCGCTCGGCGATCTGCGCCTGCAGCGCTTCCAGCTCCTTCAGGTCAGCGGTCAACGCGGTGATGCGCTGTGCCCGCTCGCGTTGCAGGTAACGATGGTAGGCCAGGGCACGATTCGCATCGGCCACGGTGTCCTGCGACAGCAGCAGTTTCAGCGGTGCGTGGTTGCCCAGCTGATAGGCCGCGCGCAGCAGCCCGGCCAGTTCGCGGTGCTGCTGGGCGAGGTTACTCTGCAGGGTGCTGCGGCGCTGCTCGGCCTGGGCCAGGGCCTGGGCCTGCTCGCGCAGCGCCGCTTCGGTCTGCGCAAGCGCGCGCCCGGTGCGTGCCACCTTCTCGTCGGCCTCGCGCAGCTGCTGCGACGCCTGCCCGCGCTGGCCCTCGATCTGCCGTCGCTCCTGCGCCACGCCCTTCAGTTCGGTGCGCAGTTTCTGCAGCTTGCGCTCGGTCTCGCGGGTGGTCTGCGCAGCACCCGGCAGCGGCAGGGCCAGCGCCATGGCCAGCCCCAGCAGCAGGCAGCGACCGCCGCGGGCAGCGGCGATGTGATGTCGGCGTGATGGGAAGACGTTGTCGCGCAAGGGCTTTCCAGTGACTTCAGGCAGTTGCGGGGGCTACCAGGGAATGGTGACATCTCCGCACGCGGCCTGCCAGCCGCACATCTCTCGAGGTCTCCATGAAAACTCTTTCCATTCCGCTGCTGTTGGGCGTACTGCTGGCCACCGGGCCGGTCTGTGCCCAGGAGAACATCAGCAAGGTCAACGGCAGCATCAGCGCCGAACCGGGTCAACGCTACGGCAAGCTGGACACCGTCAACGGCGGCATCCGCATCGGCGAAGGCGTCGAGACCGGCAGCATCGACACCGTCAACGGTGGGGTGAAGGTTGCCGACCGCGCCCGCACCGGCAAGATCGAAACGGTCAACGGCGGTGTGCGCCTGGGGCGCGAAGTGATTGCCAGCGGCGGTGTCAGCACCGTCAACGGCAGCATCTTCAGCGATCGCGGCAGCCAGATCGAAGGCGGCGTCGAGACCGTCAACGGCGGCATCGGCCTGGTCGAGAGCCGCGTCGGCAAGGATGTGGAGACCGTCAATGGTGACATCACCGTCGGTATCGGTTCGCAGGTCAACGGCGGCGTGCATGTGCGCAAGCCGAACTTCAGCATCTCGCTGACCGCCAGCCGCAAGCCCCGCGTGATCATCGGCCCCAACGCGGTGGTCCGTGGCCCGCTGCAGTTCGAGCGCGAAGTTGTGCTGTACGTGCATCGCACCGCGCGCATCGGGCCAGTCACCGGTGCCGAGCCGATCCCGTTCGACAGCGAAACCGCCCCGGCCGACTGAACCCGCCGGAACCGCCGCTTCGGTGATACTCGCGTGTACCGGCCGCGCCTGTGTGCGGCCGCCCTTTGTTTTCCAGGAATCGACGATGCCCCGCAAACTCCTCCTGTGCCTGGCCGCTGCGGCCGCGCTCAGCGCCTGCAAAGGCGAAGACACGCCGGCCACCGCGCCGGCCACCGATACCGCTGCGGCGAAGCCCGCCGCCCACCAGTTCTCGCCAGAAATAAATGCCGGCGACTTCGCCGAGATGGTCAAGACCCTGGCCTCGGATGAGTTCGAGGGCCGCGCCCCGGGCAGCAAGGGCGAAGAACTGACGGTCAACTACATCCGCGACCAGATGCAGCGCATCGGTCTGCAGCCCGGCAACGGTGACAGCTGGTTCCAGGACGTGCCGATGACCGAGACCACGGCCGACGAATCGACCGTGCTGAAGATCACCCAGGGCGGCAAGACCACCGAACTGAAGTTCGGCACCGACATGGTGGTGGGTACCCGGACCGGCCAGGCGGAGGTCAAGATCGATGCCAGCGACCTGGTGTTCGTCGGCTACGGCGTCGACGCACCGGAACAGAAGTGGAACGACTACGCCGGCCAGGACTGGAAGGGCAAGACGGTCGTGATGTTCGTCAACGATCCGGGCTTCCATGTTGACGACGCGAAGCTGTTCGACGGCAAGCGCATGACCTACTACGGCCGCTGGACCTACAAGTTCGAGGAGGCCGCGCGCAAGGGCGCCGCCGCGGCACTGATCGTGCACGACACCGCCGGCGCTTCCTATGGCTGGGACGTGGTGAAGAACTCCTGGGCCGGCCCGCAGTACGACCTGCCGGCCAAGGATGACCCGGACGCCCGCATTCCGGTGCAGGGCTGGCTGAGCGCCGACGCCGCCAAGGCGCTGTTCGCCGGTGCCGGCCTGGACCTGGCCCAGGCCTACAAGGACGCCAGCAAGCGTGGCTTCAAGCCGGTGCCGCTGAAGGCCACCGCTACGGTCGACCTGAAGAGCCAGATCGCGCAGAAGCAGTCGCGCAACGTGGTGGGCGTGCTGCCGGGCAGCAAGCGTGCCGACGAGGCCGTGCTGTACATGGCGCACTGGGACCACCTGGGCAAGCACGAGGGCGAGACCGGTGACAACATCTACAACGGCGCCGTCGACAACGCGACCGGCGTGGCCGGCATCCTCGAAGTGGCCGAAGCCATGTCCCACCAGGATCCGAAGCCGGAGCGCTCGGTGGTGTTCCTGGCGGTGACCCTGGAAGAGTCCGGCCTGCTGGGTTCGAAGTACTACGTCTCCCACCCGACCTTCCCGCTGGACAAGATCGCCGGTGTGATCAACATCGACGCGATGTCGGTGGCCGGCCGTGCCAAGGACGTGACCGTCACCGGCTTTGGCAGCTCGGAGCTGGAGGACATCCTCAAGCCGCTGGCTGCTGCCCAGGACCGTACGCTGCATGGCGAGACCGCGGTGCAGAGCGGCTTCTACTTCCGCTCGGATCACTTCAACTTCGCCAAGGCCGGCGTTCCGGCCCTGTACGCCGATGGCGGCGAAGACCTGCGCGAGGGTGGCGTGGAGGCCGGCCGCAAGGCCGCGGCGGACTACGGCGCCAACCGCTACCACGGCCCGAAGGACGAGTTCGACGCAGCCACCTGGAAGCTGGACGGCACCGTCGAGGACCTGCAGCTGATGTATGGCGTGGGCAAGGAACTGGCCGCAGGCGATCGTTGGCCGAACTGGTATGCAGGCAATCCGTTCAAGGCCGCCCGCGACGCGATGATGAAGGACAAGGCCCCGGCCAAGTAACAGCGGGCCTTGCTCGACTGAACATGATTCAAGCCTGAGCGGCGCCCCACGGGGCGCCGCTTTTCTTTTGCGTACCGTCGGCGGCTCATCCACGGTTGGTGTGGATCTGCCGGTAGTGCCGGCCGCTGGCCGGCAATCGATTGGTAGCGGCCAACCTTGGTTGGCGTCATGCCTCCTCGCGGAGGGCATCCACGCATGGCGTGAACCTCCCGGGACGATGCTGGGCCATGGGGTTGCCGGCCAGCGGCCGGCACTACCCGCTGTTCTGCGCACAAAGAAAAACCCCGCTGCGCAAGCAGCGGGGTTTTGGGTGTAAACCCTGGCGATGACCTACTCTCGCATGGCTTGAGCCACACTACCATCGGCGCAGCTGCGTTTCACTTCCGAGTTCGGGATGGGATCGGGTGGTTCCACAGCGCTAATTTCACCAGGGAG